>JANNGT010000416.1:0-9915 GCA_031404015.1 Gammaproteobacteria bacterium | reverse complement strand
CGTATTCGAGGCAGCTGCGGTACATCTCGGGAAACTCGGACCGGATGCGCTCGGCCGAAACGTAGTTGGCCACATCGAGGTAAACGTTGGGCACGCCCTGTCGCAGCATCTCGGCGTGGATGCTGCGCGCAACCACGTCGCGCGGCGCGAGGTCCTTCCACTTGGGATCGTAGCGATCCATGAATGGCTCACGCTTTTCGTCCACAAGGCGCGCGCCAGCGCCGCGCACTGCTTCAGTGATCAGGAAACACGGTGCATTGCGGTGATAGAACGCCGTGGGATGGAACTGCACGTACTCGGTGTTGATGACGCGCGCGCCAGCGCGGTAAGCCATTGCGAGCCCGTCGCCCCGCGCGCCCGCAGGATTGGTCGTGCGCAGGAAGATCTGCCCCAGGCCGCCGGTGGCCAGCACCGTGGCGCGCGCAAAGCAGCGTTCGATCTTGCCCGTGCGCTGGTCGAACAGGTATGCGCCGACGCACGACAGCGGGTCGTAGACCGCGCGCCGGTCCCGGCCATGGTGCGCCGGCGTCAAAAGGTCGACCGCCGTGTGGTGCGTGAGCAACCGCACGCGGGGATGAGCACGCAAGGCCTCGACGATCTTGTCCTCGATTGCGCGACCGGTGGCGTCGGTCGCATGCGCGATCCGTGCGATCGAATGCCCGCCCTCGCGGCCCAACGCCAGGCTACCGTCCGCATCCCGGTCGAACGGCACCTGCAGTTTGTCGAGCAACATGGACTGCACGAGCCCGGGGCCTTCAACCGCCAGCGTGCGCACGGCTTCGTCATGGCACAGGCCGGCGCCGGCATTGATGATGTCGTGCGCCAGTGACTCCGGAGAATCCTCCTCGCCGCGGAAAATGATGCCGCCCTGCGCCCAGTAGGTGTTCGATTCACCCGCACGATCGGCGCGCGTGATCACTGCGACGTCGAGGCCCGCTTCGGCCAGATCAAGCGCCGCCGTGCCGCCAGCGATGCCGCAGCCGATGACGAGCACGTCGCTGCGCAGGACGTGGCTCAATCGATTTTCGGCCCGACGGCCAGCATGCGCTCGACGGAGCGCAGCGCACGCACCCGGATCTCTTCGGGCACCTCGATCTGCCAGCGCATGTACTTGAGCGCGTCACGCGTCTGCTCCAGCGTGATCTCGTGCATGTGCGGGCAGCGATGACTGCAGAGCCGCAGCATTTCCTTGCCCGGATTCGCGGCGACGATGTTGTCGCCCATCGAGCATTCCGTGAGCAGCAGGAAGCGCTTGGCCGGCGATTTTGCGACAGCGTTGATCATGGCGGTGGTGCTGCCCGAGAAATCGGCCTTGGCCGTCACTTCGGGACTGCACTCGGGGTGCGCCAGGATCATTACGTCGGGGTACTGCTTGCGCACGACATCGACGTCTTCCGGCGTGAACAGCTCGTGCACCTCGCAGCGGCCGTGCCACGACAGCATGACCTGCTCGCCAGTCCCCGTACCCACCGGGACCGGGGCCGCGCCTTTGCGCAGCACGGACGGCACGATGATGTGCCGGCCGGTCTCGCGGGCCACGTTGGCCGCGAGAAACTCGTCGGGCAGGAAAATGACGGTGTCGGAGTCCAGCGACTCGACCACGGCCGCGGCATTGCTCGAGGTGCAGCAGATGTCGCACTCGGCTTTCACGTCCGCATACGTGTTGATGTAGGTGACGATCGGCACGCCCGGATAGGCTGCCCGCAGCGCACGCACGTCAGCGGCGGTGATGCTTTCGGCGAGGGAGCAGCCGCCCTTCTCCGTGGGCAGCAGCACGGTCTTGCCCGGATTCAGGATCTTGGCCGTCTCGGCCATGAAGCGCACGCCGCAGAAGACGATGACGGACTTGTCCGTCTCCGCCGCGCGCCGGCTCAGCTCGAGCGAATCGCCCTGGAAGTCCGGCACCGTGTGGAACAGCGCAGGTTCCATGTAGTTGTGGCCGAGGATCACGGCGTTGCGCTCGGCCTTGAGCTGCAGCACCTCCGCGGCCACCTCCGCCTTGATGTACAGCTCTGCGTCCGGCAGGACGTCGCCGAGCTTCGTCTGCAGGTCGCGGTAGATTTCCTGGGCAGTCTTCAATGGCGGATCCCGTCGCGGCTGACCGGCGCAGCCTTGGCGCGCATTGTATCGCGGTCGGTGCGCTATGATCACCGGGTAATTACGCGAGCCACGGCATGAATTCAGTTCGTTTTTTCAAGCTGGGGCCGCTGGCGTTGCCGTTGGGCGTCGTGCTGCTGTCGGTGCCCTGGCCCGCGCCAGCCGCCGCCACGCTCGAGACGATCCAGGTCACCGCCTCGCGACGCGCGGAGCCCGCGTTTACGGTACCTGTCGCAACCAGCGTCGTGGATAGCGATGCCATCCGGGCGGCCTCGCCGCAAACCGTGATGGACGCCCTCCGCAGCCAGCCAGGCGCATCCCTGCAGCAGACCACGCCGGGACAGGGGGTGGTGATCCTGCGCGGGCTCAAGGGCTCGGAAGTGCTGCATGTGGTGGATGGCTTTCGTCTGAACAACGCGATTTTCCGCAATGCGCCGAACCAGTACGTCGCACTCGTCGACAGCCAGGCGCTTGCCCGCATCGAGGTGGTGCGCGGCCCCATGTCGGCGTTGTATGGCAGCGATGCGATGGGTGGCGTCGTGCAGATGCTGACGTGGGAACCCCGCTTTGAAGGTGCCGAATTGCAGGCAGCGGGCTTGCTGCGCACCCACTACGGCAGTGTCGATGACTCGACCTTGTCACGCGTGCAGGGCGCGGTTGGTCACGAACGGCTGGTCATGAATGCCGGCATCACGTACCAGGACGTGAACGAGCGTCGCGTGGGTGGGGGCGATGAACTGCCTTTCACGGCATACACAGGACGCGCGGCCGACGCAAAGGTCAGGGCCATGGTCGCGGACGGCAACGAACTCACGCTCTCGTTGCAGTACTCCGAACAGCCACGCACGCCGCGTTACGATGAACTGACCGCAGGCTACGGCCAGAGCAACCCCAATTCAGCGGTCTACTGGTTCGAGCCGCAACGGCGCGACTTCATGCAGCTGCGCTGGCGCGGATCGAACCCGAACCGTGCCTGGGACAGCGCGGAAGCACAGGTGGGCCAGCAGGTGATCGAGGATGGCCGGCGCAGTCGTGATTTCGGCTCGCGCGACGAGGACCGTGAAAGCAACGAGGACGAGAGCCTGGGGCTGACGTTCGTAGCGCAGAAGGACCTGGGCGCGAAACACCATCTGTCGTATGGCATGGACATCTACCATGACGACGTCGGGTCATCGCGCATGCGCATCGACACGCAAACCGGCGCGAAGAGCGTGCGCCCGCCGCGCTTTCCGGACGGTTCGACGATGGTGCACGCCGGGGCTTTCGTCGCCGACGACTGGGCTGCGCACGAGCGGCTCGACGTGCTGGGCGGGTTGCGCTGGAGCAGCAGCCGTACTCGCCTGCCCGGCAGCGACACGTTCGATGCCACGACCGTCAATGACGACGGGCTCACGGGTAACCTCGGCGCGTCATTCGAGCTGGTCGACAGCGTCCGTCTCATCGCGAACCTGGGCCAGGGCTTCCGCGCGCCCAACGTGTTCGACCTGGGCACGTTCGGCGACCGCCCCGGCAATCGCTTCAACGTGCCGAACCCCGACCTCCAATCGGAGCACGTCACGACGTTCGATGCGGGCATCAAGCTCATGCGGGGCGGCATCGAAGGCGAGCTCATCGGCTATTACTCCGACTACCGCGACAAGATCACGAGCGTGCCGACCGGCGAGGTCACGTCGTCGGGCCGTCTCGTGGTGCAGAGCCGGAACGCTGCGAGCCTGCGGCTGTACGGCGCCGAGTTTGCCTATCGGCAGGAGCTCTCGCCGAAGCTGTCCTGGCGCACCCAGCTCACCTGGACCCGGGGCGAGGAACGGCTGGCGGGCGACAGCTATCCCGCCGACCGCATTCCACCGTTGAACGGCAGCGTGGGACTCGACTGGAGCCCGGCACCACGCTGGTCACTCGAGGCCTGGACAGACTTCGCCGATCGCCAGGAGCGTTACAGCCCGCGCGACGAGATCGACCCGCGTATCCGGCCGGGCGGCACCCCCGGGTGGTCGACCTGGAACCTGCGGGCGGCCTGGGAAGCAGGCAACGGGGTGTTTGCAGCGCTGCAGGCGGGCAACCTGGGCGACCGTCGTTACCGCGAATTCGGCTCGGGCCTCGACGCCGCGGGGCGCGGCGTGATGCTCACGCTGGAGGTGAGCCTGTAAGCGCGTGCGGCAGCTCATACCCGATATCCGGGCTTGGCAGGATGCGCAGCGCACCCTACTCTTGCACACCTTTTCGCCGCTCAAACTGCAGATTCCATGAACACTGTCCCGCGCAAGCCCCTGGGGCCCCTGGCCTCGCTCATTTTCAGCTCACGCTGGCTGCAGCTGCCGCTCTACCTCGGACTGATCGTCGCGCAGGGCGTCTACGTGTTCCTGTTCCTCAAGGAACTGCTGCACCTGATCATGACTGCGCCCACCCTGACCGAGCAATCGATCATGCTGATCGTGCTCGGCCTCATCGACGTGGTGATGATTTCGAACCTGCTCGTGATGGTGATCGTGGGGGGCTACGAGACATTCGTGTCACGCCTCGACCTGCAAGGTCATCCGGACCAGCCAGAGTGGCTGAGCCACGTGAACGCCAGCGTGCTCAAGGTAAAGCTCGCGATGGCAATCATCGGCATCAGCTCGATCCACTTGCTCAAGACGTTCATCGAGGCCGGCATGCTGGGCGGCATGCCGTTGTGCGGCACCCCCGCGGCGTTCGAGGCCGCGCAGGCGCTGCTCGCCGCCGGATCGAACAGCAAGGGCTGCACGCAGGTCACGGAGCAGGGCGTCATGTGGCAGACGATCATTCATTCGATCTTCATTCTCTCTGCGCTGGGCATCGCCTGGACGGACCGGTTGATGGCGCGCAAGGAACATTGACGCCGGTGCCGGGACAGGGCATCGCGATGACGTTTTGCGGGTCATGAGCGTGACCGAAACGATGGCCTATGCGCTGGTCATCGCAGCCACGTTCGTGATCACCGTGCCGTTCGGCTACTGGCGCGCGGGCGTGCGCAAATTTTCGCCGCAGTGGTTCGTCGCCGTGCACGCGGCCGTGCCGATGGTGATCGGCATGCGCTACGCGATGGGCCTGTCGTTTCGGTGGCTGTTGTTACCGCTGTTCGTCGCGGCCTACTTCGGCGGCCAGTTCGTGGGGAGCCGCCTGCGCGCGCGTCGGCAGGCTAGCCCAGCCGCCCGTACTCCGTGAACTTCGCGACGACCCGCTGAATCTCGGCGTCGTCGAGCAGGTGCGGCTCCAGCCCCGCTGCCAGCATCGACAAGTATTCTCCGGCCAGGTTCTCGACTTCGACGGCTACCGCGTGTGCGCGTGCCAGGGAGTTGCCGATGGCCATCACGCCATGATTGCCGAGCAGGCAGGCGCGACGCTGTTCGAGACCGCGCACTGCAGACTCCGCAAGTTCCGGCGTGCCGAACGTGGCGTACGGCATGCAGCGTATGTCGCCTCCGGCCAGCGCGATCATGTAGTGGAACGGCGGAATGCCGCGCCCTGCACTCGCCAGTGCGGTGGCGCGCGGACTGTGCGTGTGCACGATGGCTGCGACATCGGGACGCGCCTGGTAGATCGCCGCGTGCATGCGCCATTCGGAAGACGGCCGCAGTCCGGCTGCTGGCCGCACCGCATCGAGTGGCAGCGTGACAATGTGCTCCGGCCTGAGTTCGCGATAGGGAACGCCGGCAGGCGTAATGGCAATGCCTTCCGCCACCCTGCACGACACATTGCCCGACTTGTTCGGTACCATGCCGGCCGCATCGAGTGCGAGTGTCGTGGCGATGATCTCGTCGCGATGATCAGGCATTGCGCGCCTCGCGCTGTATTGCGTGTTCAGGGAAGAGCTCTGCCAGTCCCGCGCGGCTGGCCGCGGTTATCCCGCGCTCCGTGATGATGCCCGTGACGAGCCGCGCCGGCGTCACGTCGAAGCCCGGATTGCGGACTGGACTGCCGGGCGCGACGACTTCGACTTCCACGCAGACGCCATCGGTCGTGCGTCCACGCATGTGCGTGACCTCACGCGCGGATCGCTCCTCGATGGGCACTTGCTGCACGCCGTCCGTCAACGTCCAGTCGATGGTCGATGCGGGCAGCGCCGCGTAGAACGGCACGCCGTTGTCATGGGCCGCAAGCGCCTTGAGGTACGAGCCGATCTTGTTCGCAACGTCACCGGTTGCAGTCGTGCGATCGCTGCCGACGATGCAGACATCGACCTCGCCATGCTGCAGCAAGTGCCCGCCCGCGTTATCGGCAATCACGGTGTACGGGACGCCGTGCGCGCCAAGCTCGAAGGCGGTGAGAAACGCGCCCTGGCTGCGGGGACGCGTTTCGTCGACGTACACGTGCACCGGCAGCCCGGCTTCGTGTGCGGCATAGACCGGCGCCAGCGCCGTGCCCCAGTCGACGCAGGCGAGCCAGCCCGCGTTGCAATGCGTGAGCACGTTGAGTGGCCGCGCCGAGGCAGACTGCGCCGCGATCGCTTGCAACAGCCGGAGCCCGTGGCGGCCGATCGCAGCACACGCTGCAACGTCTTCCTCTGCGATCGTCGCAGCTTCCGCATATGCCCGCGCCGCACGCTGCGCAGGCGGCAACGACGACAGCGCCTTGCGCATGCGTTCCACCGCCCAGCGCAGATTGACGGCCGTGGGCCGCGTCGCCACGAGCAAGTCAGCAGCCAGGGCGAGACTGCCATCCGCAGGATCGGCGCGCATCGCAAGCGCGACGCCGTACGCCGCGGTCACGCCGATCAGTGGCGCGCCCCGCACGACCATGTCGCGGATCGCCATGGTCGCATCGGTGACGCTACGCAACGTGCGCACGTGGAAGTCGAAGGGCAGCAAGGTCTGGTCGATGACCGCCACGTCGCCGCTCGCGTCGGCAAGCCAGATCGTGCGGTAGGGTTGGCCGTTGATGCGCATGAGCGCCCGCGACTCGTCAGGCCGGTCGCAGCACGCGGCCTGCGATGGTCTGCAAGCGTGCGACGAGTGCGGGATCGCGCACGCTGGGATGCGTCAGGATCGCGCCATCCAGTGCCCGTTCCGAACCCACCGGGCACGCCTCGCGCTCCGCCGGGAATTCGCGTGCCAGCCGCGCGAACACCCGCTGTGCCTTGCCGTTGTTCTCGGCCAACACCCGCAGCAGGCTCGCGACGTCGACCGCGCCGTGCACTTCGTGCCAGCAGTCGAAGTCAGTCACCATCGCCACCACTGCGTACGTGAGCTCGGCCTCGCGCGCGAGCTTGGCTTCAGGCATGGACGTCATGTGGATGATGTCGTAGCCCAGTCGCTGGTAGGTCAATGATTCCGGCAGCGTCGAGAACTGCGGGCCTTCCATGCAGACCGCGACGCCGCCGCGCTGGTACGGGATGCCCTCGGCGCGCAGCACGCGCTCGATGCGGTCCTGCAGCGCCGGGCCCACGGGGTGCGCGAACGACACGTGCGCCACGCAGCCGGTGCCGAAGAACGTGCTGGCGCGGTGCACCGTACGGTCCACGAAGTTATCGACCAGCACGAACGTGCCGGGGCTCAACGCCTCCTTGTACGAACCACAAGCCGAAAAGGAGACCAGATCCGTGACGCCGAGCTGTTTCATCGCGTCGATATTGGCGCGGTAGTTGATCTCGTGCGGCGGGATGCGATGGCCGCGTCCGTGTCGTGGCAGGAAGACGATCGCCGTGGCACCCACACGCCCCGTGCGCAGCCCGTCGGAGTGTTCGCCCCACGGCGTGGGCACTTGCATTTCCTCGATGTGCTCGATGCCGGGCAAGTCGTAGATGCCCGAGCCACCGATGATCCCCAGTACCGCTTTTGCCATGCTGCCGTCCTGTCGTGCCAGGCGGCAGATTAAACGAGTCTGCGCGGGGCTGGGAGCCGGTGTTTTTACATCGAGCCGAAACGAGCTATAAGGGGTCGCGGGACCGGGCAACGATTACAAACAACACCTTGGGCCCGCTGCGCCAATGTCCTCCCGTTGGCGATCTCCAATGGAGGGAGTTCTCGTTTCAAATCGCATAACTTCGCCGAACCTGCTGGACACCAGGAACGGGCGCTTCTTCACCTTCGGGCTACTGTACGTCTCCGAAGGCCTTCCCTATGGCTTCAGCTCGGTTGCGCTGGTTGCGATCATGCGCCAGCAACAAGTGTCGCTGGCGGTGATCGGACTCTTTGTCTCCGCCCTGCTCCTGCCATGGGCCTTCAAGTGGGCCTGGGCGCCCCTCGTCGACCTGATCAAGCTGCATCGGCTGGGCGGCCGCAAGGCCTGGATCGTGGGCTGCACGTCGATGACGATCGTGACCTTGCTGATCACGGCGACCGTCGATTTCAAGACCAACGTGCAACTGCTCCTGGCCATGGTCGTGCTGACTAACCTGTTCTGCGCCACGCAGGATGTCGCCATCGACTCGCTGGCGGTCAGCACGTTGCAGCCAGACGAGCGTGGCCGGGGCAACGGTTTCATGTTCGGCGGTCAGTACCTCGGCATCGCGCTGGGTGGCGGCGGCGCCCTGTTCGTCAACGGGTTGTTCGGTTTCAAGGCCGCCCTCGCCGGCGTCGGTGGGCTGATGTTGCTCAACCTTCTGTTCGTCCTGCTGTTCGTGCGCGACCCTGACGCGGACGCAACGCTCAAAAGACAGTCCGGTGCATTCCGGCGACTGGTCGATGCGATGGTGTCCTTCGTCAAGGAGGTCTATCGCAGTTTCTGGCAGTCCGGTCGCGGCCCGAGGCTCGGCGTGGCTTTTTCCCTGCTCCCGGTCGGTGCTATGGCGCTTGCCTACGCCACCCTGGCGACCATCCAGGTCGACTACGGTTTGAAGGACCACCAGATCGCAGCACTCAGCGTTGCAAATACGATCACGGCCGCGCTGGGCTGCATGATCGGTGGCTGGCTTGGCGACCGCTTCGGAACGAAGCGAATCGTAGCGCTTGGCTATGCATTGACCGCCTTGCCGCCGCTGCTGCTGGCCCTGCAGATCACCGCGGTCGGCCTGCAGGCGGTGCCCGCGCAATGGTTCTACGGCCTCATCATCAGTCACGGCCTGTTCTTCGGGATGACCTATGGCGTGCGCAATGCAATCTTCATGGGGATGACGAACCCCGCCGTGGCCGCGACGCAGTTTACGGCATACATGGGGATGTCGAACCTGGCGATCAGCTTCGGCAATTACTGGCAGGGACAGGTTGCGGAGAGCCTGGGCTACGCGACCGTGCTCTACCTCGACGCCATGATCGCCATGCTGGTGATTCTGCTCGTGCCTTTCCTGCGGGAACGTGAACCGCGTAAACCCACGCCAGCTCGTATGCTGGAACCGCGAACGGTGGCCGTCTAGCTTCCCGATGGCCGACGACTCACCGACGATGGCTAAATGGATCACGCAGTGCGAGCATCCCGCATGTGAACATCGATAAGGGGTCTTCTGTGCACCGGCCCTTCCTGCTGCTGCTCGCCGCTTTGCTGCCTTTGCCCGGCCTGGCGGGCGACATCGTCACTGCGCGGCCCGACTCGCGTCCGGTGGCGCTCGTCGCGGGCTTGCCGGACGGCCCCCTCAAGACGGAGCTGTCTGCGTGCGTCAATCGGCCCGTCCGTCGCACGTCGTTTGCGTTGGGACACCGCGGAGCGCCCCTGCGCTTCCCCGAGCACACGCGCGAATCGTACGTGGCGGCTGCGTCGCAAGGCGCGGGCGTCATCGAATGCGACGTCACCTTTACGCGTGACAAGCAGCTGGTCTGCCGGCACGCGCAGAACGACCTGCACACCACCACCAACATCCTGCTGACCCCGCTCGCCGCACGGTGCACGAAGCCGTTCCAGCCCGCCACGTTCGACGCGTCGGGAACA
>JANNGT010000415.1:0-17598 GCA_031404015.1 Gammaproteobacteria bacterium | reverse complement strand
CCCCCCCTAGCCGCCCCACCCCTAAAACCCCCCGCCCCCCGCCCGGCGGGCCCGCTTGCGCCGGCCCCGACTCGCTTTGGGGTTAGGGGCTAGGGGATAGGGGTTAGTCGGAGGTGCAGCCTGAACCGGACGCTGCAGCTCTTCCACTAACCCCTAACCCCTATCCCCTAACCCCTTTCCTCAGCCCTGCTTCGCCTTCTGTACGCTCTCTTCCGTCACCGGCACGATCGTGATCTCGACGCGGCGGTTCTGCGCGCGCCCTTCATCCGTCTCATTGCTCGCGACCGGATGTTCCTTGCCGGCGCCGATGGTGACCATGCGTGACCGATCAATACCACGCGTGCCGAGGTACGTGGCCACGCTGTTCGCACGACGCTCGGACAACTGCTGGTTGTACGAAGCGCTGCCGACGCTGTCGGTGTGGCCAGCCACCTCGATCACCGTCTTGTTGTACTCGCCGAGCGTCCCGGCCACCTTGTCCAGCACCGGATAGAACTGCGAGTTCAGGTTGGAGCTGTCGAACGCGAAGGTGACGCCGCCCGGCATGTCGAGGGTGATGTTGTCGCCTTTACGCACCACGTCCACGCCCGTGCCGGCCATCTGCTCGCGCAGCTTCGCCTCCTGCTTGTCCATGTAGTAACCGACCGAGCCACCGGCCAATGCACCTGCGGCGGCGCCGATCATGGCGGCCTCGAACTTGTCGTTGCCGCCGGTCAGCAGGCCGATGACGGCGCCGGCCGCTGCACCGTAACCAGCACCCTTGCGCGTCTTCTCCTTGTCGGGGCTTGTCGCCACGTCCTGCATGGCGGCGCATCCGGCCAGGGCGACGGAGGCGGCGGCCAGCAGTGCGATAAAGCCAGACCTGAAAGCAGTACGTTGCATGAGATACTCCTATGCGGAATTAAACAGTCCGTCTACTGAATATCAAATTCAAAGACGATTATAAAATTACGGTTGATACAGGCTCGGTCGCGGCCAGGCCCACTGCCGTAACGGACCGATGTGTATCAAGATTCAACGGATCGGGTAAAAGTTCCTCTGCACCGACCCGGCCACAGCCATTCGGGTTGATGAATCTTTTTACACCTGTCGGCGCCACGATGATGTCGGCCTGCGCCAGGACTGGGGCAGAAGCGCCCCGGGGTATCGAGCCAGAGTTTCAATTAGAATGATCGGCTTCAAACGAGAAACACGACCGGGAGTGCCCGTGCCCGCAGCTGCCCTGAATCCGCTCGACCTCTTCGACGTCCGCTCCTCGCTCTCCGACGACGAGCGCATGGTGCAGGATTCGGTCGCGCGCTTCGTCGATGACGCCGTCATTCCGATCATTCGCCCGCATTTCGAGAACCACACTTTCCCGCGAGAGCTGGTGGGCGAGCTCGCGGCGCTGGGCTTGCTCGGCAGCTCGCTCGAAGGGTATGGCTGCTCGGGGTTGAATGCTGTCAGCTACGGCTTGATCTGCCAGGAACTCGAGCGCGGTGATTCGGGTTTGCGCAGTTTCGTTTCCGTGCAGTCGTCGCTGTGCATGTATCCGATCTACACCTACGGCAGCGAAGAACAGAAGCAGCGCTACCTGCCGCGCATGGCCCGGGGCGAACTCATCGGCGCATTCGGCCTCACCGAACCGCACGGCGGCTCCGATCCCGCCAACATGAAAACGCACGCCAAGCGTCGCGGCACGGACTGGGTGCTGAACGGCGGCAAGATGTGGATCACCAATTCGCCGATCGCCGACATCTTCATCATCTGGGCGCGCGCCGAAGAAGGCATGCGCGGCTTCCTGGTCGAACGCGGCACAAAGGGCCTGGAAACGCCCGAGATCGAGAACAAGTTCTCGCTGCGCGCATCGGCCACGGGAGCGATTTTTCTGAACGACGTCGTCGTGCCGGATTCAGCGATGCTCCCGGGCTCCACGTGCGGCATCAAGGCGCCACTCTCATGCCTGACACAGGCGCGTTACGGCATCACCTGGGGCGTCATCGGCGCCGCGCAGGCGTGCCTGCAGGAAGTGCTCGAATACTCCAAGACACGCATCCTGTTCAATCGTCCGCTCGCCGCGACGCAGGCGATCCAGATCCGCCTCGCGGAGATGTCACGCAAGATCACGCTGGGACAATTGCTGTCATTGCAGCTGGGCCGGCTCAAGGAAGCGGGCCACATGAGCCCCTCGCACGTGTCGCTCGCCAAGTGGAACAACTGCCGCGCCGCGATCGAAGTGGCGCGTGATGCCCGCGACATCCTCGGCGGCTCGGGCATCAGCGCCGAGTACGTGCCGATCCGTCATGCCCTCAACCTGGAAAGCGTGATCACGTACGAAGGCACGGAGACGATCCACCAGTTGACGATCGGGCGCGAGCTCACGGGCATCAACGCGTTCTGATCCATCGAAGGATCGGCATCAAATCACCGACCAGCTGGCAGGCGGACGGCGCAAGCCATTGTCGGCATTCTTTACGTATTCGAGCGTCGGCTGCGAGCCAGATCCGTTCGCGCGCGTGTTTCGCGTTCGTAACACGCTGATTTGCAACAAGATACGGCATACTGGCACGCGCCTTGCTTATCCAAAAATGTCCTTCATGGCCCAGAAGAGCACAGAACCGCCACGGGGGCGAAGGACGGGCAAGCCAGCTCACGGGTGGGATGACCGCCAGGGGATTTGATCAGACCGAATCGTCGAAACAAGACGGGATTGCAGAAAAAGAAATCTGGTTGCGGAACGCGCAAAAAGAATTAGAGCAGAACAACAAAAATACCTGCGTTCGATGAGTAACCCAAGCCCTGCACAAGCGGGGCTTTTTCTTTGCAGGCGTGTTGCTTTACGGGCGGCTCAGGCGACGGCGAGCGGATCCAATTCGTAGCCGATGATTTCGCGCGTGTGGGGGTCGTAAATCGGCGTGCCGCTGTTCCAGCGACCAGCAACCCTGGCGGCATCGAGCAGGCTGCGACTGGGAGTGACCGACGCCAGCATCAACCCGCCTTGCGGATCGCGCACGAATGCCGTGACCAACGGACTGGCGCTGCCCGCTGTCGCCGGTTCCGGAAACAGCAGGGCGAGGACGTCTTCTGCAGTGATCGTGTCGGCCATCGTCTCTCGCAGCGCAGGTCAATGGGCTGAACGTAGCAACTTGCGTGCCATGGCAAGTCGCAAGCAATTACAACCCTTTGCAGAAGCCTGACACCTGAACGGTGACAGCGTCCGTCCACGTGGGTGACGGGACTCGTCCAACCGTGATGCGCATCACATCGCCGCAGGCCGCTGCGAGTCGTTCGCCGCTTAAGTAAACTTCGCGACCATGACGAATCGCACGACGCCGTTGCCCGCCATCGTTGCCCACCGCGGTAATGCAGCCGACTTTCCCGAGAACACGCTCGCCGCACTGGGCTCGGCGGTGGACCTCGGCCTGCGCCACGTCGAATTCGACGTGCAGGTCACCGCCGATCACGTTCCCGTGGTCCTGCACGACGCAGACCTGGTCCGCGTCGGCGGGCGTCCCGAAAGCGTTCACGCACTGAGCTGGCCGCAGCTTGCCGAGATTCCAGTGGGCGAAGTCGGCCGGCTGGGCGCTCGTTTCAGGTACACGTGCGCGCCGTCATTGGAGCAGGTCGTGAATGCCATCGCGGGCTGGGACGACGTCACGGCATTCGTCGAGGTCAAGCGCGCCAGCCTGCGGCAGTTCGGCCACGAGCTGGTGCTGCGTCGCATTGCAGATGTCCTGCAACCCGTGCTCGATCGCTGCGTGGTGATTTCGTTCGACCTGCCCGCGGTGAAAATCATGCGCTCGATGACCGGCGCCAGAATCGGGTGGGTGCTTGAAAGATATGATGACGAGGCGCGTGCCGAGGCGGCCTCGCTCGCACCCGATTTCCTGTTCACCAACATCGAAAAGGTACCGGGATCAGCGACGGCGTTGTGGCCGGGGCCCTGGGACTGGGCCGTGTATGAAGTGCGCGACCTCGCAACGGCGCAGCGCTGCCACGAACTCGGTGCGCGCTACATCGAGACGATGACCGTGCAGGCGATGCTCGACGTGTACTCCAGTGCCGGAGCCGAATTCGCCGCATGAGCGTTCCGGGCAACGATGACGGCCTCGCCTGGCTGGCCGGCGAGCTGAGCGCCATTCGGCGGGAGCTGACGCCGCCCGGTGAGTCACGTTCCCTGTACCTGGCACTCGACCAGGGCGGCACGTCGAGCCGTGCCGTCATCTTCGATGCGCTGGGCCGTGAGGTCGCCGCGGCACACGTGCCGATCGCCACGCAGCGCTCGGCCGACGGTCACGTCGAGCACGATGCAGAAGAGTTGCTGCGCTCGCTGCAGACCGCGATGCGCGACGTGTGCGCATCACCACTGGTCACGGGAAGGCCGCTGGTCGCGGCAGGACTCGCGACGCAGCGATCGACCATCTGCTGCTGGGATCGCCGCAACGGGCAACCATTGAGCCCTGCGTTGTCGTGGCAGGATCGTCGCAATGCAGCCTGGCTTGCGGAAAAACTCGGGTCGCGCTCGACATGGGTGCGCGAACTGACCGGCCTGCCGCTGTCGCCGCATTACGGCGCGAGCAAGCTGCGCTGGTGTCTCGACGAACTGCCACCCGTGCGACTCGCGTTGCGTGATGAGCGTCTTTACGCGGGTCCGCTCGCGAGCTTTCTCGCGCAACGCCTCTGTGCAGCGAATGAGGCCAGTGTCGATCCCGCCAATGCGTCCCGCACGCTCCTCTTCGATCCTGCCGTGCTCGACTGGTCACAGCCGCTGCTCGATGCATTCGACATTCCTCTGGCCATCCTGCCGAGCTGCACGGGCACCGTTCACGACCATGGCGACCTGGCGCTCGAGAATGGTCGCCGCGTGCCGCTGCGTGCATGCAGCGGCGATCAATCCGCTGCAGTTTTCGCCTTCGGGCCGGCCGAGACGACCACGGCTTACGTCAATGCGGGCACGGGCGTGTTCGTGCAGCGCCTGGTCCGCGACGGCTCGGCCCCGACTCCGCCCGGCCTGCTCAAGAGCGTGCTTTACGCTCGCACCGATGCCCCTGGCGCGCTTTACACACACGAGGGCACCGTCAACGGCGGTTATGCCGCGCTCGAGTGGCTCGCGAGCCGGGTCGGCATCGACGTTCGACGGTCGCTCGAGACGTTGTCGTCGTCCCTCGGCAAGGATAACTTGCCGCTGTTGTTCATGAACGGCGTGGGCGGACTGGGCGCGCCGTACTGGCTGCCGGAGTTTGTCGCTGAGTTCGTGCCGGTTCCCGCGGAAAAGGCCTCGGCTGTCGAAACCGCCACGGATCTGCAGCGGATCGCCGCCGTCGTCGAGAGCATCGCGTTCCTCGTGGCCATCAATGTGCGCGCGATGCGACGGTCGGCGCCCCTGCACCGCCTGGTGATCACGGGCGGCCTTGCGGCATGCGACTATCTTTGCCAGGTGCTCGCCGCGGTAACCGACATGAGAGTCGAGCGTCCCGAGCTGGTCGAAGCCACGGCACGCGGCATCGCGTACCTGGCCGCGGGCGAGCCGCAGGACTGGCTGCCGGTGCCGATTGCGAAGTCGTTCGAACCTGGCGGGCGGGACGCCGCGCTGCAACGCTTCAAGCATTGGCAAGCGGCGATGGCCGAGCGCGGCGCGCACAGATCACGCGCAGCCCCGTGATCCCGCATCGGCGCGGGTTACTGCGGGCCGCTCAGTCCTGTGCGAACGTCGCGAGAATCTCGCGTTCGACCCACGTCTGCCCCACGGCCCCATCATAAAAACCGCAGTGTCCGCCGTAGCTGGTGCGCGTGATGGTCAGCCCCGGCGGGCGCGCAATCCGGTCCAGGTCCGCGACCGGAATGATGGGATCGTCCGCCGCCGCGATGATGCGCACGTGCGCATCGTGCAAGGCTTCGAGCGGCTCGAGCACGGGGCCGACCAGCGCATAGCCGCGCAGGTAGTCCTGCATCGTCGCGAAGCCGCCATAACGACACGCCAGTCGATCCGTCATCACCGTGAGGTTGTCCAGTTGCAGGATGTCGTCGAGCGACTCATAGACGTCGGGCCATGCCTCGCGCTTCTTGCGCAATGACCTGCGCCACTTCCAGACGAAGTATTCGCGGTACAGCGCCCAGCCTGACTCCAGCCGCAACAACGTGTGCTCCGGATCGACGACTGGGGACACCGCGACGATGTGCGCGATGTCGATACCCGCCGCCGCTGCGCGCGCGCCCACACGCAGGCTGAAGTTGCCGCCGAGCGAGAATCCCGCGAGCGACAGTCGTTGCCCGGGATGCTCGTGCTGCAGCGTGCGCACGGCGCCGACGACTTCCGCGATGCGACACGAATGAAACAGCTCGGAGTTGAGGTGATGGCTGTCACCGTGGTCGCGGAAATTGAGGCGCACCACGTCGAAGCCGGCGTCGAACAGGTGTTGGCCCAGCGACAGCAGGTACAGCGAGTTGGCGCTGCCCTCCCACCCATGCAGCAGCACGGCAAGGCGCGTCGCGGCGGGACGTCCGGCATCCGTCTGTCTTGCTGCCAGCGCGAGCAACCGCACTCCGTCGCCGCAATCGACCAGGTGATCACGCGACACCGCCCGTAGCGTCGAGGCTCGTCGCTCAACCCCAGCCCGACGCAACGGCAGGCTGGGATAGATGGACTGGATGTGGGTGTTCCGCAGCCGCCAGGGCGGCAGGAAGCTTTGGCTCGGCGTGGTACCAGGACGGTCGGCTACGCTCATGCGGCAGGCTTGGGATCCCATGCGCGATCGCGGGTGAGCTCGATGCGGCTCGAGCCCGGCAAGGTTTCGACGAAGCGGCTGCCCATGACCTGCGACGGCGTGCGATGCCCGGGCGCGACGGCCTTGCCCTCCAGCAGGTGCTGGGCGATCGCGAGCGCCGCGTGCACGGTAACGTCGTAGCCATTGGCGACGCGCACCCGCGCCGTGGCCCGCTCGCCGCTCGGAGCCTGCGTTTCGCCCCACACCAGCATCGTGTTGACTGCGCGTGCCGCTGCATCGGGACCCGCAGGCCCCCGTGTGGCCATGCGCTTCATCAATGCCTGCAGTGGCCCCAAGCGCAGCAAGCCGCCGAACGTGTTCAGGCGCTTGAGCTGCGCAATGCTCTCACGTGGCATCGCGATGTAGCACTCGATGTTGGCGATACCAGTGGTCCAGTAGGCCGTGCTGACGTCGCCCCACGGAATCGTGACGGCCGAACGCGTGCCCTCGCCAAAATCGATGTTGCGCTCGCGAAACGCATGCGCCACTGGCGTGATGCGGCCCGAACTGCGAATCCTGCCGCCCCGTGCGAGGTTCTCGATGCTGGTCTTGAGCGTGCCCCGACTTGGCCGGCCGCGCGAGGCGAAGCCGAGCGACAGGTACGTGGCGTCGGGCATTGCTTCGTGCAGGCATGCTGCGACGCAGTCCGTCGGCACAACGTCGAAACCCGTGGCTGGACACAGCACGACATTCGCTGCGCGCGCATCGGCATCGCAGGCATGCACGGCTTCGAGCACGTCGATCTCGCCGGTGATGTCGAGATAGTGGCTGTGCTGGCGCAAACACGCTGCCACCATTGGTGCGGATGTCGCGGAAAAGGGTCCAGCGCAATGCAAGGTGACGGTGGTGCCGTGCAGCGCGCGGTCGAGCGACGCTGGATCGTCGAGTGCGGCGATGCGCGATTCACAACCCAGTGTGCTGGCCAGCGCGCTGATGGCGGGACCGTTGCGCCCCGCGAGGATCGGTTGCAGCCCGCGCGCGACCGCTGCGCGCGCGATCAGTTCGCCCGTGTACCCCGTGGCGCCGTAGATGAGCAGCCGTGAAGACGTCATGACGCCGGCAGGACGTGGAATTCGACCCGATTGTTCTGGGCTGCGACCGTGTTCCAGGCGCCGGCCGTGCTTTTCTCTGCCTGCTCCGGGTATGCGATCGGTTGCTTGCGACCGCCGTTCACGATCTCAACCCGGATCGCCCCGCCGGTGCGCCGGGCCAGCGTCGCGACGAAATTCGCAAAGTCGACGGACTGGCGCTGCGCGTTCGGCAGCGAATCGTCGTACGGGTTACCCACCGTGTCGCACTTGCTGGCTGGCACGGCCGCGTCGGCCGGCGCGAGACCTTCATTCGCGCTGCCGCTCAGGCAGAAGTCGCCGACGTAGGATTCGACGCGCACCTGGCCCTTGAACTGCTGCGCTTCGAGCGTGGCTGCAAGCGAGCGCAGCCGTTCGAGACGGTTGCCCGACAACGGCGCCTCGCCGTAAGGCACGTACTCGGTGGCGACCGGTCCCGACGCAGGTCCGGTCGCGCCGTCATTGATCGTGGACGACGGCAGCAGCGCATTGCTGGCCATCGTTGCCCTGGCAGTGGCGGCAGCCGCGAGCGCGGCGGACCTGGCCTGTTCGAGCTCAACCCGGGAAACAGTCAGCTCGCGATGCAGCGACGCATTGGTTTCGTTCGCGGTCCACGCCACGTAGCCGAGCACGGCCGCGGGCACCGCAGCGAACAGGGCCGTCAACACGACCGGCCACCATTGCCGCTGCGGCGGTGGTGGCAGCAGCGCCTCGATGGAGGGCGGAGGCGGAATCCTGGCAATGCTCTCCTTCACTTCGCCGGTCATGCGCCGCGCGAACGCTTCAAAGGTGGCCAGCATGAAACGCCGCTGCTCGCCGAGCTGCTCCTTCAGGTACTGCTGCATCGAGCTGCGCAGGCTGGCTTGCAGCTCGGAGGCGACCGACGGCGTGAAGGACATCGAGCCCTCGGGGGTCGTCGACGGTTCGTCCGGGGAGGACGCTGCAAGCGCCGCCGCCATTCCGGCCTGTTCCGGTGAGCTTTCCGCCGCGATCGCGGCCGCGGGGCCGGGGAACAGGGCCGTGCGCTGTGTTCGCCGATCGGGCAGCAGGTGCAGCTGGTACAGGATGCGCGAAACGTCGACCGGGCGAACCGTCTTCGGCAGCACACCCACCGCGCCGAGCGCGCGGGCCTGGCTGACGTACAACTCGCCTTCCTGCGAGGTGTACATCATCAGCGGAATGGTGGCCGTCAGGGGGTCGGCCTTGATCGTCTGGACCGCCTGGAAGCCGTCCATGCCCGGCATCAGGTGATCCATGAAGATCACGTCCGGACGGTTCCGCTGCAGGTACTCGAGGGCCTGCTCGGCGGACTCGGCGGTATCGACCGTCATGTCGTGCTGTTCGAGCATCCGGCTCAGGATCACCCGAGCCGAACGCGAATCGTCGACGATCAGGGCGCGTTTGCCCGTGGTCATGAATCCCTGCGTCCTTGTGGAGGCGCGTTGAACGACGCCGCGTGTACCCGCTTTCTACCTTGATTATGGCCCGAAGCCAATCCCGGCAAGTGGAAGTGGTGAGTCTTGACCCCGGGCGTATGCTCTGCACATCGACTGAGTCAAAAAACCAACGGAGGCATCCCAATGCCCTATACAACCCAGGACATCCGCAATATCGCCCTCGTGGGCCAAGCCGGCGCGGGCAAGACGCTGCTGGCCGAAGCCTTGCTCGCGCAGTCAGGTGCAATCCGTGCCAAGGGGTCGCTGGCCCGCGGCACGACGGTCTGTGACTACGATCCGCAGGAAAAAGCGCTGCTGCACTCCCTCGACGCAGCCATCTGCGGTTTCGAGACGCAGGGCAAGCGCGTCAACGTGATCGACACGCCGGGATATCCCGATTTCCTTGGCCGCACGCTCAGCGCGCTCGAGGCGGTCGAAACGGCCGTCATCGTGGTGAATGCCGCGAACGGCGTCGAGCCGATGACCCAGCGCATGATGGATTTCGCCAAGGCGCGCGGCCTGTGCCGGCTGCTCGTCGTCAACAAGATCGACAGCCGGGACGCGCGCTCCGAGGAGGTGCTGCTGGAACTGCGCGAGGCGTTCGGCAAAAGCTGCCTGCCGCTCAACCTGCCCGCCGAAGGTGGCGCCGCGGTCGTCGACTGCTTCTTTCAGTCGCAAGGCAAAGCCACCGATTTTTCATCGGTTGCGGCTGCGCACACCGAGATCATCGACCAGGTGGTCGAGGTCGATGAGAAACTCATGGCGCTGTACCTCGAGCAGGGCGAGGAATTGCTGAGCCCCGAGCAACTGCACGATCCGTTCGAGCAGGCGCTGCGCGAGGACCACCTGATCCCCGTGTGCTTCTGCTCGGCCGAAACGGGCATTGGCATCCCGGAGCTGCTGACGGTGCTGGCGCGCCTTGCGCCGAATCCCGCCGAGGGCAACCCGCCTCCGTTCCTCAAAGGCGAAGGCGAGGCGGCGGAACGCGCAGCGACGACACCTGACCCGGCCAGGCATGTCGTGGCGCACGTCTTCAAGGTCACGATCGATCCGTTCGTCGGCAAGATGGGCATCTTCCGCGTGCATCAAGGGACCGTGCGGCCCGGTGCGCAGCTGCTGGTGGGCGATGCGCGCAAGCCGATCAAGCTCGCGCACCTGTACCAGTTGCAGGGCAAGGACCATACCGAGATCACGCAGGCGGTGCCCGGTGACATCTGCGCCGTGCCGAAGGTCGACGAAATTCATTTCGACGCGGTGCTGCACGATTCGCACGACGAGGACCATTTCCACCTGAAGTCCGTGACGTTTCCACCGGCCATGCTCGGGCTCGCGATACACACGGAGAAACGCGGCGACGAGCAGAAGCTTTCGGAGGGCCTGCACCGCCTGATGGCGGAAGACCCGTGCGTGCGGGTCGAGCACCACGTGGCACAGAACGAGACCGTGCTGTATGGCTTGGGCGATCTGCACCTGCGCGTGATGCTGCAGCGCCTGACCGACCGCTACGGCGTGGCCGTCAAGACCAGTCCGCCGGCGGTGCCCTATCGCGAAACGATCACGCGACCGGCCGAGGGCCACTGCCGCCACAAGAAGCAGACGGGCGGCGCCGGGCAGTTCGGCGAGGTGTACCTGCGGGTCGAACCGCTGGAGCGTGGCGCTGGTTTCGAGTTCGTCGACGACGTGGTCGGCGGCGCGATCCCTGGACAGTTCATCCCCGCCGTCGAGAAGGGCGTGCGCCAGGTGCTCACCGAAGGCGCCATCGCGGGCTTTACGCTGCAGGACATCCGCGTCAGCGTCTTCGACGGCAAGCACCACGCGGTGGACTCGAAGGAAGTTGCGTTCGTGTCAGCAGGCCGCAAGGCCTTTATCGAGGCCATTCGCGAGGCCGCTCCGATCGTGCTGGAGCCGATCGTGCGCATCGTCATCAGTTGCCCGTCGGCGTCGATCGGCGACGTCGCCAGCGACCTGGCAACACGCCGCGCGCGCATCAACGGACAGGACACGTTGCAGGGCGGACGCTCGGAGATCTCGGCGCTGGTCCCGCTGGGCGAACTGCAGGACTACCTGTCGCGACTGAAGGCGATCACGGGCGGTGAAGGCACGTACACCATGGACCTGAGCCACTACGATCCAGTGCCGCCGCGCAAGCAGCAGGAACTGGTCACCGCCTTCAAACCGCAGGAAGACGCGGACTGACCGTCGCATGACAAGAACTCCCTTGTACGCATTCGTGCACATCGAGAAGACCGCGGGCAGGACGGTGCGGGCCGTCCTCCTGCGGTCTTTCGGTACGGGTCATTGCGAGATCCGCACTCCGTACTCGCGTCGCGAGCCCGAGTTCGAGGACCGGCGCGTGCGCGTGACGGCCGCCGACCTGCGCCGGGTGCGTCGCGTCTACCGTGGCCTGCGCGGCATCGCAGGCCATAACGTCAAACCGTGTTCGGACCTCGACGTCGAGTATCCGGACATCCGCTACTTCACGTTTTTACGCGATCCCGTCCGCCGCTACCTGTCGCACTTCAAGAACCGATCGCGCGCCTACGGCCGCGCCGACTTCGAGCGCTGGACGGACGCGCCGTGGACCCACAACTGGCAAACGAAGATGATCGCGGGCGAGGCGAGCGCGCAGAAGGCCATCGACTTGCTGGCCGCGCGCGTGGGCTTCGTTGGACTCACCGAGACCTTCGATGAGTCCTTGCTCGAGCTGGGCCAGTGGCTGGGCGAGCCGGCGTTCCGCCCGGAGTACCGTCCCGTGAACCGGCTCGACGAAAAGAGCCGCAGGCGTGACGCGGCCCGCGAGCAGACTGACTTGAGCTACCTCGACGAACCCGCGATCCGCGAGCGGCTGCGCACGGTCAACGCACTCGACCAGCAAGTCTACGATTATGCCGAGCGCGAGTTCTGCACTCGCCAGCGGCTCGCTTATCGGGGCGACCTCACTGCGGACGTGGCTGCGCTGCGCGAGCGCAACAGGCTGGTGACCGACTGGAACGAACAACTGTCGAGCCGTCTGCTGCGCAACTGGGTGTACAAGCCGGCATTGGTCCTGCGTCTCGCTTGAGCCGACTCAGTCGTCTACGCTTTCCCCGGGGTCGCGCAGCTCGAGACCGACGCCGCGCTTGAGCCGCCGCCACAAGGCCCGCCACGGCTGGTCAGGTTGGGTGGGATTGGCATGGGGCCACGGCTGCGTGGGCGTCGGCCGTTCGAGCGACTGGCATAACGGCCCCCACTCCCGCATTTTCGTGGGGTCGAATTCGAAGAACTGGTCGGGACGACTGCGGAAGTGGTCACGGACAGCAGCATTGTGCGCGCGATAGGCATCAAGCCACGCCTGACGGCTTGCAGGATTCGCGCCGGGGTTGGCGTGCTTGCCGAACATCCAGACACGCATCCGCCGCACACGCCGGTTGCGATAGAAGCGCACGCAACTCTCTATCCACGGCTCCTCGTCGCGGACAGTCAGGATAAATTTCGCGTCCGGAAATTGCGCATGCATTTCGCGCCAGAGATGAAAGTACGGGTTGTCGGTGAAGGCGTCGAAGAGATCGAACGTCGGCAACCGGTAGTCGCCCGCTTCGATCTGCCGCAACAACGTCGCGCCGTCGTCAGCGCCCGGATAGCTGCCGGGCTTGTCGCCGTTGATCGTCCGATATCCGAGGATTTTCAGCGCTTCGTACAGCGTCGTCGTGCCGGTCTTGTAAAAGCCGATCGCAAAGACCTTGCGGGAGTCGGGTGTGCGCTGCATGCGACCGATTCTGCACTCAGCCGCGCCGCTGCGCGAGATCGCCCGCCTCGTTCGCCAGGGCGAGCAGACGCTGCACGGCAGCGGCGCGTTGTTGCGGCGTAAGCGAGGCGTCGAGCTGCACCACGAGATCGAGCAGATCCGCGCGGCTGGTTGCGATCGCCTTGCGGTACTCGGGCGTCCACAGCCGATCCGGCGCGGCAATCAGCACGCGCATGCGCTCGTCGAACTCCGCCCGCGGCCCTGACCGCACGCGCAAGGTGGCCGCGAGTTCCTCGCGCCAGAGCCGACGGTTCTCCCGCCACTCGAACATGAACGGTCGCGCTGTCCAGGCATAGTCGTGGACCAACTGGCGTTGCTGCGGACTCAACGGGCCAGTCATGCGTTCGATGTTCTTGCGCAGCGACTTTTCACGCCCGGACCTGCGATCCTCCGCAGTCCTTCCCGAGTACTCGCGCCAGGTCTTCTCGTCAGCCTGCTGCAGGCTTTCGATCAGTTCTTGTGCCTGGCGGTCGCTGAACGTTGCCGCGAGAGCGGTGTAGCCGGGCGCCGCCTGCTCGAAAATCCGCCGCCAGTAAACCTCGGCCTGTTGTGCGGCGTCTTCGAGGCTTGCGCGCGTGACGCCGGCGCGGACCTGCGACGCCAGCCCCCGCAGGAACGCGTCGTAGCGCTCAAGCTCCTCGCTGCGATGCCACTGGAGGTTGTGTTCCAGCGTGCGCGCGAGGCTGGCGCTCTGGCTATGATCGAGCGACACGAGCCCGCGCACATAGATGCCCACCAGCGAATCGAGCCGCGGGTACACGAGCGACGCGCCGCAGCCGGCCAAGCCAGCCAGCAACAGCACCGCGAGCAGGGATCCTGCAGCCCAGCGGCGCAGGTAACGGTCAGTCCAGGTCATCATCGGGGGCCGGGTCCAGGTCCAGTGTCAGGGTGAGGGGTGGCTCAGCCACTGGTTCGATCAATTGCGGTCCCTGGTTGCGCGCATTGCTGACGAGCCGGCTCACGCGATGCGCCACCATGTCGCCCGCGCTCTCAGCCGTGAGCAACCGGTCGAGTCGTTCGACGTTGTGATTGGAGGGATCGAGCCACTCCGCATGAGCATGCGGCGGGATGATGACCGGCATGCGGTCATGAATGAACGAGATCGACGTCGGCGGAACGGTCGTGATCAGCGTGCAGGATTCGAAAGGCTCAGCGGACGCCGGATCGCGCCATGTTTCCCATAGTGCCGCCAGCGCGAACGGGCTGCCACTGGCTGGACGCATGAAGTAAGGCTGCTTGTCACGGGGGCCGAGCTGCATCCATTCATAGTACCCATCGGCGGGGACGAGGCCGCGCCGCTTGCGATAGGCCGTCCGGAACGCCGGCTTCTCCCGCAGCGTTTCGGCTCGCGCGTTGATCATGCGCGCCCCGATGGATTTCTCCTTCGCCCAGACAGGCACGAGCCCCCAATAGAGCATTGCCAGACGACGCGTCGCCGCCACGTCCGGCGATGCATCTTCTGCTGCGTCGGGCAGTTCGCGCACCACGGGGATGAACGTCGTAGGCGCAATGTTGTAACGCGGCTCGATGTCCGGACTGTCATCAGGCAGCCCGAAGAGCCGAACGACGGCTTCATGGGGCGAGTAGAAAGCGAAGCGGCCGCACATGGGGGGAGGAAGTTCCGGAAGGGCAGGAAGCGCAGGAAGCGCAGGAAGCTCAGGAAGGTCGAAGAATGCAGTGTATGTGGTCGGTAGGCGATGTATGAATCGCGATCCGATGCTTCCGGCACTTCCGGCGCTTCCTGCCCTTCCTGCCCTTCCTGCCCTTCCCTACTCCCTGATCCCCGTCCCGCGGTTCATCAGGAGCAGGCACGCGGCAAACAGCACCAGCACCGACACGACCATGAACATGAACGAGAACCCGATATCCACGTCAGAATGGCCGAGGAAGCCGTAGCGAAACGCGTTGACCATATAAAGGATCGGGTTCGCCTTCGAGACGGTCTGCGCCCAGTCGGGCAACATCGAGATCGAATAGAACACGCCGCCCAGGTAGGTCATCGGCGTCAGGATGAACGTCGGCACGAACGTGATCTGGTCGAAGTTCTTGGCGAACACGGCGTTGACGAAACCGCCCAGCGAAAACACGACCGACGTCAGCAGTACGGCTGCGATGACGACGAACCAGTGCTCGACGTGCAGCCGCGTGAAGAACAGCGCGATGATCGTCACGATCAACCCGACCAGCAACCCTCGCAGCATGCCCCCCGCAACGTAGCCCAGGATGATCAGCCAGTTGGGCAGCGGCGAGACGAGCAGTTCTTCGATGTGGCGGCCGAACTTCGCGCCGAAGAAAGACGACACCACGTTGCCGTAACTGTTGGTGATGACGGACAGCATGATCAGGCCCGGCGCAATGTACTGAATGTACGTGAAGCCGCCCATCTCGCCGATCCGGCCACCGATGAGATTGCCGAAGATGATGAAGTACAGCGTGGCCGTGATCACCGGGGGCACCAGCGTCTGTCCCCAGATACGCATGATGCGACTGAACTCGCGGATCACGATGGTCGCAAAGCCGATGCGCCGCGCCACGCTCATGCGGGCCGCGGTCGTGACCTCTGCGTGGGTTGTGGGCGAGGCCCCCGGCGTGCGCGCAGGAGCAGGCGGTACCGCGGTCACGCCTTGGCCTGCTGCTGGCCCGTGGCTTGACCCGTGGCTGGTTCGGCCAGCGCGCCGCTGCCGAGGTCGCGCCCTTCCACCAGCCGTATGAACAATTCCTCGAGGCGGTTGGTCTTGTTGCGCATGCTCACCACTTCGCCACCCACGGATGAAAGGGCGGCGAAAATGTCGTTCAGGTTCTGCTCCTTGGTGAGTTCCACCTCGACCGTCGTGTCATCGACCATGACCAGCCGGTAGCCGGGCAGCGCGATCTGAGTGCGCAGCGGCACGCGCAGGTTGAGCACGAACGTTTCGGTGTGCAACTTGCGCAGCACCGTCGACATGCGGTCGTTCTCGATGATCCGGCCTTCGTCGATGATCGCGATGTGGCGGCAGAGGTTCTCTGCCTCCTCCAGGTAATGCGTCGTCAGGATGATCGTCGTGCCCTGCTCGTTGATGCGGCGCAGGAACTCCCACATCGAGCGGCGCACTTCGATGTCGACGCCCGCTGTCGGCTCGTCGAGGATCAGCAGCTGCGGTTCGTGAATCAGCGCCCGCGCGATCATGAGTCGGCGCTTCATGCCGCCCGAGAGCGAACGTGAGATGGCCTCGCGCTTCTCCCACAGCTGCAGCTGGTTGAGCCAGTATTCCATGCGCTCGCGCGCCACCGTGCGCGGGATGCCGTAGAAACCTGCCTGGTTAAGCAGGATCGTCGACAACTTCTCGAACTGATTGAAATTGATTTCCTGCGGCACCACCCCGAGGCACGACTTTGCGGCCTCGAGTTCAGTGTCGACACTGTGTCCGAACACTTCGACGGTGCCGCTCGTCTTGTTGACGAGCGACGACACGATGCCGATGGCGGTCGACTTGCCAGCTCCGTTCGGCCCGAGCAGTGCAAAGAAGTCGCCCTCCTCCACGTCCAGGTCGATGCCCTTCAAGGCCTGGACCCCGTTCTTGTAGGTCTTGCAGAGCTGGCGTAACGACAAGGCCTTCATGGTGGGCGGCGCAGACGGGAGGGGAGCGAAGGGTAATGTGCGCGCACCTGCTCAGCAAGGAACACCGGCGCCTCCGGCTGGTCCGCGTCGATGCGTGGACCGCGCGCGTCGACTGACGCCAGGTCGCACGGTCGCCGGCTCGCGTTCACACCGGCCCAGCATGCAGAGGCCCGCCGCATACGCCCAGTACAGGTCTTCCTTGCGCGCGCTCATCGCCGCCCCGGCCAGCATGCCCCAGTAGCGCGCGTGCTCGTGCCAGCGCGGCCGCACGAGTCCTTCCCAGGAGGCCAGCTGGAAGGACTCGGAGAGCGAGAGCGACGACAGGCGGCTTTCACAGTTGGAAGCCAGGCCGAACGCGATGCGGGGAGAAAACGGCACGCCTTCAGCCAGTCGCCGTACCAGGTTCAGCGACGCCAGCCCGAAGGAGTGCCTGGCCGTGCCATGCAGCGCGTCGTGCCAGGGTCGATCGGCATCGCCTACCGCCCCTGCCGACTCCGCCAGCCCTGCGGCGTGGGGGTCGGGCAAGTGCAACTGGAACAGGGCGATGGGCGCATAGGCGGCGCGTTCGATCGCCTCGGGCGGGGCCCGCTCGAGTTCATGCAGGGCGGCCGAAGGCAGCTGAAACCAGCTGTCGCCCCGGTGCACGGGGTTAAGGGCATGCGCCAGGAAGAGCCGGTTGAGCTCTGCGATATCTCTGCGCACGCCCGCATTTAGCAGGTTGCCCTGGTAGGCCCGTGTGCTATTGGAAACCATCATTTTCGCTTCGGACATGTCTAATCTCCATATATGGTCCAAATGGACCATATATGGATATAGATTGTCACATATAGTCTGAACAGACCATATATGGCCGATAACACCAAGTAACTAAGGGAAGGCCATGAGAATCACCGATAGCCGTTACGACCGCGACCTGCTGCGACTCGACATCACCCACCGCATGATCCAGCTGGAGGCGCGCACCCGGACC
>JANNGT010000414.1:0-2686 GCA_031404015.1 Gammaproteobacteria bacterium | reverse complement strand
CAGCAAATGGCGGGTCAGGTCGGTGAGCTGGGCGGTCCGCTGGGCCACCTCGATCTCCAGCCGGTCATTTGCGGCCTGTGTGAGTCGCTGCTGTTCGTCCTGGATGGTGGCGAGTGCATCACTTTTTTGCAGGTACAGCACCAGTGCCAGCAGCAGCACTGCGCACAGGCCCATCACACCAAAGCGGCTGATCAACAGGGTCTGGTCCAGGCTGCGGTCGGTGTTGTCGCGTTGCCCGGCCTGTTGCGCCACGATACGGTTGGTCAGGCGGCGCAGGCTGTCCATTTCCTGCTTGCCGATACCACTGAGGACCAGTTCGATGGCGGTCTGCTGGTTGCCCGCCCGCGCCAGCCGCACAGTCTCGTCCAGTTCGGCCAGCTTGCGCTCAGCCAACTCGCGCAAGTCCAGCAGTTGGGCGGTGGCGACCTGGTCGGTGGCGAAATAGCGGTCCAGTTCTTGCAGTGCCTCGCCCACCGACTGGCGCGCATCCTGGTAGGGCGCCAAGTACTCGGTACGGCCGGTCAGCAGGAAGCCGCGCTGGCCGTTTTCGGCGTCGGCCAGGCTGCGTTCGAGCCGTTCAACGTGCTGGCTCGCGACCGCGATGCCGCGAATGCTGTCGAGCGTCCCCTGCGACTGCCAATACGAGCCCTCGCTGATGAAAAAGATTGCAAAGGCCGCCACCACGGCCATCGGCAACACAAATGGGTTGCGCCGGAAGATCGCGATGAGTTTCATGGCGCAGCCCGTGCAGCAAGGGGTTGACTGATGATGCCTGCTGCAGGCCCGGCTGGCCGCCGCAGCGGCTTGTCAGGTTTGCCGGGTGGTGCGGTCAGGCCCGTCATGCCTCAAGCCGGCAGGGGCGGGCTGCTGTCGATGGCCCTGGCAAGCTGGTCGCAATAGAGGATCAGCGCGTCGATCTCGTTGGACTTGTCGAACAATTGATCGGCGCCGAGCGACTGGCACTTGCGGCGCATTTCGGGCGTGGCGCGGGTAGTGCACGACCTGAACGAACCAGATTAGCCCGCACAGGTAGAGCGTCGGCACCGCATGCATCACCACCAGTAACGGCCAGTTCATCGTGCGCGTGCCTGCCGGCGTGCGGCGAACAGAAGCGCGCCGAACGGCAGCCACCACATCAGATCGTTGCCGACGATCAGCCAGCCGCAGCGCCACGGCAGGTCGCCGCGCAGCGCCGCATCGAGGAAGCCGATCGGCCCGAACA
Organism: Gammaproteobacteria bacterium; assembly: GCA_031404015.1. Taxonomy (GTDB): domain Bacteria; phylum Pseudomonadota; class Gammaproteobacteria; order Steroidobacterales; family Steroidobacteraceae; genus RPQJ01. The sequence goes on along the minus strand of JANNGT010000414.1, from coordinate 1,464 downwards.
CTTTGCCGAGCAGCCCGACCAGTACGATCGGCCAGTGCCGCATGGGCGCGAAGGCCGCGATGCCGTAGCCAATGCCGTAGACGCCGACGATCAGGCCGATGCACTGCCACAGCGACGGGTAGTTAGGCGCCGGCAAACCGGCCATCTCGAACCACGCCAGCGGGAACGCCACCACCAGCGCCCCCAACACACGTTGTAAAGAGCTGCCGCGAGCAGCACGTATCTGGCGCACTCGGGGCCGCGTTGGTCGAGCAACTCTGACCCTTCGCGCGAACGGTGACGCGGATGCGACCTTGGCGATCCCGCTGCATCCGTGCCCTGGAAGCGGGCGAAGTCCACGCATGCTTGGATGGCTTCGTCGTCGCCGCCTCACCCGGGATCGCCAACGTCTCGAGCGCCTGCATCGCTCGCTGCTCGAACAGGCCCGCGACCTGCAGCGCAAGGGCGACATCCGCGGCTTCGCGGCGATGACCGAGGCCGGGGCCACCGTGGAACGGCAGCTCGACGAGGCGCTCGCGCGCGAGGCCGCACAGCGCGTCGTCAACGCGCGCTGAGCCGGCGCGGGCCTCCTCGTCGGCGGCGTCGCTAGGGCCGCGCGCCGCGTGACGCGGATCGTCGAGAGAATCCTGGCGGGCCCTCTCTTTGCGCAGGGCCGCGCGCGGGAGTCGAGCCAAACCTCGTCCGGGGCAGTTGGCCTGGCCGGTCACTTCTGCGCCGCCGACGGGCTGAGTGGGTCGTACGCCGCAGGCGGCATGGGGACGATCCCGAGGGCCTCGTAGTCGAAGCCCGTGTCGCGCGGGGCGTATTTGCCCACGATGTCGACGTTTGAAGCAGGATCGATCTGGTCCTCCATCCCGAGGCACCAGTAAGCGGCGTTGATCACGAGGCGCCGCAGGCCCGCGCTCTGGAAGTCGTGCCCGCTGCCCATCGTGCTGTGGAAGACGCGCGCCGACTTGCCGAGGTTGCCCGTCCACGTCTTCGTCCAAGCCACAGGCAAGGGCTCGAGGTCCGGGTTGATCGGGTCGTCGTGCTCGCGGGCCATCAACGGCTGGCCCATGAGCAGCGGCGTGCAGCCTGCCGGCAGGCTCCCGCCCTCTGGGTACGTGCGGTAGACGTCCGAGCGCCCCCACACGTCCGTCACGCCGCGCAGGATCGGGTGGTCCTTGTGCGCTTCGACGATGAGCCCGCGCGTCGAGTCCGCGTGCCAGCGGCCGTGGTGGTCGCGGAACGAGCCGCCGAGGACGTCCTCGCCGAAGTCGACCCTCCGCCCGTCCTTCTGGTACTCGAACTCGATGAACCCGTGATTGGCGGTACGGAGGCCGATCAGAGGCTTGCCGGAGTCCAAATAGTCGTAGAAGCGCTGCAATTGACCCTCCGGGAGCGACAGCTAGCGATTGTAAACGATGATCAGGTGCGCCGACTCGAGCGCCTCGAGGCCCGGGTTGTCGTGCTCGACGGTCTTGT
>JANNGT010000413.1:0-2827 GCA_031404015.1 Gammaproteobacteria bacterium | reverse complement strand
CCGCGCGATTTCAGCACGTAGATCAGGCGGTTGCGCTCGCCGTTGGATTCCACATTGCGCAGCAGCAGCCACGTATCCATGAGCGAGGCGACGCCGAGCTGGCTATGCTCGGTCGCGCTCGTCGCGGTGCCGTCGGAGGTGAGGCTGATGAAAATCGAGGTGATTTGCAGTTTCTTCAGGAAATCAATGAGCCGCATCATCGTCGGCTTCACCTCCCGCTCGTTGTCGTCGAGCGTGAGATTGCTGATCGGATCGATGACCACGACGCCCGGCCGGAACGCAAGCACCAGATCGTGCACCATCACGAGATGCTGCTCCAGCCCGTGCATCGCAGGGCGCGAGCAGTGAATCTGGAGCAGCCCCTTTTTCACCCAGGGCCCGAGGTCGATGCCGATGGAGCGCATGTTGCGCAGCAGTTGCTCGGAGGATTCCTCATAGGCGAAAAGGAGCGTGCGCTCGCCGCGGCGGCATGCGGTCTCGGCAAACTTCCCGGCGATGCTGCTCTTGCCCGTGCCCGAAGACCCAGTGACGAGCACGCTGCTGCCGCGATACACGCCCTGGCCGCCGAGCATGGCATCGAGCCCCGCGATGCCAGTGGCGATGCGCAGCGCGGAGACCCGGTGATCGAGCGAGATGGAAGTGATCGGCAGAACCGAGAGCCCGCGCTCGCCGATGATGAACGGGTATTCGTTCGTGCCGTGCGCGCTGCCGCGATACTTCACCACGCGCAGCCGCCGGGTGCAGATCTGCTCGGTCACGCGGTGGTCGAGCGTGATGACGCAATCGGCCACGTATTCCTCCAGCCCGTAGCGCGTGATCGAGGCCTCGCCCTTCTCGCCGGTGATGATGGCCGTCATGCCGCGGTCCTTCAGCCAGCGGAAAAGCCGGCGCAGTTCCGCGCGGAGGATGGCGTGATTCGGCAGCCCGGCGAAGAGCGCTTCGACGGTGTCGAGCACCACGCGTTTCGCGCCGATGGAATCAATGGCGTGGCCGAGCCGGACGAAGAGCCCCTCGAGATCATACTCGCCCGTCTCCTCGATCTCGCTGCGCTCCACGCGGACGTGATCGAGCCGGATCATTTTCTGCGCCACGAGCTGGTCGAGGTCGAAGCCGAGCGAGCGCACATTGTTCGTAAGCTCCTGCGCATTTTCCTCGAACATCATGAACACCCCCGGCTCGCCAAACTGCGTCGCTCCGCGCACGAGGAACTCCAGGGCGAGCATCGTCTTGCCGCACCCCGCGCTGCCGGCGACGAGCGTGGGCCGCCCGCGCGGCAGTCCGCCGCCGGTGATTTCATCGAGGCCGGTGATGCCGGTGGGGGATTTCGGGAGGGAGACTGGGATTGGGTTTTTTTTTCTAACCATGAACTTTGTTCCCTTCCGCGTCAGTGGGGTCGTAGTGTGCCGCATTCGGCTACCTCTGCTGCAGCCGCACCGCGCCGCACGCCCTGCAGCAGGGACCGACGATTCGGCGTGAGCCCGCCGGAGAGGACGTCGTCCAGCCCCGGGATGCCGGTCGCAGCGAGGGGTTCTGGGGAGACATTGTGCGCGACGACCGCTTCTCGCTTATTCGATTGAAGAACCAACGAGTGAGGTTCTAATTGCGTGAAAAAAAATCCCGGGCCGGGACCGACCCGGGACTTCGAGCACGACTCAGCGCTGGCGGATCTCGATGTCGTTGCGGACGGTCTTGACTCCGTCTACCGACTTGGCGAGTTCCTCTGCGCGGCTCTTGGCTTTGCTCGAATCAGCAAAGCCCGTGAGCTGCACGACGCCGTTCTGGGTTTCGACGTTGATCTTGTAAGACTGCGAAGTCTCGTCCGCGATCAGCTTGCCCTTGACGGCAGCCGTGAGTGCGCCGTCGTCGATGACTTGCCCGGCGGTCGCCTGGTCAGCGCTGACGCGCAAGTCATTGCGGACTTCCTTGACGCCAGTCACGCCCTTCGCCACCGTGGACGCGCGCGACTTCTGCTCGGCGTTCTCGACGAAGCCGCCAAGCTGCACCACGCCACGATAGGTTTCGACGTTGATGTCCCCCGCCTTGGCCACCGGATCGTCGATCAACGCAGCCTTCACCTTCGCGGTGAGAACGCTGTCGTCGATCACTTCCCCTGCCGACTGTTGCGTGCGGGTGGAGCTGCATGCGCCCAGGGCAAGCGCTACGATCAGAAGGCCCGCTCGGGCCGTCAGGGATAGATGTTTCATGCAATGCTCTCCTTCCGTGAATGGTGCTTGCATGGTCCCTTGCCCGGCCTGCAGGTGACAACGGCCTCCCGCCAGCATCGCTTCGCCTCGATTTCCCGTCGGAGCGTAGGCGCCCGCTGACACGAGCGCGATGCCGCGGCCCACGGCGGGCGAGCACCGTGCCGCTCGCGCAAAAGTTGCGGGTACGTTTAGATGGCCACTGCCAGAGCAGCCAGGAACGGACTCCGCAACGTGCCCAACCGCCCCGCGCGTGAACCCAGGACGCTGGCAGACCCACTGCTCCGGGTGCTGCTCGTCGAGGACTCCGCTCTGCTGGTCCAACGCATCGCGGAACTGGTTGGCGAACTTCCCGGTGTGCGTATCGTTGCCACCGTCGGTTCCGAGGCGGAGGCACTCGTGCTGCTGGATCGCGGCGAGATCGATGCAGTCATCCTCGACCTGCAGCTCAAGACGGGAAGCGGCTTCGGCATCCTGCGAGCATTGCACGGACAGGAGGACAAACCGCGGGTGATCGTCTTCACCAACTACGCGCTGGCGGCTTATCGGGACAGTGCGCTGGCGCTCGGCGCCACCTACTTCCTCGACAAGTCGCGCGACTACGACCGCCTGCCGAGCGTGCTGCA
>JANNGT010000412.1:0-4867 GCA_031404015.1 Gammaproteobacteria bacterium | reverse complement strand
GTCCTCCGCGCCCTGGATGTCCGTCAGGATCACGTAGTCGTCGCCCTCCTTGACGAGGCCCATCGCGATGCCCGAGACCGGCGCCTTGATCGGCACGCCGGCGTCGTAGAGCGAGAGCGAGCTGCCGCAGACCGACGCCATCGAGCTCGAGCCGTTCGACTCGGTGATCTCGGACACGATGCGGATGATGTACGGGAACGTCGTCATGTCCGGCATCACCGCGGCGACACCGCGACGCGCCAGGTTGCCGTGCCCGATTTCGCGGCGCTTTGGCGAGCCCATCATGCCCGTCTCGCCCACCGAGAACGGCGGGAAGTTGTAGTGCAGCATGAACGGCTCTTTGCGCTCGCCAGCCAACGCGTCGATGATCTGGGCGTCGCGACCGGTGCCGAGCGTGGTCGTGACCAGCGCCTGCGTTTCGCCGCGCGTGAACAACGCGGAGCCGTGGGTGCGCGGCAGCACGCCTGTTTCGACCGTGATCTTGCGCACGGTGTGCATGTCGCGGCCGTCGATGCGCGGTTCGCCCGCAATGATGCGGCGACGCACGATGTTGTACTCGAGGCGGCCGAGTTCGTCGGTGACCTGGCGCGGCTGGTACTTGGCGCCGTCGCCCGTCGCGAGCGACTCCACCAGCGCCTTCTTGAGCTCGCCGACGCGTGTGTGGCGCGCCTGCTTTTCGGTGATCTGGTAGGCCTTGACCAGTTCGGTCTCGGCCTGGGCCGAGACGGCCTTGGCGAGCTCGGCGTCGAGTTCCGGCGCCTTCCAGCCCCACGAAGGCTTGGCCGCCTTGGCAGCGAGTTCGCGGATCGCGTTGATCGCAACCTGCATCTGCTCGTGGCCATAGACGACGGCGCCGAGCATCACGGCTTCGGACAGCAGGTTAGCTTGGGACTCGACCATCAGCACCGCGTCGGCCGTGCCGGCCACCACGAGGTCGAGGTCGGACGTCTTCATGTCCTTGGTCGACGGATTCAGCGCGTACTTGCCGTCGATGTAGCCGACGCGCGCGCCACCGATCGGACCCTTGAACGGGATGCCCGACAGCGCCAGCGCGGCCGAGGCGCCGAGCATCGCAGGGATGTCGGAATCGATTTCGGGATCGAGCGAGACGACCGTCGCGACGACCTGCACTTCGTTGAAGAAGAACTCAGGGAACAGCGGACGGATCGGGCGGTCGATCAGGCGCGAGATCAGGGTTTCTTTTTCCGAAGGACGGCCTTCACGCTTGAAGAAGCCGCCCGGGATGCGACCCGCTGCGTACGTCTTCTCGATGTAGTTGACCGTGAGCGGGAAGAAATCCTTGCCGGGCTGCGCTTCGCGGCGCCCTACGGCGGTGACGAGCACCACGGTGTCGCCCATGGCAACAAGGACCGAACCATCGGCCTGGCGCGCCCGGCGGCCGGTTTCGATCGAGACAGTGTGCGGGCCGTACTGAAAGCTTGTCTTGTGGACGTTCACGATGAGGGGTGTCCGAATTTTGTGGTGTTGCTGCAGCCCGCTCGGGGGGCTACTACTGGGGCCAAATGCGAATCCGGCCCGCACAGCGGGCCGGAGACGGGGTCGACGGTCAGCGGCGCAGGCCGAGCCGTGCGACGACTTCCTGATAGCGCGCCGGAGCGGTTTCTTTCAGGTAATCGAGGAGTTTGCGGCGCTGCGTGACGAGCTTCAGCAGCCCGCGACGAGAAGCATGATCGCGCTTGTGCGCGGCAAAATGTTCGCCCAGCTCGTTGATGCGGGCGGAGAGCAATGCAACCTGGACCTCAGGGGAACCCGTGTCTGCGGCGCCTCGCTTGAAGTCGCCGACAATCCCAGACTTGCGCTCGGTGGACAGTGCCATCGTTGAATAACCTCGAAACCTTGACGTTCGCCTTGTGTGAGCCGCGCATTTTAGCCGCACGGCCGCCTTTTACTCAACTCTTTCGACCCGATCCGGCGGAGCCGGCGCCCGGCACGAAAAGCCGTTGGACCTGAAGCTGTCCGTCTGGCCCTGGTTCGACCAGACCCAGGAAGCCGCCATCGGGGCCATAGGCCCGGTAATGCGCCGCGTCGGGCAGTCCATCAGGCCGCGCCAGCGTGCGCCCCTGGCACAGGTGCAACGCCGCTGCATGATCGAGCGACAGCCGGGGCACGTCCGGGAAGGCGGTGTCGACGGCCGACAGCCAGCTCGTCGCGCCTTGACCTCCGACCGGTGACGCCTCGATCGCGTCGAGCGTGACCATGGCGGCCGCTTCGAACGGTTCCACCCACAAGCGCCGCAAGGCGCCCAGGTGGCCCCTCGTGTCGAGCCCTGCTGCGATCTCGTCGGCCAGCACGCGGATATAGGTTCCCTTGGAGCAGACCACCTCGATGTCCAGGTAGCGCTCGCCCTGCCCCGTCACGTGCAGGGAGTCGATCGTGATGGCGCGGGCTGCCCGCTCGACTTCCAGCCCCAAGCGCGCCAGTTCGTACAGCGGACGTCCATTGCGCTTGAGCGCCGAATACATCGGCGGTACCTGCGTGCGCGCGCCGCGCAGCGTCGCGAGCACGGCTGCGAGACGATCGGCGTCGAAGTCCGGCACCTCGCATTCCGCCACGGGCAGCCCGTCGGTATCGCCGGTGTCGGTAGCCACCCCGAGCAGTACGCGGGCTCTGTAAGCCTTGCGTCGTCCGAGCAACGTGCCGCAGGCCTTCGTCGCCTGGCCGAAGCACAGGGGCAGCATGCCGGTAGCCATCGGGTCGAGCGTGCCGGCATGCCCGGCTTTCTCAGCCTGCAAATGCCGGCGAACGCGTTGCAGTGCCTGCGTGGAGCTCAGGCCCTGGGGTTTGTCGAGCAGGACGATGCCGTCAACGGCCCGCCAGCGCCGACGCGACGTCGGGGCGGGATCGCGCGAATCAGGTTCAGTCACGGACGCGGGTCGTCGGCTTCGTCGTCGCGACTGCTGTCGTAGTGCCCGAGCTCATCGTCGTCATCCTCGGCCGCCGGCCCGGGGGCGACGGGATCGTCGACGTGCCTTGCCTGGTCCTCGCGGACCGCCTGGCCGATCAGGTCATCGAGCCGGTTGCCCCGCTCGAGTTCCTCGTCGGGCGCGAAATGCAGGTGCGGTGCAAGCCGCAGCTTCAGCGCACGCGCCAGCGGGCCGCGCAGGTACACGGCCGCCTCGTCGAGGATCTCTTTCTGCAACTCGTCGTGCGAGTCGCCGGACAGCAGCGTGTACAGCACCCACATGTGGGTGAGGTCGGGCGAGACCTTCACGTGCGTGACGGTCATCGGTTTCAGGCGCGGATCGCGCACCTCCCGCAGCAACAGCTGCGACAGGACACGCTGGACCTGTTCGGCGATGCGCCGCGCCCGTGGGACTTCGCGTGGCATCTGCCCTACGCGCTGCGCGCGACCTCGAAGCGGGAGAAGCACTCGATCTGGTCACCTGCCCGGATGTCGTTGTACTTGACCACGCCGATGCCGCACTCGGTGCCGCCGCGAACTTCGCCGACGTCGTCCTTGAAACGGCGCAGCGAATCGAGTTCGCCCTGGTGGATGACCACGTTTTCACGCAGCACGCGCACCGGGTTGCCGCGCTTGATGACGCCTTCGGTGACGAGGCAGCCGGCGACGGTGCCGAACTTGCTCGAACGGAAGACTTCGCGCACTTCGGCGAGACCGACGATCTGTTCCTTGATCTCGGGCTTGAGCATGCCCGATACCCAGCTGCGCACGTCGTCCAGCGCTTCGTAGATCACGCTGTAGTAGTGCACCTCGACGCCCTGCTCCTTCATCGAGCTGCGGGCCGCCCCGTCAGCGCGGACGTTGAAGCCGATGATGCGCGCGCGTGACGCTGCAGCCAGCGACACGTCGGACTCGGTGATGCCGCCCACGCCGCTCGCGATGACCTTGACCGACGCCTCTTCGGTGCCGATCTTGGAGAGCGAGTCGCGCAACGCTTCGGCGCTGCCCTGCACGTCGGCCTTGACGATCAGGTTGACGAACTGGCCCGCATTCTCGCCGATCTGCGAGAACACGTCCTCCACCTTCTTCGTCGCGCCGGCAAGGCGCACGTCGCGGTACTTGCCCTGGCGATACAGCGCAACTTCGCGGGCCTTGCGCTCGCTTTCGACGACGAGCAGGTCGTCGCCGGCGCCGGGCACGTCCGAAAGGCCGAGCACCTGCACGGGCTGGGCCGGACCGGCGGTCTGCACCTGCTTGCCCAGCGCGTCGAACAATGCACGCACGCGGCCGAATTCCTGGCCCGCAATGATCGGGTCGCCCATTTTGAGCGTGCCGCGCTTGACCAGCACGGTCGCGACGGGGCCGCGGCCCTTTTCGATGCTGGATTCGAGCACCACGCCGACGGCGAGGCCGGTGGCCGGCGACTTGAGGTCGAGCACTTCGGCCTGCAGCAGCACCGATTCGAGCAGCTTGTCGATGCCCTCGCCAGTCTTGGCCGACACGTTGACGAACATCACGTCGCCGCCCCATTCCTCGGGAATGACGTTGTGCTTGCCGAGGTCGTTCTTGACGCGTTCCGGATCGGCGCCGTGTTTGTCAATCTTGTTGACCGCCACGACGATCGGCACTTCGGCCGCGCGCGCATGGCTGATCGCCTCGATCGTCTGCGGCATGACGCCGTCGTCGGCAGCCACCACCAGGATGACGATGTCCGTGACGTTGGCACCACGCGCACGCATTGCAGTGAACGCAGCGTGGCCCGGGGTGTCGATGAACGTGATCAGGCCCCGCGGCGTCTGCACCTGGTAGGCGCCGATGTGCTGCGTGATGCCGCCCGCCTCGCCCGCCGCCACCTTCGTGGTGCGGATGTAGTCGAGGAGCGAGGTCTTGCCGTGGTCGACGTGGCCCATGATGGTCACGACCGGCGCACGCGGCAGCAATTCA
>JANNGT010000411.1:0-2700 GCA_031404015.1 Gammaproteobacteria bacterium | reverse complement strand
ACGCCCCATTCGGCCCCGAACAGTGCGCGCGTGGGTCCGTCGGACACGTGCCGGTAGCCCGCCAGTTCGTGCGGGAACGAACCCATGTCACACGAACCCTGCACGTTGTTCTGACCGCGCAGCGGATTGACGCCCACGCCCTCACGACCAATGTTGCCCGTGGCCATGGCGAGGTTCGCGATGCCGAGCACCATCGTGCTGCCCTGGCTGTGTTCGGTGACACCCAGCCCGTAGTAGATCGCGCCATTGCCGCCGGTTGCGTAGAGGCGGGCAGCACCACGCACGAGGTCCGCCGGCACGCCGGTCACCTCGGCCAGCGCCTCTGGCGAATTCCTCTGCTGCGACACGAAGTCGCGCCACTTGTTGAACGGACCCGGTTCGCAGCGCTCCGCCACATAGGCTTCGTCGACGAGACCTTCCGTGACGACGACGTGCGCCAGCGAGTTGATCAGCGCGACGTTGGTGCCGGGCTTCAACGGCAGGTGGTAGTCGGCTTCGACGTGCGGTGAGCGCACGAGGTCGATCGCGCGCGGGTCGGCCACGATCAGTTTCGCACCTTCACGCAGTCGGCGTTTCATGCGCGATGCGAACACGGGATGGCCGTCCGTGGGATTCGCGCCGATCACGACGATCACGTCGCTCTGCATGACTGAATCGAAGGCCTGCGTGCCTGCGGACTCGCCCAGCGTGTGCTTGAGGCCATAACCGGTCGGCGAGTGACAGACGCGTGCGCAGGTGTCGACGTTGTTGGTGCCGAGGGCGGCGCGCACCAGCTTCTGCACGAGGAAGCTTTCCTCGTTGGTGCAGCGCGACGAGGTGATGCCGCCCACCGATTCGCGGCCGTACTGCGCCTGGATACGCCGGAACTCGGACGCCGCGTACTTGAAGGCTTCGTCCCAGCTGACAGGCTGCCATGGGTCGGAGATCTGCTTGCGGATCATTGGCGTCGTGATGCGATCGGCGTGCGTGGCGTAGCCGTACGCGAACCGTCCCTTGACGCAGGCGTGGCCGCGGTTGGCCTTGCCGTCGCGGCTCGGCACCATGCGCACGACTTCCTCGCCTTTGACCTCGGCCTCGAACGAGCAGCCAACGCCGCAGTACGCGCACGTCGTCGTCACGGCCTTTACCGGCTGACCGATGGCCGCGAGCGACTTCTCACTCAGCGCCGCCGTCGGGCACGATTCGACGCAGGCGCCGCACGAGACGCACTCGGATTCGAGAAACGACTCGTCCTGGCTCGCGACGACGCGCGAAGCGAAGCCACGGCCTTCGATCGTCAGCGCGAACGTGCCCTGGACCTCGTCGCAGGCGCGCACGCAGCGGGAACACGCGATGCACAGCGATGGATCGAACTGGAAGTAGGGGTTGCTGTCGTCACACGGGGCGTTCTTGTGGTTGGCGCCGTCGAATCCATACGGGCTGGTCGTCACGCCGAGATCGGCGGCGACGTCCTGCAATTCGCAATGCGTGTCGGCGGGGCAGCCCTTGCAGTTCAACGGATGATCGGACACGTAAAGCTCGACGACGCCCTTGCGCAGCTGGCGGAGCTTGTCGCTCTCGGTCTTCACCTTCATGCCGGGCGCAACCAGCGTCGTGCAGGAAGCGGGGTAGCCGCGCTGGCCCTCGACTTCGACCAGGCACACGCGGCACGAGCCGAACGCCTTCAGCGTGTCCGTCGCACAAAGCTTCGGGATAGCACTGCCTGCCGCAGCCGCTGCCCGCATGATCGACGTACCGGCCGGCACGGTAACGTCGGCGCCGTCGATCGTCAGCGTGACCGAGTCGCCCTGTGCCGCAGGAGTGCCCGCGTCCTTCCGATTGATCGCTAACATCCAGTCATTCCTCGTGCCTCAGCGGTCGCGAACAAAGTCGTTGGGGAAATGCCTGACGGCGCTCATGACCGGAAACGGCGTCATGCCGCCCAGGCCGCAGAGCGAACCGTGCTGCAGCGTCTCGCAGAGTGCTTCAAGCTGCGCCATGTTGGCCTGGCGTTCGGTGCCCGCGATGATCCGGTCGATGACCTCGACCCCGCGCGTGGAACCGATGCGACAGGGCGTGCACTTGCCGCAGGATTCGATGGCGCAGAACTCCATCGCGTAGCGCGCCATGCGCGCCATGTCGACGGTGTCGTCGAAGGCGACGATGCCACCGTGGCCCACGAGCGCGCCGATCGCCGTGAAGGCCTCGTAATCGAGCGGTGTGTCGAACTGGGATTCGGGCAGGTACGCGCCCAGCGGACCACCGACCTGCACGGCCCGAAGCGGGCGTCCCGACGCGGAGCCGCCGCCGAAGTCGTACAGCAGTTCGCGCAGCGTGACGCCAAACGCTTTCTCCACGAGGCCGCCGCGCTTGATGTTGCCCGCCAGCTGGATCGGCAAGGCTCGGCGTTGGCCCCGTTCATCTACACGATCTTCTAGATGCCGCACGCCTCCAAGTCAGAGCTGCGCAAGTTCGGCCTCACGGTCGGGGCCGCATTCACCGTGTTCGGCAGCATCAGCTGGTGGCGGGGCCACGAGGTCCCGCCGCTGGTCTTGTGGAGTATCGGCGCCGGCTTGATGGTGCCCGGACTGCTGTTCCCCACGCTCCTCGGGCCGGTGCAGCGCGGCTGGATGCAGATGGCCATGTTCCTCGGCCACGTGAATACACGCATCATCCTGACCCTGCTCTACTACATCGTCCTCACTCCGATCGGCGTCATCA
>JANNGT010000410.1:0-4233 GCA_031404015.1 Gammaproteobacteria bacterium | reverse complement strand
TCCCGCCATCGTGTTCGCCGAAGCCACCGAGCTCTTCCGCCGCGCCCTCGACAATGTCGACTTTGGGGACGCGACCCTTATCACGGCCGACCCCTCTCAGTGTCAGCGCGCCGCGACACGCTACGCCGACGTCCTGGCCACGCCTGTCACTGCCGACGTCGAGCAGTCCATCGCAGCGCTCGACCCGGACGCGCACTCGCTGTACATGCTCACCTCGGGCTCTACCAGCATGCCGAAGGCCGTCGTGCAGACCCAGCGCATGGTCTGCGCCAACATCGCGCAAGCACGGCAAGTGCTCGCTGAGACGGCGGGGTGGACCGAGACGATGCTCGACTGGCTGCCGTGGAGCCACGTTTCAGGAGCGTGCAATCAATTCGCCACGCTGTGCAGCGGCGGCAGCTTCTACATCGACGACGGCCGCCCGATGCCCGGCCTGTTCGAAGAATCGCTGCGCAACATCAAGGAAATTCCACCGAGTTTTCACATCAACGTGCCGTTCGGGTACGCGATGCTTGCAGACGCGCTGGAACAGGACGCAGAACTGCGCGAAAAGTTTTTCCGCAACCTGCGACTCGCGTTGTATGGCGGCGCGGGCCTGCCGCAGGCGCTCTACGACCGCATCCAGCGACTCGCGATCGAGACGATCGGCGAGCGGATTTTCTTTACGACCGGCTATGGTGCAACCGAGACGACGTCGGGTTGCATGTCCATCTATTTCCCGACCGAAGCCGTGGGCATCGGCCTGCCCATGCCTGGCATGACTCTGAAGCTGGTCCCGGCGGGGCCGCGCTACGAGGTGCGCGTGCGCGGACAGATCGTCACCCCCGGCTACCTGAACAACCCCGAAGCCAACCGCGGCATGCTGGACGAGGAAGGTTTCTACCGAATCGGCGATACCGCGCAGTTGCACGACCCGGACGACATCCAGAAAGGGCTGCGCTTCGCGGGCCGCATGGCCGAGGACTTCAAGCTCGGCACCGGGACGTGGGTTGCCTCCGGAAAATTGCGCGCCGAATTCCTCGAAGCGTTCGCACCGCTGCTTGCCGACGCCGTCGTGTGCGGTGAGAACCTGTCGTACGTCGCGCTGCTGGCCTGGCCCAAGGCGCCGCGCACGCCGGAACTAATCGCCGAACTGCAGGCGCGCTTGCAGCGCTTCAACGCGGGCCGCGGCCAGAGCGAACGGGTCGAGCGCCTCGCGCTGCTCACCGAACCGCCCAGCGTCGACCAGCACGAGGTGTCCGACAAGGGCACGATCAACCAGCGTGTCGCGCTCACCCGCCGCGCCGCAGACGTCCAGCGATTGTATGAAAAGACGCCGGGGCCCGCGATCATCCTGCCGAGTACGGAGCGCTGAGATGGAAATCAAGGACAGTGTCGGCCTGGTGACGGGCGGCAACCGTGGCATCGGCGAAGCCTTCGTGCGGGTGCTGCTCGAATCGGGCGCGAAAAAAGTGTACGCGGGCAGTCGCGATCCAGCCGGGGCGGCACACCTCGTTGCGCAGTATCCCGGTCGATGCATTGCGCTCGAGCTCGACGTCACCGACTTCGACGAGGTTGACAGGGCCGCGCGTGAGTGCGGCGACGTCACTCTCGTGGTCAACAACGCGGGCATGTTCACCAACCAGACGTTGCTCGGCGCGCCCGACATGTCGAACGCGCAGCAGGAAATGGCAGTGAACTACTTCGGCACGCTTGCGATGTGCCGCGCGTTCGCACCGATACTGGCTGCGAACGGGGGTGGCGGTATCATCAACGTGCTGTCGGCCGCTGCGCTCATTGCGATCCCCAATATGGGCGGCTACGGACCGTCGAAGGCCGCGGCTCGCAGCCTGAGCAGCTGCGTGCGCGCGGAGCTGGCCGGCCAGGGCACGCAAGTCACGGCATTGATCGTCGGCTCGGTCGACACGCGCATGGCCGCGCACGTCGAAGGCGGCAAGGAAAAGCCGGACGACATCGCGCGCGCGGGGCTGCGCGCCGTCAGCCGCAGCATCGACGAACTCGACACCGACCGCATGGCCGTCGAAGTGCGCGCGGCGCTGGCGCTCGACCCGAAGGGCCTGGAGAAGCGCATGGCGCGCATGTTGAACGTTCCCGTCATCCGCACTGGACGCTGAGGGCAGACAGCGATGCCGTCCGACATCCTTTTTCTCGTCTTCGTCTGCGCCGTCACGATCTTCGGCTTCTGGATCACCTTGTGGCTCGTTAGCCTGGCCATCAAGGACTCGAGCATCGGCGACCCGCTCTACCCGGTTGGCATGGCGATCACCGCGGGCGTGTTCTACGCGATCTGCGATGGCAATCCCGCGCGACAAAAACTGGTGCTGGGCATGACGCTGCTGTGGGCTGCCCGCCTCGCGTGGCACATCGGTGCCCGCAATTGGGGGCGCGAAGACGCACGCTATGCCCGGCTGCGCACGCATGCCGCCTCGCTGGGCCAGAACTACGCCTGGTACAGCCTGACGCACGTCTTTCTCTCACTGGGCGCCGCCAGCGGCGTTGCGATCGCGTTTCCGCTGTTCCTCGCCCAGCGCACGGTGGAGCCACCGCTGGGCAGCCTCGCGCTGGCGGGCGTCGTGTTGTTTATCGTGGGACTGACGTTGGAGACCGTGGCAGACATCCAGTTGCGACGCTTCCTGCGCGATCCGGCCAACCACAATAAGGTCATGCGCAGCGGACTGTGGCGTTACTCGCGCCATCCGAACTATTTCGGCGAGTTCATGGTCTGGTGCGGCTTCTTCCTGATCGCACTCGAAACGCCCTGGGGTTGGCTCGCGATCGTGAGTCCGCTCACGCTGGCCTACATCCTGCTTGGACCCCTGGGCATCGGGTTGGTCGAGCGCCGCATGAAAAAGAAACGCCCGGAGGCGTTCGCCGATTACGAGCGCTCGACCAGTCCGTTCATTCCGTGGCCTCCGCAGCCCAGGTGACCTGCCTCAGAACAGCGCTTCGCGTGTCGTGAGCGCCACCAGGTAGTCTGGCAGGGGTTCGCCGGCTTTCAGGCGATCGAACAACGCGCGGTCGAAATAGTCGCGCCACTCGCTGATCTTGTTGCCCTTGAACACCAGCACGCCCGCATACGGGATCACGACGCGGCGCCCGTCCGTCGTGACGAAGTCGTCCACGCCCTCGACGTACAGCCGGTTGTCGTGCTGCGCGCAATCGAAGATCCGCCACTTGATGTCGCTCATCTGCGTCGTAAGCCTGACCGCAAAATCGCGCATGGCGGCCTTGCCGACGTACGTCGGACTGCCGACGTGTGAATGCCACACGATGTCGTCGTCGATGTGAGACATCATTCCGTCGAGGTCCTTGACCCGCAGCGACGTGATCACGGCGCGCACGATTGCAAAATAGTCCGGCTGCGACTCCCCGGAGGTAGCAGAACCGGCGGCCACGAGCGGGACGGCAGCGCCGGCCTGGATGAAATGTCGACGATCCATGATTTTCTCCCCAGTGACTTTCGTTACAGGACCATACAGCACGGCACAGCCCGAAGCCAACCGCGACGTCAATTGCTGCTGCCGCGACCCTTACCTATACTGATTTGCGACGCTTGCTGTTTTGCTGGGGGACACGCCTTGCGCACGACTCGCGAAGAACTCGTTCGGGACTATCGCCGCCAGGGTTGGTGGTCGGACACACTCATCACCGACATGTTCGACGCGGCGGCCCGTGCGGTGCCCGGCCAACTGGCTGTTCTCGACCCGCCGAATCGTGCAGCCCTGGTCGGCGGCGACCCGCTGCGCCTCACTTATGCGCAGGTCGCCGACCTCGCGGATGGTTATGCACTGCGCCTGCTCGAACTCGGCCTCGGTCGCGACGACATCCTGATCACGCAACTGCCCAACATCGCGGAATACCCTGCGGTGTACCTTGCGGCGATGCGGCTCGGCATCATCGTGAGTCCGGTGCCGATGCAGTTCCGCCGTCACGAACTGGAACAGATCGTCGAGCTGACCGGCGCCCGCGCCGCGCTCACCGTGCGGAGCCTGAAAGGCGCCGACTACACTTCGACAGCAATCCAGCTGAGCGAAGGCCATGCACTGCAGGTGCTCTGTCTCGGTGACGATGCCCCGACGGGAAGCGTGCCCCTCGCGCCACTGGCATTGACCGACACTGCACGCTTGCGGCTGGCAGCGCACGTTGCGGCAAACGCAGTATCTGCCGACGATGTCGCGACGATCTGCTGGACTTCGGGCACCGAAGGCATGCCCAAGGGCGTGCCACGCACGC
>JANNGT010000409.1:0-9286 GCA_031404015.1 Gammaproteobacteria bacterium | reverse complement strand
GGTGCAGCAGGTGCTGGAACTGCATGCGGTTGGGCATCTTCGTGAGCGTGTCGAACCGCGCGAGGTAGCGGATGCGACGCTCGGCGCGCTTGCGATCGGTGATGTTGCGCAGGACGAGGATGCGGCCGCGGTTGGAGCCTGCCTGGCCGCTGAGTGGCGACACGTGGATCGAAGCGGGGATGGTCTGGCCGCGCTCAGTGCGAATCACGGTTTCGCCCGGCTCGGCCTTCAGCTTGGCAAAGTCGAACGCCGCGAGATGGTCGGGCGCGATGAGTTCGCTGAACGTCACCCCGGCCAGTTCCTGCTCCGGCAGGCCAAACAGCGCGCCCGCCGCTGCGTTGGCAGTCTGCACGGTGCCGCCGGGAGTCGTGACCAGCACCGCGTCGCTGATGCCATTCAGGACGTCGTCGAGGTAGTCGCGCGAAATCGTCGTGGTGGCGAGCGCCTGGCGCATCTGCTCCAGCGAACGTTCGAGCGCCGCGACCTCGGCTACACCGCTGACTCCGACGGGCTCGGTGTGGCCACCGAGTCCGATCGACTTCGCGTTGTCCATCAGCGAATTCAGCGCGCGATCGATGCGGCGCATGAGCAGGAAAATGACCAACCCCGCCGCCAGCGTGAGCAGGATGCCCGAGATGGCGATGCTGGCGACGCGATCATCGTAGCCCTGTTCGACCACGTCACGCAGCCGATCGTGCGGCCCGTCCAGCCGCGGATCCGTCGCAGCGAGTGCGCGCAACTCGCGCTCGACTGACGCAAGCTCGCGCCGCTCGGCGTGCTCCGCCAGGTACACGCTGGCGGCGACGCCCGCGGTCAGCAGCGCGCCCACCAGCAGCACGGCGAGGATGTAACGCAGCTTGAGTCCAGGTCCGACCATTCGCTCTGGTGCTCCGGGCGCTGTCGCCTAGCCAGACTTTTTCGATCTGTTATTTTCGGTGCGGTCTGACCGCCTGCGCGGCATCATATCCGACCTCGATCCCTG
The DNA here is from genome assembly GCA_031404015.1 of Gammaproteobacteria bacterium. Classification (GTDB taxonomy): domain Bacteria; phylum Pseudomonadota; class Gammaproteobacteria; order Steroidobacterales; family Steroidobacteraceae; genus RPQJ01. The sequence continues at coordinate 8,304 of JANNGT010000409.1, read as the reverse complement.
AGACACCGACCGCAATGAATGCGCAGGAACTGACCGGCCGGGTGCGCACCCACATCATCGACCTGGACGCGCCAAAGTGCGCATTGCATTACGCGGCCGTCACCTCGTTCCTCGGCCTGCGTGACGCCGCAGCCGGGGCGGGCCTGCAACTGGAGGCCGTCTCCAGCTTTCGTGATTTCGACCGCCAGCTGACGCTGTGGAACCGGAAATGGCGCGGCGAGCGGCCACTTTATGACCGTGACGGGGGTCTGCTCGATGCGTCCAGCCTGACCGATGCCGAGCGTGTGGATGCGATTCTCTCGTGGTCCGCAGTCCCCGGGGGCAGCCGGCATCACTGGGGGTCGGACATCGACGTGATCGACGCAGGGGCGATGCCGCAGGGCTACCAGGTCCAGCTGGTGCCCGAGGAATACGCACCGGCGGGCGTGTTCGGTCGACTCACGCCCTGGCTCGACGAAAACATGGGCAGGTTCGGGTTTTTCCGTCCCTACGGTTCGGACCGCGGCGGCGCAGGCATCGAGCCCTGGCACCTGAGTTATGCGCCGGTGGCGCGCGAGGCCGTGGAGGCGTTGTCGCTGTCGGTGCTGCGCGATGCAATTGCGCAGGGGGACATCCTGGGCAAGGACGCCGTGCTCGAGCGGCTCCCCGAGATCTACACGAGGTTCATCCTCGCGGTCGACCCGCCTTCTTTACCTGCGCATTCCGGAACGACTGCACTCGCTTGAGGAACCACTGCGGGAACCAGCGCTTGAGGCGCCACGCCCAGCGGTATTCCGGTGGCCACACGATATAGAGCTGGCCCTCCGCGGCGGCTCCGAGCAACGCCAACGCGGCCTCGTCCGGGTCGTGCCCCGAGTTGTCCATGATGCGGTGCGCGAGCTTGTTTTCGTCGGGCGGCGCGCGCATGTGATCGAGGAGGTGGGTGCGGAAGAACCCGGGCATCGCGCACGACACCTGCAGGCCGGAACCGGCCAATTCGCTCGCCATCGTTTCACTCAGGGAGATCACGCCCGCCTTCGTGACGTTGTACGCCGCCATCTGTGGCGCAGCGGCGAAGCCCGCCGAACTCGCCACGTTGAAGATCAGGCCGCTGCCCTGTCGCTTCATCACCGGCAGCGCGGCCCGGCATCCCCACACCACGCCCAGCAGGTTGATGCCCACGATCCATTGCCAGTCGACGGGTGGAGTCGCCTCGACCGCGCCCGCAACGGCCACGCCCGCATTGTTCACGACCAGGTCGAGGCCCTGGTGTGCTGCCGCGAAGCCGGCAATCGCTGCGGCAACGAACGGTTCCGCTGCCACGTCGCCGTAGCTCGCCATCACACTGGCAGCGCCCGCAGCACGCAACGCCTGTTCGGCCTCCGTCAGCGCCGACTGGTCCAGGTCCAGCACGCCGAGATGCCAGCCGTCGGTGGCCAGCAGTCGCGCCATGGACAGGCCCAGGCCACTGGCCGCGCCGGTGATGAAGGCGCGCTTTGCCGGGAAGCGCCGGGACAGTAAGGTAGCGGGGGAGGTTGGTGTCATGTCGCCCATGGTAGCGGCCTGGCGAGCCTGGGGAGTCGAACTTGCGCAAGGTCCATGCCGCCGAATCGATTATCGAGATTGCGCACCTGCGCAACCTGCTCGAGCAGGCTGGCATTGCGTGTTACGTGCGCAACGAAAGGCTGGGCGGCGCCCTCGGCGAGATCCCTTTCGTCGAATGCTGGCCCGAGCTATGGGTGCTGCGCAATGGTGACGCGCTTACAGCGCGTGGCTTGCTTGATACGGCGCGCGAGGTGATCGAGCCGGGTCCGGAGTGGACGTGCCGTGAGTGCGAGGAACGCGTCGAAGGGCAATTCGATGCCTGCTGGCGGTGCTCCGTCCCGCAAGCGACATGATGGCTTCGAGGAACACGCACACCCATGCCGACACTGACCATCGCCAGCCGTTTCCAGGGACCCCCCGATGCGGGCAACGGCGGTTACGTGTGCGGCGCGTTTGCCGTAACGGCGGGGCTCGACCTCCGGGTGCGTTTACTGTCCCCGACGCCGCTCGACACGGCGCTCGACGTGTGTCCGGATGCCGTCGATGGCTCGTGGCAGCTGCGCCATGGGGACCGGCTCGTCGCGACCGGCGTGGCGGTCGAGCCGTTGGCGCTGGACGTCCCGAGATCACCCCCTTACGTACAGGCCGTGTGGGCTTCCCAGCACTACATAGGGTTCCGTCAGCACGCGTTTCCCGACTGCTTCGTCTGTGGTCCGCACCGGCGACGCGGTGACGGCATGCGGATTTTTCCGGGCATGCTCGACTCGGGCATCGTCGCCGGACCATGGCTTCCAGCGGACGACCTCGATGGCGGCGATGGCAAGGTCGCCGTCGAATTCCACTGGGCCGCGCTCGACTGTCCGGGATATTTTGCCGCGATCGAAGACACGCCGCGCATGCTGCTGCTCGGCGAAATGCAGGCGCACGTCGACCGACGCGTGCATGTCGGCGAGGCCTGCAGGGTGATCGGCTGGCGCATCGCGAGCGCAGGCCGCAAACATCGTTGCGGCACCGCTATTTTCGACGAGGACGGCGAACTGTGCGCCCGGGCGCAGGCGACGTGGATCGAGGTGAAGTGATTAGTGAGTAGTGATTAGTGAGTAGTGAGTAGCCGGCAGAGGTTGTTGCTCTGACTAATCACTATTCACTATTCACTTCCCCGGCGGGCGAGCAGGGCCACCAGCAAGCCCGCGACGGTGAGCACCACGCCCGGCACCCAATCGGTGCGGAACGCGAGCCACAGCAACCCCGCCACCAGCACGGCGGAGCCGAGAATGGTCGCGTCGCGACGACTCGCGCTGGCGCGAATCTCGCGCCGCAGCTCTTCGAACGGCTGCTGGTCGACGTGGATGCGCAGCGTGCCTTCGGAGGCCTTCTGCACGAACTGCTGCAGCAGCTGCGGCAGCATGCGCACCGATTCCGACAGGTCGGGAAGCTGCCTGCGTAATTGCTCCGCGATGTTGCGCCCGCTCAGCCGGTCGGCGCCCCATTCCTGCATGATGGGTTGCGCAGTCTTCCACAGGTCGAGCTGCGGGTAGAGCTGGCGGCCCAGCCCTTCGATCTGCAGCAGCGTCTTCTGCAGCAGGATCAGCTGCGGCTGCACACGCATGTCGAAGCGGCGCGCCACTTCAAACAGCCGCATCAGCACCTGCGCAAACGAGATCTCGGACAGTGGCTTGTTGAAGATGGGCTCGCACACTGTGCGGATGCCGGCTTCCAGCTCGTCGACGCGCGTGTCCTTGGGTACCCAGCCGGAATCGACGTGCAGTCGCGCCACGCGGTTGTAATCACGGTCGAAGAACGCGAGAAAGTTCTCGGCCAGGTAGTGCTGGTCGCGCGCATCGAGCGAACCCACGATGCCGAAGTCGACTGCCGCATACACCGGCCGCTCCGGGTCGTCCGTCTGCACGAAGATGTTGCCGGGGTGCATGTCGGCATGAAAGAAATTGTGACGGAACACCTGCGTGAAAAAGATCTCCACGCCGTTCTCGGCGAGCGCCTGGATGTTGGTGCCGCGGCGCCGCAGCTCGGTCATGTCACTGACGAGCACGCCGTGGATGCGCTCCATCACCATCACTTCGGGCCGACAGTAATCCCAGTACACGTCGGGCACGTACAGCAGCCGCGAGCCCGCGAAATTACGCCGCAATTGCGCGGCATTCGCCGCTTCGCGCATCAGGTCGAGTTCGTCGACGATGGTCTTCTCGTATTCCTGCACCACCTCGTAAGGTCGCAGTCGATAGCCGTCCTTTGAATAGTCGCGCGCAAGTCCCGCGAGCACGTACATCACTTCGAGGTCGCGCTGGATCTTCTTGAGCACGCCGGGCCGCACGACCTTGACGACGACGTCTTCGCCCGAGCGCAGCTTCGCGGTGTGCACCTGCGCGATCGACGCCGCTGCGAGCGGCTCCTCGTCGAACTCCGCGAACACCTCGTCCACCGTGCGCCCGTACGCGGCCTCGACGATGGCTTTTGCTTCGGAGCCGGGGAACGGCGGCACGCGGTCCTGCAGCTTGACCAGCTCATCCGCAATGTCGACGGGCAGCAGGTCGCGGCGCGTCGACAACGCCTGCCCGAACTTTACCCAGATGGGCCCAAGCTCCTCCAGTGCGAGCCGGATGCGTTCGCCGCGCGGACCGCCCTTGCGCCGTTCGAACCACGTTGCCGGCGACAGGTAAAACGCGTAGCGCAACGGGCGGAAGAGGTGCGTCGCGAGAATGATCTCGTCGAGTCCGTGGCGCACGAGCACGCGCTGGATCTGGAGCAGGCGGGTGAGGACGCGGAAGCGCATTTGAGGGGTTGGGGGTTAGGGGTTAGGGGTTAGTCGGACGAGCGCCGAGCGTACAGCGCACGGGCTATTTCGACTTCGGCTGGGCGCGGGATTCGGCGCGGCTCATGCGCGCTTCGAGCCGGTCGGTCGCTTCGCGCAACTGGTCGACCGATTCCAGGAATTCCTCGACCTCGACACGGGATGGCACGTCGCGGCCTTCTTCCTGCAGGTACTCGGCCACGTTCGTCGACAACGAATCGGCGGCCTTGCGGCCCCAGTCCAGCAAGCCACGCGCGATATTGGCGACCTGGTGCGCGGCGACGTCGCCGATGACACGCGAGAGTTCTTCCTCAAAATCGGGTTGGGCCTGCTGCAGCAGGTCGCGGAACCGCTGCGCCACCTCGGCGTCGCCCGCGATGCGAATGGATGAGCCACGGAAGCGCTCTTCTGCCCCGGGTCCCACCAGCGACAGCAGCGCGAGCGGCGAGCCCGTCAACGTGGCGTCAGGCTCCCCTGCCGCCGTCGTATCGAGCGCAATCCGCCCCCCGGCGACGCGGAAGACGAGCGTAACGGGCGTCCCGTCGAACACCAGCGACATGGCGCGATTGTCCAGTTGCTGCGCCAATGTCGAGGCGCGTTCGGACTGCGCGACGTTGCGGTTCAGTATCCCCGCCAGCCGGTGCAGGATCGCGTCGAGGGGATTCGCGCTCAATACCGGAACCCCTTGTGCAGCGCGACGATACCGCCGGTCAGGTTGTAATAGCGACAATCTTCGAGGCCTGCCGTGCGCATCATGCCGAGCAGCGTTTCCTGGTCGGGAAAGCGGCGGATCGATTCGGCCAGGTAGCGGTAGCTGTCCGGGTCGTTCGCAATGCGTGCACCGAGCCACGGCAGCACGCTGAACGAATACGCGTCATAGACGGGTTTCAGTCCCGGGAACACGGGCTTTGAAAATTCGAGGATCAGCAAACGCCCGCCCGGCCTCAGCACGCGCCGCATCGAGGCGATGGCTGCGGCCTTGTCGGTGACGTTGCGCAGGCCGAAAGCAATCGTGACGCAATCGAACGTCTCGTCGGCAAATGGCAGGCATTCCGCATCGGCGAGCGAAAACTGCACGTTGCGCAGCAGGCCACGGTCGAGCAGGCGGTCGCGACCCACCTCGAGCATCGCGGCATTGATGTCCGACAGCACGACCAGGCCCGTCTCTCCGACCTGCTGTGCCATGCCTGCCGCGATGTCGCCCGTGCCACCAGCCACGTCGAGCGCAGTCATGCCGGGCCGCAACCCGGTCTGGCCGAGCGTGAAACGCTTCCAGAGTCGATGCACGCCTGCCGACATCAGGTCGTTCATGACGTCGTACTTGTCGGCGACGGAATCAAACACCGCACGCACGCGACGCGCTTTCTCAGGGGCCGCCACTTCCTCGTAGCCGAAATCGACCGACGCGGTCGGCGGGCCGGAAGCCGCAGCCTTGCTGGGTGGGGAGGATTCACTCATGAGACCCACCATTCTACGCGGTCCTCGGTCGCTGATGGGTGGGGGCGGATGACACTGCAGGTGTTGCGCGACGTCCCGGGGGTGGGGCCTAGTCGACGACGGGCACGCCTGGCGGATAGTGGCTGACCTCGAAGCGAATGCCGTCCGGATCCTTCAGGAAGAGGGACGTGGCGCCTTTGAGATCCTGAATATCGGGTACTTCGAAGCCGGCCGCGAGCATGGAGGCGCGCACTTCCATCACCAGTTCCGGGGACACGGCTCCGAATCCGAGGTGATTCAAGCCTGGAGCGTAACGTTCGTACGGCCGGGTTCCGGCCGCAGACTGCAGAAACTGGAAGTAGAGTCCTTCGCCATCCGTCCACACGTGGTCTTTCTGCTTGCGCAGGCCGAGCAGCGACAAGAGCCGGTCGTAGAACGGCATGCTGCGCTCGAGCGACGACACCAGGATCGTGACATGGTCGAGTTTCACGAGCGGTCAAGCCTTCTGCTGCGCAACCTGGGTTGGGTAAGGAATGCCGAGCTTCTGCAGCCGGTCGAGGTACTGCTGCCACTTCGCGGCGTGCGTCTCGCCCAACTCGTACAGATAACCCCACGTGTACAGGCCAGTGTTGTGGCCGTCGTCGAACGCCAGCTGCACCGCGTAGTTGCCGATGGGGTGGACAGCGTTGACCTGCACCCGGTCTTTTCCCAATTGCAGGGTCTCCTGGCCCGGGCCGTGACCGCGCACTTCGGCCGAAGGCGAGTACACGCGCAGGTATTCGAACGGCAGCTGGCAGGTGCTGCCGTCGTCGAAGGCGACTTCGAGCACGCGTGACTGCTTGCGCAGCTTGATCGACGTGGCGGTGCGGGTGGCCCAGCGCTCCTTGTCGGCGACCGCCCCATTCGCCTGCGTTTCGGTCGTCGTCACAGGATGTACCGCGCCAGGTCTTCGTCCTGCGCAAGCTTGCCCAGGCTCGCGTCCACGTAAGGGCCATCGATCGCGAGCTCGGTGCCGGAGCGGTCGGACGCGTCGTAGCTGATCGCTTCGAGCAGGCGCTCCATCACGGTGTGCAGCCGCCGGGCGCCGATGTTCTCGGTGCGCTGGTTTACGTCGAACGCCACCTCAGCCAACCGCCGCACGCCGCTTGCGTCGAACTTGAGCGTCACGCCTTCGGTTGCGAGCAGCGCGGCGTACTGCGTGCAGAGCGAGGCGTCGGGTTCAGTGAGGATGCGCACGAAGTCCTCGACCTTGAGTGCTTCAAGTTCCACGCGGATCGGTAATCGTCCCTGCAATTCAGGAATCAGGTCCGACGGTTTCGACATGTGGAATGCACCCGAAGCGATGAACAGGACGTGGTCGGTCTTGATCATGCCGTGCTTGGTGCTGACGGTGCTGCCCTCGACCAGCGGCAGCAGGTCGCGCTGCACGCCCTCACGCGAGACGTCGATACCCGACACCGCGTCCTGCCGCCGCGCAATCTTGTCGATCTCGTCGAGGAACACGATCCCGTTCTGCTCCGCATTGAGCAGAGCCTGGGCCCTGAGCTCCTCCTCGTTGACGAGCTTGGCGGCCTCTTCGTCGGTGAGCAGCTTGAACGCTTCGCGGACCTTGAGCCGCCGCGCCTTGGTGCGGCTGTTGCCGAGATTGGCGAACATGCCCTGCAACTGCTGGGACAGCTCCTCCATGCCAGGGGGCGCCAGGATTTCCATGTTCGAGCTCGTCGCACGCAGCTCGACCTCGATCTCGCGGTCATCGAGCTGGCCTTCGCGCAGCATCTTGCGGAAACGCTGGCGTGTATCGCTTTCCTTTACGGGCGGAGACGGCTCTTCGGCGGACATGCCGAAACCCATCGATGGATTCGTCGCTGCGCGCGGCCGCGGCAACAATTCGTCGAGCACGCGTTCTTCTGCGGCATCCATCGCGCGGTGGCGAACTTTTTCCATCTCCTGCTCGCGCGTCATTTTCATGGACACGTCGACCAGGTCCTTGATGATCGAATCGACCTCGCGGCCGACGTAGCCGACCTCGGTGAACTTCGTCGCCTCGACCTTGATGAAAGGCGCGTTGGCGAGACGCGCGAGCCGCCGGGCGATCTCGGTCTTGCCGACGCCGGTCGGGCCGATCATCAGGATGTTCTTGGGCGTGATCTCGGCGCGCAGCGGTTCGTCCACCTGCATGCGGCGCCAACGGTTGCGCAACGCGATGGCGACGGCGCGCTTCGCAGCGCCCTGGCCGACGATGTGCTTGTCCAGTTCCTGGACGATTTCTCGGGGAGTCATGGAGGACATAGGAAGGGGTTAGGGGTTAGGGGATAGGGGTTAGTCGGAAGGGAAGCGGAGGAAGGGCAGGAAGGGCAGGAAGGGCAGGAAGGGCGGGAAGGTTGAACAGTCGGCGAAAATTACGTTCTTACTAACCCCTAACCCCTAACCCCTAACCCCTAACCCCTTCTTTCAGATCTCCTCGATCGTCACGTTGCGATTCGTATAGATGCAGATGTCAGCGGCGATACCGAGCGCGCGTTCTGCGATGGATC
>JANNGT010000408.1:0-3598 GCA_031404015.1 Gammaproteobacteria bacterium | reverse complement strand
TGAAAACTGATGACGCACAGCCGTCCACCCGGCGCGAGCAGGCGCACGGCCTGCGGTAACGCGGCGGCGACTTCCTCGAGCTCGCGGTTCACGTGGATACGGATCGCCTGGAACGTGCGCGTCGCCGGGTGCTTGCCGGGCTCTCGCGTCGGGACCGCGCCCGCCACGAGATCCGCCAGCTGCCGCGTGGTCTCGAGCGGGGTGACGCCGCGCGCAGTGACAATTGCTCGAGCGATACGACGCGAGAATTTTTCTTCGCCCAGCTTGAAGAGCACGTCCGCGATCTCCCGCTCAGCCGCACGCGCAAGCCATTGCGCGGCGCTCGTTCCGGACTCGTTGTCCATGCGCATGTCGAGCGGACCGTCCTGCATGAAACTGAAGCCCCGCCTGGCTTCATCGAGCTGCGGCGACGAGACCCCCAGGTCCAGCAGCACGCCTTGCAACCCACCTTCGAAACCCGCCGCCCGGACGCGCTCTTCGAGCCCGCCGAACGACCCCCTGACCAGAGTGAGCCGGGGTTCCCCGCCGAACCGGTCGCGACCCGCGGCAATGGCGTCGGGGTCGCGGTCGATGGCGCAGAGTCGCCCAGAGGGACCGAGCTGCTTGAGCACCGCCGCGCTGTGTCCGCCGCGGCCGAACGTCCCATCGAGGTAACGCCCGTCGGCCTGCACGGCGAGACCGGCCAGCACCTCATCGAGAAGTACCGGCTTGTGCGCCCCCACCCCTTGCGCCTACAGCGACAGCTGTTCGAGTTCGGCGGGCAGGTCGCCCGGCTCGTCACCCGCTTGCAGCCATTCATCGCGGCGCTCGTTCCAGTGCTGCTCGTCCCACAGCTCGAAACGACTGCCTTGCCCGATCAGCATCGCCTGGCGCGTCAGCCCCGCGTATTCGCGCAGCTTCGGCGGGACCAGCACGCGGCCGTGCGAGTCCAGCTCGAGGTCCGTGGCGTGCCCCACCATGAGCCGCTGCAGCCGTCGCGCCTGAGGGTTCAGGGTTGGCAGCCGCATCAACTTGCGCTCTATCTCCTCCCAGTCCGGGAGGGGGTAGATGAGGAGGCACTTGTCGGCACGGTCAACGGTCGCCACCAGCCGCCCCTCGCTGCGCTCGACAAGCGTGTCCCGGTACCGCGCGGGCATCGCCACGCGGCCTTTGACATCGAGGGTGACTTTGTTGGCTCCACGAAACATCTAGGTGTCTTCTGGGCAGGCAGCCCATTTCATCCCACTTTTTCCCACTCGCCGCCACTATAGGGTCGGGCCGCAGCCAGCGTCAACGGTTCGCACCAAAAATTTCCCAGTAACGACAGGGACTTAGGGCCAAAGGGTTGCCGCCTGACCGGCCATATTTTCTGATTATCAGAACAATCATGGACTTAGCGGATGTATCTCAATGCACGGTCACGAGCGGTGAGTCGTGGGAAATGTGACGGTGGTCACGGAGCGGACGGGTCCGTAAGCACGCGCGCGCAGCCCCTGGATGACGCCGCACGCGGCTTGCGGTGGGGAGGCCAGTCGTGAGAGCTCGCAAGTAGGCCGTATCCCAGGCCTGCTGCGGTGGGATGAAGTGGGTTAACGGGTCCGACGTGGGCCGCGACAGGCGAGAAAAGGTGGGAGTCGGCCGATAAGCCGGGTTCTGTCGAGGACAACCATCCATCTGGGACGCACGTCGCCGTGCGCCTCGAGCGACCTACCCGGAAGCCCCTGCGGGCAGCAGGAACGGGCCCGAAGACCCGCGCGCTTCCCTATTTGGTCTTGCTCCAGGTGGGGTTTGCCATGCCGCCGAATGTTGCCACCGGCGCGGTGCGCTCTTACCGCACCCTTTCACCCTTACCTGCCATGCCCCGTTTGCACGGGACGCGACATAGGCGGTTTGCTCTCTGTTGCACTGTCCGTGGGCTCGCGCCCCCCAGGGGTTACCTGGCACCTTGCCCTATGGAGCCCGGACTTTCCTCCACGCGGTTAAACGCAGCGGTTGCCTGGCCGACTCCCGCCACCAGTATACGCTGCTGCCGCTCTAGGCTTCGGGCTTCGGCGGCGCCAATGCGAGCGCGCGTTCATACAGCTCCTTGCGCCCACGCCCCGTGAGTTGTGCCGCGATCCGCGCCGCCTGCGAAACCGGCAACTCCTGCAACAGCACGCTGAGCACGCGCTCGGCTTCGCGCGTCGCAGCGTCGTCGTCAGTGGTCGCCTCGGCACCCGCGATGACCAGGACGATTTCACCTCGCGTCATATTATTATCGGCGGCGCACGCCTGTGCGAGCGCGGCCAATGTTCCCCGGTAAACGTGCTCGAAACGCTTGGTGATCTCGCGCGCGACGCTCGCCTGCCGCTCGACGCCGAACACGACAGCCAGATCCTGCAACGTCGCCTCCAGTCGATGCGGCGCCTCGTAGAAGACCAGCGTGCGCGTCTCGTGCGCCAGGCGGCCAAGCGTCTCGCGCCGCGCTGTCGCTTTGGCCGGCAGGAAACCTTCGAACACGAAGCGATCCGTGGCCAGCCCGGCAATCGACAGCGCGGCAATGGCAGCGCAGGGGCCGGGAATCGCGACGACTTCAACTCCTGCGCTCGCGGCTGCCGCGACGAGTATCGATCCGGGATCACTCAGCAGTGGCGTGCCGGCGTCCGTGACGAGGGCGATCCGGGCACCCGACTGCAAACGCGCAAGCAGCGCCGGCACGCGCTCGCGCTCGTTGTGCTCATGCAGCGACTCGACCGTGTGCGCGGGGCGCACGATGCCGCAGCCATCCAGCAACGTGCGGGTGTGGCGCGTGTCTTCGGCGAGCAGCAGGTCGGCGTCGCGCAGGGTCGCCGCGGCCCGCGGACTCAGGTCCTGCAGGTTGCCAATCGGCGTGGCGACGACGAACAGTGCCCCGGCCGGTCGTCGCCCCGTAGAATCCGCTGCAATGTCATCGGTCACGCGCGCCTCCCAGGGATCCCGCATGCTGCACGTATCGCCTCGAAGCGGGCAAGCTCGCTGCGCGAATTCATGGTCATGCGCGATCGCAGCCCTCGTGCTGGTGCTTGCGACGGTCAATGTGGCCCACGCGCAGTCGCCCGGGCCGCCCACGCTCGCCCAGGCCGCGGCGTTGGCCCGCGAGGGCCAGCACCTCGCAGCAGCCGCACGCTACGAGCAGCTCGCGCGGCGCGGCTTCATGTCGTGGGACGCGAACACTGCGTTGCTCGCGGCGCGCGAATACATCCTGGGCGGATCGTTGGCGGACGCCGATCGCCTGGTCGACAAGGTGCGCAATCGGGTGCGCAGCGACGACGTCGACGAGCGCGCGTTGCTGCTCGAGGTCGAAGCGCGCCTCGCGCTGGAGCGCGGTGATGCCGTCCGTGCCATGGTCGCGTTGCGTGCGTTGCCACAGCCGCTGCCGCCCGACACCGCCACTGAGCTGCTCGCGCTGCGCGGGCGCGCCGAGATCGCGGCCGGCGACGCGTTGAGCGGTGTGCGCACGTTCGCCGAACGCAGTGCTCTCATGCAGACGCCTGCGGCTCGTTCTGACAACGACAAGCTGCTGCTCGATGCCTTGCTGGCGCGACCCCCGGGGCCGGAGCTGCCGGCGGGCATTGCGGAAGTGGAGCGGGGCTGGCTCGAG
>JANNGT010000407.1:0-2620 GCA_031404015.1 Gammaproteobacteria bacterium | reverse complement strand
CAAGAACTTGAGCCAGGAAATTCGCCTGAGCAGTCCGAGCGACTGGCGCTTGCGCTTCGTCGGCGGCCTGTTTTACGAGGACCGAACCATCGAGGCAACCACGGACTGGCACTACAAGTCCGTGCCGGAGTGCCCGGACACCGGCAACGGGACGGACTGCTTCCGCTACCTCGATCCGCGGCAGGATCCGAAGTTCCAGTCGGCCGTGGGCGACCTGAACAACCCGAACCGTCGTGCGTCCGACATCGGCTTCTTCAACGACTTCACGCGCGACTACACCCAGTTCGCGGCATTCACCTCGGTCGACTTCGACATCCTCGAGAATCTGACCCTCACGCTCGGCACGCGTTATTTCGACATCGAGAACTCGATGGCCGGTGCCAACATGGGCAGCTTCTACTGCAAGGTATACGGTACGGGTCCTGGCGGTCCCTGCACCAATGCCTTTGGCACCAACGTCAGCGTGCAGGAAGACAATGACAATCAGGCCGATGGCTTCCGCAGCCGTGCCAACCTGACCTGGCGCGTCAACGACGACGTCATGGTCTATACCACCTGGTCGGAGGGCTACCGCCCCGGCGGCTTCAACCGCGGGTCAGCCTGCGGTGTGAGAGACCCTAATAACCCCAACAGGGCCACAAACCAGCAGTGGTGCTTCCCGACGTCGTATGAGTCGGATGACATCACGAACTATGAGCTCGGCTGGAAAACGTCATTCTGGGGCGGCCGTGCGCAGCTCAACGGTGCGATCTACCACGTCGACTGGGAAAGCGCACAGACCGGTCTGTTCGCGCCGCAGCTCGGCTTCCCCAACCTGCAGTCCTTCCTGACCGGCCCGGACTACACAGTCGATGGCATGGAGCTGAACTTCACGGTCGCGCCGATGGACGGGCTGGTGATCACTGCGGCGGGGTCGTACAACAAGGGCGAACTCGACTCTTCACCGGTGTTCATTAGCAACAACCCAAACAGCCCGACTTTTGGCCAGCCCATCACCCAATCGTGCCTCTCGTACACCGCCGGTGTCTGCACGCAGGTTGTAAGCGTGAATAACATCTTCGGCACGCCAGGCACAGAGATGGCGAACTCGCCGGAGGTGCAATTCAACATCCGTGCGCGGTATGAGTGGACCTATGGCGAGTACAACCCGTACGTGGGCGCCGCGATCCAGTATCAGGACGAGTCGTATTCCTCGGCCATCGAGGTCAACCGTTACGTGCAGCCGTCGTGGACGACGATGGATGCATCGGTCGGTGTCAATAAGGATGCGTGGAACGTCGAGCTCTACGTCGTCAACCTGAGCGACGAGAACAAGAGCCTCTACACGACGGCCTCGCAGTTCATCCTGGTTGAAGTCCCGATGCGGCCGCGGACCATCGGTCTGCGTCTCGGTTACAGCTTCGGCGGCAATTAACTCCGGCAGCGCCTCGATTCGGGCCGGTGGGGCAACCCGCCGGCCCGTTTTCTTATTGCAACGCAATCCTGCATCATTCCCCGATGCCGCCCGCCGAAACACAGCCGACCCTGGAATCGGAACTGCGCGAGTTGCAGGCGCTGATCGAGCAGCGCCGCTTCGACGACGCGCTGTCCTCCACCGGTCGCCTTCTCGAGCAGTTCGCTGGGCATCGCGATCTGCTCTACTTGCGTGGCGTCGCCTTGCGCCATCTGCGTCGCGTGCCGGAGGCGCTCCGGACGTTGGAGTTGCTTGAGGACGGCTACCCCGCCTACCCGCGCCTGTTCCAGGAGCGAGGACACTGCCATGTGTTGCTAAAGCAGGCGCCGGAAGCGATCCAGGCATTCTCTCGCGCGGTCGAGTTGAACCCTGCACTGCCCGCGAGCTGGCGGCTGCTGGCATCCCTCTACAAAATGGTCGGACGTCCGCAGGAATCAGCGAACGCGGCGCAGCACGTGGCCAAGCTCGACAGCCTGGCCACGGAGGTGGTGACGGCCCGCGACATGCTGGCCGATGGCAACCTGCGCGAAGCCGAGGAACTGATTCGAGGCTACCTGCAGGGGAAGCCGGACGACATCGAGGCGCTGCGTGTGCTGGCGCTGGTGGCGCACCAGAACGAGTTTTCGAAGGACGCTGCCACATTGCTGGAGGCCGTGCTCGCCGCCTCGCCGGGCTATCGTGCGGCCCGTCACGACTATGTGCTCGCGCTGATCGCCATGCACCGTCACCAGCAGGCACGGGAGCAGATCGAGATCCTGATCGCTGCCGAACCCGACAATCCGTCACACCAGATGACCCTGGCCAGCATTCTCGTCGGGGAAGGGGCAACGGAGGAAGCCATTTCGCTGTACGGGGACCTCGCGCGACGGCAACCTCCCGACCCAGAGCTGCACCTGTCGCTCGGTCACGCGCTGAAGACGCAGGGCCGCCGCGAAGACGCCGAGCGCGCCTATCGCGAGGCCGCACGGCAGCGCGAGAATTTCGGCGATGCCTACTGGAGCCTGGCCAACCTCAAGACCTACCGCTTCGACGACGCACAGCTTGCGGTGATGCGGGAGCAGGTGGACGCCCGTCGCACTCCGTTAGTCGACCGCTACCACCTCTGTTTCGCCCCTCGGCAAGGCCCTCGAGGACCGCGGCGAGTACGCCGAGTCGTTTCAGTTCTAC
>JANNGT010000406.1:0-3746 GCA_031404015.1 Gammaproteobacteria bacterium | reverse complement strand
GGCAAGGAACAGAGCTTCCTCACCTACGCCGAAGTCAACGACCACCTGCCTTCCGAGATCGTGGATCCGGAGCAGATCGAAGACATCGTGCAGATGATCAACGACATGGGCATCCCGGTGTACGAGAAGGCACCGGACGCGGAAGCGTTGCTCATGCGCGAACCCGTCGTCGCCGACGACGAAGCTGCGGAAGAAGCCGCCCAGGCGCTGGCCACCACGGTCGACGCCGAGTTCGGCCGCACGACCGACCCGGTCCGCATGTACATGCGTGAGATGGGCACCGTCGAGCTGCTCACGCGTGAAGGCGAAATCGCGATCGCAAAGCGCATCGAGGAAGGCCTCGAGTCCGTGCGCCGCGCGCTGTCGCACTATCCGCCCACGTTCGAATACATCCTGCGTGCCTACGAACCGCTCAAGTCGGGCCAGGGCCGCCTCGTCGACATCATCGTCGGCTTCGTCGATCCCAACGCTCCCGACGTGATCGCCGAGCCGATCAACCCGAAGCTGGCCGCGAAGGAGGCGCCAGAAGCCGAAGGCGATGACGACGCCGCCGAAGGCGTCGAAGGCGAAGAGGAAGAAGCGCTCGAAACAGGCCCGGATCCGGAAGAGGCCGCGCGCCGTTTTGCCTCGATCGGCAAGTTGTATGCGCAGGTCATGAAGTCGCTCGAGGAAAAAGGCAGCAAGGATACGAAGACGATCAAGCTGCGCAAGAAGCTCGGCGAAGAGTTCATGGAGCTCAAGCTGTCGCCCAAGATGTTCGAACAGCTGATCACGCACCTGCGCGGTCACCTGAACGAAATCCGGTCGATCGAGAAGGCGATCATGCAGCGCTGCGTGCGCGACGCCGGCATGCCGCGCTCTGACTTCATCGAAACCTTCCCGCGCAATGAAACCAACCTGACGTGGCTCGACAAGCACATCCGTGCCAAGCGCAAGCACTCGGCCAAGCTCGGCAGTTTCCGCGAGGAGATCGAGCGCGAGCAGACGCGTCTTGCACTGAGCGAAAAGCGCGCGTGCCTGCCGATCGTCGAGATCAAGGAAATCAACCGCGAGATCGCCGTCGGCGAGGCACAGGCCCGCCGCGCGAAGAAAGAGATGGTCGAGGCCAACCTGCGCCTCGTGATCTCGATTGCGAAGAAGTACACGAACCGCGGCCTGCAGTTCCTCGACCTCATCCAGGAAGGCAACATCGGCCTGATGAAGGCGGTCGACAAGTTCGAATACCGCCGTGGCTACAAGTTCTCGACGTACGCCACGTGGTGGATCCGCCAGGCGATCACGCGTTCGATCGCCGACCAGGCCCGCACGATCCGCATCCCGGTGCACATGATCGAGACCATCAACAAGCTGAACCGCATCTCGCGGCAGATGCTGCAGGAGATGGGCCGCGAGCCGACACCGGAAGAGCTGGCCGTGCGCATGGAAATGCCGGAAGACAAGGTGCGCAAGGTCCTCAAGATCGCCAAGGAGCCCATCTCGATGGAGACCCCGATCGGCGACGACGAGGATTCGCACCTGGGTGATTTCATCGAGGACACCTCGGTCGAATCCCCGATCGACTCGGCCACGACGGAATCGCTGCGCGAAACAACGCACTCGGTGCTCGCGGGACTCACGCCGCGCGAAGCCAAGGTGCTGCGCATGCGCTTCGGCATCGACATGACGACGGACCACACGCTCGAAGAAGTGGGCAAGCAGTTCGACGTCACGCGCGAGCGCATCCGCCAGATCGAGGCGAAGGCGCTGCGCAAGCTGCGTCATCCCAGCCGCAGCGAGCAGCTGCGCAGCTTCCTCGAGGATTGAGTCTCGACAGCGGCAATCGCAGGTCCACCAACCAGAGCAGGCCAGTAGCCTACGTCTTACTGCGCCTCTGCTCCGCTGTGTGCCCGCGTCGATGAAACTAGAGTGCGTCCTCGCATCAAGCAAAGGACGCGAACATGCCAGACAAGACGCAGGACGAACGCAGCGGCCAGTCGCAGCAACAGCAGGAACGCGGGTTCGAGCAGCCCGGCCACCAGGGACTGCCCCAGGCCGACGAGCAGCGGCCCGCTGCAGATAAATCACAGCTGAAGGTGCCGGATGCGCCGTTTCCGCCGGAGGACAACGGCGCGCCGACGCGCGACTTGCGTGCCAAAGATGCGGCCTTGGCCATGGGAGGCGAAGCGCCTGCCGGTTAATCGGGCAGCCATCAACGGGTTCGCGCCTGCTGCTCGTCGTGGATCAGGCTGTAGTGCCGCGTGTCGCGCAAGCGGAACGTTGCCGCGATGCCGACCAGCATCATTCCTGCGACCACCCAGAAGAAGGCGGATTCATGCCCGATCTTCTTCAGGTACAACGCCGCCGTCTCGGCATTGCCGCCGAAAATCGCCTGGGCGATTGCATAGGGCACTGCAACACCCAGGGCGCGCACATGCGCTGGATACAGCTCCGCTTTGAAGATCGCACTGAGGCCGCAGTAGCCGGACAGGAGCAGCAATGGCAGCAGTCCCAGGAAATAGGCCTCAACGGCGCTGGTCGACGTCGAGATCGCAGTAAGCACTGGCACGCTGACCAGCGCGACCCCGCCGTAGGACGCCAGCAGCATTCGTCGATGCCCGACCCGGTCCGCGATCCAGCCCGCGAGCGGCGGCAGCAGCAGGAACGTCGCCAGCAGCGAAGTCATGACCTGCGCGGCAACTGGCTTCGAAAACCCTGCGCTGTTGATCAGCAGCTTCTGCATGTACGTCGTGTACGTGTAGAAGCCGAGTCCGCCGGCCGCAGTCAGCGCCATCACGGTCAGCGTCTCACGCGGGTAATCGGCAAAGAGCGACCACACGCGGCCGCGCGCGTGCGTTGGTGCGGTAGCGGATGCATGCTCGAACGAGCGTGTCTCGTGGATGCCCCGCCGGATCCACCACACGACGACGGCCAGGGCCGCCCCCACAAAAAACGGAATGCGCCAGCCCCATGCGTAGAGTTCGTCTTCCGTCAGGATGTTCTGCAGCAAGACCTGCAACAGCAAGGCAGCCAGCTGGCCGCCGATCAATGTGACGTAGAGAAATCCGGACCAGAAGCCACGCTGGGTGCGCTCGGCCATCTCGCTGATGTAGGTCGCCGAGGCCCCGTACTCGCCGCCCACTGACAGACCCTGCAGCAGCCGCGCAGTGAGCAGCAACGCCGGGGACACCCAGCCGAGGCCGGTCGGGATCACGGCGATGAGCAGCGAGCCTCCGCACATCATGGCGACGGACATCGCGAGCGCAGTGCGGCGGCCCGCGCGGTCGGCATACATGCCGAACAGCCACGCGCCGACCGGGCGCGCGATGAAGCCGACGGTGAAGATGGCCGCGGTGCTGAGCAGCTGTGCGGTCTGGTCGCCTGCCGGGAAAAATGCTTTTGAGAAATAGACCGCAAAGGCCGAGTAGGCAAACCAGTCGAACCATTCGACGAAATTGCCGGCGGAGCCGCCCAGGATATTCTTGAGGCGCTGGCCCCTCGTCATCGCCTACCGCTTGGCCGGAAGCGTTGCGGCCGCGCGCTCGAAGTCTATGTCGGCGCCCGCGAGATCGGTGGCGCAGAAGCCCAGGTCGCGCAACAGGCCGTTGGTGAGACGGTACACCCACGCATGCACCGTGAGTGAGCGGCCGCGCTCCCACGCCTGCTGCACGATGGTCGTCCTGCAGACGCGACGCGCCTGCGACAGCACGTTGAGCTCACAGAGACGATCCGCCCGCTCCGCGTGCGTGGCAAGGCTTGCGAGTTGCGCT
>JANNGT010000405.1:0-5346 GCA_031404015.1 Gammaproteobacteria bacterium | reverse complement strand
GGGTCGCGTTTGGCTCCCGGACCCGGCGCCCTGCCCTGCCTCCAGGATACGGACCCCCTCGTCTGCGACCTCGAGAGCTAGAATCTGCCCGCCCCAGGCCCCCAGGTTCACTGCGGACCGTGCAGGTGACGGTGGCTGTTGGATCGCTGCAGTTTGTCGTGCTGCTGCTGGGGCTGGTCCGCTCGAAACTGTTCGCTGTGCTGCTCGGGCCACTGGGAGTGGGCATCGTCAGCACGCTCGATCAGCTCGTCCAGTTCGTCGTCCAGGTGAGTTCATTTGGACTGACGATGGCGCCGTCCCGCGTCATTCCCCGTGTGGCCGACCAAGGTGCCCTGGCCGTGAGCCGTGCCTATGGCGCGCTGCTCGTGGCCCTGGTGCTGGCCGTCGGTATCGGCACGTGCGTGTTGCTTGCGCTTGCCCTGCTCGATAGCGGACTGCTGGTACGCGGTAGCGACGTGCCGCGGGATGCCGTGGCATTGGCGGTGGTCGGCGCACCGTTGATCGCACTGACGCTGTTCTTCACGAGCGTGTTGTCCGTTACGGTCGGGCATCGCGCTGCCATGGTGTACGTGATCGCCGCGTCTGCTGTGTCACTGGCCTTGAGTTATTGCGGCGCGTGGCTGGCCGGTATCGCCGGGCTCTATGCAGGTTCCCTGCTGGCAGGTTTCATCGTCAGCATCGCGGGGGCCTGGCGTCTGGCAGACACCTGGACGCTTGGTCGCGGCACGAATCGGGAAAGCGTGTGGGCAGAACTGCGCAAGCACGAGAATCTTGGTGCGTTCCTTGGGACGGCGTACCTGCTGGCGTTCACGCAACCGCTGGCCTTCCTGCTGGTGCGCTCGATTCTGGTCGGGTCCCGTGGCGCGGTCGAGGCGGGTCACTTCCAGGCCGTGTTCGCCATTGCAGGCATTTTCAGCATGTTGCTCACGCAAACCGGCCGCCTGTACTTCGAACCGCAGGTCAACCGCGAGTCTGTGCCGCGCGTGAGGGCCGCGCTGACGAACGAGTTCGTTCGCGTCATGGCCGGACTGATGGTCGCTGGCGCCGTGCCGCCCGCGCTGTTTCCCGACCTGGCGGTGAGGATGCTGTTCTCGAGCGCGTTTCTGCCGGCCGCGCCTTACCTGTTCGCCTTCGTGCTGGCCGATTGCCTGTTCGTCGCCGGCTCGGTCTACCTCACGACGCTTCGAGCTCAGGATGACTTGCGCTGGTCATTCGGAATCAGTTTCGGCGGCAGCGTCGTGCTTGCCGCCGTAGCGTGGCTGCTCGTTCCCGGGTGGGGCCTGCCCGGAGCGGCCGTCGCATTCCTGTCGTCGCGGGCGTTGATGCTGATCGTCGCCGCTGTCCGCCTCAGTGTCGCGACGGGAGCGCAGTTCTCGTGGGCCGCCGGACGTGCGGTTCTCTTCCTGGTCTGCTGTCTCGCATTGGTCGGCGTACTTGGCTTTACGGGCGTTCTGGACTATGCAGCGGACCTGCCCATGCGAACGGGACTGCTCTTGCTGGCACTTGGCGGCATCGTCGCGATGCTTCATGCTGACGAACGGCGTTGGATACGCGATTCCTTCGCCCGGTGGCGAGGGCGCTATCGCAGGCGGCAATGAGACTTCACGCTGTCACCTCGGTCCGGCTTGGTCGCGACACGGCGACGATGGGTTTTTGGCTGTCGTGGCACGGACTGGCGTTATTGCTCGTGCTGCTCGCACCCTCGCAATTCGTGCTCGGGTCGGGGGCCTGGACGGCTCCGGCTGCGCATCTCGCCCAGTTCCTGCTCGGCGGCGCAGCGTACGTGATATTTGCCTGGTGTCTGGCGTACTTGTCGGGGCGACCGGGCGGATGCTCGCTGCTTGCCGCACTGATGGCCGCCGCGGCGTCGTTCGGCGCGATACTCCTTGTTCCCGTAACGCTGAGGCCGGATATCCCGTTTTCGCGCGCAGCCTACCTGGCGGCTGCTGCAATCGGCACCGTGCTGGCGCTCGCGCCGTACCTCGTCACTTCGGCGCGGCTCGTCGTGATCGCTGCACTTGCGATGATCCTTGCGTTCGTGATCGTGCTCGGATGGCCGCGTTCGCCAGTGGCGACGGGCGTTGTCGAGCGCCGCGTCGTGCCCACAGCGCTGGGCAAAGTCACGATGACGTACCACCGAGGTCTCGTTACGCCCCCGCCCGTCGACGGAGGAGCGATCGAGCCACTGGGGGCGGGCTTCCTGCTCGTGACCGGCGATGGAACGTTCTATGAATTGAGCTGGCACGACAAGCAGCAGCTCGCATCGCGCAGGCTCGCGCTGGGTGCGCCGATGGATCGAGCGGCGTTCCTTGCGGATCAGGAGGACCCCAAGCGGCCCCTGCGGCTGCGTGTGACGGACTTGGCGCTCCATGTCGAGGGCGCACTGACAAAAGTTTTCGTTGCCCACCAGTCATGGAACCGCGACGCGCGCTGCTTCACGTTGCGCGTTTCAGTGGCGGAGGTCGACTCGCAGACGCTTGCCCCAACGGTGCCAGCGGGGCGCTGGCGGACGGTGTTTGAGACGTGGCCATGCCTGCAGCCGAGCGGCGGCTTCGACGATGCCGAGACTGGCGGCCGGCTGGCGTGGCTCGGTGACGGACTGCTGCTGACCGTCGGCGACCATGGGCTGAGCGGTCTCGAGGGCCCGCCGACGGCGCAGCTGGACGACAACGCTTATGGCAAGGTTCACTTGCTGGATACCGTTGGGGGAAGCCGACTGTTCTCCAGGGGTCATCGCAATCCACAAGGTCTCGTGGTGGACAATGACCAACGCATATGGTCGACGGAACATGGACCCCAGGGCGGCGACGAGATCAACGTGCTCGTGGGCGGTGCCAATTATGGTTGGCCGCTGGCGACATACGGCACGAACTATGGGCAACCGTACTGGCCGTTGGCACCAAACGCACGGAACCACGGGACGTACGTCGAGCCGGTGCACGCCTTCGTACCTTCGATCGCAATCTCGAGCTTGATACAGGTCCGAGCGGGACTCTTCCCGGCTTGGCGCGGTGACCTGCTGGTCGGATCCCTGCGGCCCCAGAATCTCTATCGGCTGCGCACGCGGGCTGATCGGGTCCTGTACGTAGAGCCGTTGTCGGTCCAGCGCGAGGTCCGGGACCTGGCCGAGGGCGCCGATGGCCGAATCCTGCTGTGGACGGACGAATACGACGTCGTCGTACTCGCGCCAGACAAGTCGCCCCCAGTCGGTTCCGTGATTTTCGAGCGCTGTCGGGCCTGTCATGAAAGCGCGGCGGCACCATCAAACTCGCCAGCGCCGACGTTGCGCGGCATCGTTGGTCGTAGCGCCGGTTCTGTGGCCGGCTTCCGGTATTCGCCGGCGCTGCAGGGCGACGGCACGCCATGGACTGAAGCTCGCCTGGACGCCTTTCTCAGCGATCCAAACGCGTTCCTGCCGGGCTCCCGCATGATGACTGGCAGGGTGGTCGACCCGATCGAGCGCCGCGCACTGATCGAGTTTCTGCGGGACTACCGCTAGTCAATTTCGTTTTGCGGCGATCGGCGCCAGGAGTCGTTCCGCCAGCGCCAACGCATAGGCGCCCGAGCTATAGAGGTAATAAACCTGGTGGTACAGGAACGCGCCCGCGGCCATCAGCGCGCCGCGCGACCTGACGAAGAATTTGAGTAAATCCGCTCCGGCCACCAGCGACGCCGCGAGAAATGCCGCGGGCAGCCCGGCTGGCACGAGTCCGACGATTGCTGCGGTAGAAGAGCCGAGCAACGCAATCGCGAGCGCCGCCCTGATGCGCTCCCCCTTGCCGATGTTCAGGTCGTCCGGTACGTCACGTCGTGACAACATGAGACGCGACCACGGCAGGGCACGTCGAAAGATCTCCGTGTGGAGCAGGTTGCCCAGGCGCCATTCCTTGAGGTGCTTACCCTGCAGTTCAGGTGCCAGCAGGATGCGTCCGCCGGCCGCGCGGATCCGGTAGCCGAGTTCGATGTCTTCGATCGAAGGCTGGCGGTAATTGACCACATCGAAGCCACCGACTGCCGTGAATACGCTGCGGCGAACCGCGCCGCAACCGGCCCAAAAGGTCGAGGCCTCGCGCCGGCCGCGGTGATGGTAGTAGTGGTGCACGAGATTTTTATACTGCGACAGGAAGTTGTCCGCCGCCGGTGCATCGTCGTAGGAACCCATCACGGCGGCGACTTCGTTCGCACGCAGGGTAGCGCCCAGCACGCGCGCCGCATCCGCGGCCACCACGACATCCGAGTCCACGAACCAGACGAATTCGCTGCGCGCCGCACCGACACCCAGATTGCGGGCCGCGCCGGGCCCGCCCTGACGCTCGGTGCGCATCAGGTGCACACGCGGATGCCGTCGGACGATGTCATCGGATTCGTCAGGCGAGCAATCACTGACCACGATCACCTCGGCGATCTCCCCGGCCTCGAGCATTGCAAGCAGGGGCGCGAGGCAGCGCTCGATGTGTCGAGCCGCGTTGTACATGGGCATGACGACCGAGATGGACGGCATGGTTGCGGCATTGCTCACGGGTGGTTACTCCGGCCAAAGGCTTGTGCGACGCCCCGGGCCTCGCCCAGCGCCCAGTTGGCGCATAGGAAGCCGAGCCAGGCCAACACTGCGGGGCGCAACTTCCCCAGCAACTCGAACCGGCGCGCGCGGCCGATCACCTTCGTCAGCAGCACAAACGGGACCGCAGGCGTGGCGGCGAGGTAGGCGAGGCGCGTGGCGACGTTTCTGCGTCGTGCACGATCCCGCCCGAAGTGACAGCCGTGCACGCGCCGCTGCGCGGCGAACTGTGCCGCTGTGTAGCGATTACGGTGCTCGACCAGTAGCGACGGCTCGAGCGTCAGTCGCAGGCCCCGCGCCGCGAACTGGCGATGGTACTCGGGCTCCCAGAAGCCCTGCGGCAGAAGCTCGTGACAGGCGAGGATATCTGCGCGGCGGTAGACGGCGTTGTCCGCCGCCAGATCAGGGCTCGAGGGCACCACGACCGGCTTCGAGTACGCCGCGTACCGGAGCAGGTAGATGGCGCGGTCCAGCGCAGAGGCATCAGGAGGGTCAATGAAGAAACCTCCGACGCCAGCGACCTCCGGCGGCATCTCCAGCCTCAGCAGAGCATCGAGCCAACCGGGCGACGGTACGCAATGGCCGGTCAGCAAGGCGACAAACTGGCCCCTGGCAGCGAGGATGCCGTCGCGCCACATCTCGGGGATGGTCGAACCGGCCGCCGCCGCGAGCCAGCGCACGCGTTCGCCGTGCTCCTGCGAATACGGTCCATCCTGCGTGCGGCACACGATGACCTCGACGTACGAATTGTCGTGCGCGGCGAGGCGATCGAGCAGGGCCGGCAGGTT
>JANNGT010000404.1:0-5705 GCA_031404015.1 Gammaproteobacteria bacterium | reverse complement strand
TCATCACTGCCAACACTTTCTATTTCAAGCAAGGCGCGAAATTCGGCGCCGACGCGCTGCGCCATCAATTGACGCTCGCCGGCTACAACCATGTCACGCGGATCCGGCCATTCGGAGCGATCCTTGAGCATGATGAAGGTGTCGGCCACCGAGGGTGGCATCGGGTCCGTCGCCACCTCCCCGGTGCCGATCTTGGCGAAGACCTTGTCCACCTCCGGGAACTCCTTGATGCGTGCCTCGAGCGAGGTTTGCATGCCGATCGCCTGTTCGAGCCCCGTTCCAGGAATTCGCAGGGCGTGCAGTGCAATGTCGCCCTCGTCCAGACTCGGGACGAACTCGCTCCCAAGCCGGGTCGCCAATAGTCCGCTCGCAACCACAAGCACGATGGCGGTCGCCAGGACTGCAACACGATGGTCGAGTGCCCGTTCGAGCACCGGCCGGTACCACGACTTGATGCGCGCCATCAGCCGGTTGTCTTTCTCCGTGACCGGGCCCGTCATGAACAGGGCGACGGCGGCGGGAACGAACGTCAGTGAGAGCAGCATGGCGGCGGTCAGCGCGATGACCACGGTGAATGCCATGGGATGGAACATCTTTCCCTCGACGCCCGTCAGGGCGAAGACCGGCAAGTACACCGCCGTGATGATCAGTACGCCGAACAGGCTGGGTTTCATGACTTCGGCAGACGCGCTGGCTGCAACCTCGAAGCGCTCGTCCCGCGTCAGGATCCGCCCGAGCCGATGTTGTGTTTCACCAAAACGGCGCAAACAGTTCTCGACGATGATCACCGCCCCGTCGACGATCAGCCCGAAGTCGAGCGCACCGAGGCTCATCAAGTTGGCCGAGATCCGGTTCTGCACCATGCCGGTAATGGTCATCAGCATGGTGAGCGGAATGACCGCCGCGGTGATCAGGGCGGCACGCAGGTTGCCAAGCAGCGCAAACAGCACCGCGATCACCAGCAACGCGCCTTCGATCAGGTTGGTGCGGACCGTGGCGATGGTTCGATCGACGAGTGCCGTACGGTCGTAGACTGGGGTTGCGACCACTCCCTCCGGAAGGCTCGCATTGACCTCCTCCAGTCGCGTCGCGGAACGACGCGCAACGGCACGACTGTTCTCGCCGACGAGCATGAACACGGTGCCGAGCACGATCTCGCGGCCGTTCTCGGTTGCCGCGCCGGTGCGCAACTCGCTTCCCTCCACGACCTCGGCCATTTCACGCAATCGGATCGGCACGCCGTCGCGATGAGCAACGACGATGTCGCGAAGTTCGTCGGGCGCGCCGACTTGTCCCGGCACACGCACCAGGTACTGTTCGCCACTGCGTTCGATGTAGCCCGCCCCGGCGTTGTCATTGCTGCGAGCAATGGCCTCCATCAAATCGCGCATCCCCACACCGTACGCCGCCAGTCGCGTGGGATCGGGTGTGACATGGATCTGTCGAACGTGGCCGCCGACCGTGTTGACCTCGGTGACCCCCTCCAGGTGACGCAATTGCGGGCGCACCACCCAGTCCTGCAACGTGCGCAGGTCCGTTGGCGACCAGGGTTTGCCATCCGGTCCGACCGAGCCCGGCAGTGATTCCACCGTGTACATGAAGATTTCGCCAAGACCCGTGGCCACGGGTCCGAGGACCGGCTCGCTCCCCGGTGGGAGCTGGCTTTTCGCTTGCTGCAACCGCTCCGCAACCTGTTGCCGGGCGAAGTAGATGTCAGTCCCGTCCTCGAAAACGACGGTCACCTGCGAGAGTCCGTAGCGCGAGATCGAACGCGTGTAGTCAATCCGGGCCAATCCGGCCAGGGCGGTCTCGATCGGGAAAGTCAGGCGCTGCTCAGCCTCGAGCGGCGAGTAGCCCGGGGCTTCCGTGTTGATCTGCACCTGGACGTTGGTGATATCGGGTGTCGCGTCGATGGGCAGGCGCGTGTAGTTCCAGACTCCAAGCCCGGCCAGCGCGAGGGCCAGGACCAGCACCAGCCAGCGTTGCGCGATGGAGTATCGAATGATTTTTTCGAGCATGGTGTTGGCGCCCTCAGTGGTCGTGGCTGGCGCCGGACTTCTCGATGTCCGCCTTGATCAGGAAGCTCTGCTCGACCACGTAGGGTGTTCCAAGCTCGATTCCGCCGAGCACCTCCACCCAATCGCCATCTCGCTCCCCCAGTTCCAGCATCCGCACCTCGTAGGTGTCGCCGACCTGCGCGAAGACCACCGTGAAATCGCGAAAGCGCTGCAACCCGGCCGTCTTGACGGCGAGTGGCACTTGACGCTCCGCCAGGGTCACCCGCGCGTTCACCGCCATGCCGGGCCGCCACTCGCCCTGAGTGTTGGGCAGGAGCGCGCGAGCGACGACGGTCTGGCTGGTTGCGCTGGCCAGCGGGAGCACGCGCTGTAACTTCGTGTCGACAGCTTTGCCGTCTGCCACAGCCTCGAGCCGCACCGACTGTCCACTGCGCAGTCGCGCTGCGTCTTCACCGAATGCATGCAGTTCGAGCCAGAGCTCCGACAGGTCAGCGATCTCAAACAGCGGCTCGTCACCCGCGACGTCGCCCACGTTCGTGTGCCGTGCCAGCACGACGCCATTGATCGGTGCGGCAACGGTGTAGCTGCGCAGGCTGTCGCGGTTCTCGACCACCGCCAGGGCCTGCCCGGAGCGGACCGTGTCGCCGATGTTCACGTGCACCGACTGCACGGGTCCGGGAAAGCGGGCCTTCACCGCGGCAAAGCGATCACCGTTCAGCACGACCCGCCCCATCAGGCGCGTGTCGTTGCGAATGACCGCGGGACCAGCCTGCTCGATCGTCACGCCAGCCGCCTCGGCGACGGCAGCCGGCATGCTGGTGCGTCCCTCGTATGACTCGTAGGTCCAGCGGTGCTCGCGGTCACCGTGGCGAGCCGTCACGGTCACGTCAAACGAGTGCGGCTCCACCACCGTGCCATTGCCCACGAGGTGATCGCCGTCGGGCCTGAATTCGAACCGATCCACTTTGCCGCCGAGGCGCGACAGCTCGATGGTCGCCTTGATGTCCTGCGCTGGCAGCGCTTCATTGTTGCGGTACGCATAGAGGTGGAACTGCGGCGGTACACCCGTCTCGAAGATGGTGACTTCGAGGGCGAAGTCGCCATCGCGCAACAGGCGGCCGTTGTGCGGGCCACGCTCGAAGTCGGCGGCAGCGGCGCCGTGTTTGTCGGCGGGCTCGTCTTTGTGAGCGGGCTCGTCTACATGAGCGCGCTCTTTGGCTCCGCATGCGCCGAGCAGCAGCGCGGTGAAGATCAGGACAGGAATGAAGCGTGCGTTCATGGGGCGGTGACTCCGGAGACGGCCGTGGCCCGCTCGATGTCGGCCAGCAGACGGTGATAGCGGGTTGCGGCGCCGATGCGCTCTCTTTGCAGCGAATGCAGCACGTTGCGAGCAGTGGCGACCTGCAGGAACGAATAGCGTGCTTCGTCGTAGCCGCGCCGAGCCAGCGTGACTGCGCGCTCTGCGGCGGGAATCATCCGATCGCGCAGGGCCTCGAACTCGTGTCCCGCGTGCCGGAGCTCCTGGTACCGCGCGAACAACTCCTGGTAGCGTTCGAGCTCGACAGCCTTGCGTCGTCCCTCGAGGCTTTCCAGTTCCGCGCGGCCGCGCGCTAGCGCCAGGTCCGAGCGTTGCCCAAGGCCGATCGGCAACGCTATCGACATGACGAGCGCCTGGTCGTCGAATGCTTCCAGTCGGCGTACGCCGACCGTGCCGGACAGGTCCGGCTTGCGGCTCGCTTCAGCGGAGCGGCGCTGCGCATCGAGCCGCGCTGCCTCCAGCGCGAACATCTGCTGGTCCGGGTTCGATTCGAGGCGTTGGGTCAGAGACTCGAACGCAGGTAAGTCCGGCACGGTGTCCATCGAGCCTGCGGCGCGGGTGAAGGACGGGGCTCGTTCGCCCCACAGCACCGAAAGCGCAACGCGCGCGCTCTCGAGCTCGTGCTCAGCATCTTCCTGCTCCAGTTCCGCGCGGGCGACGGCGAGATCAGCCAGCGGCAGGTCCGCCTCGGGGCTGGCTCCCCGCTTGACTCGGTAGGCGACAGCTTCGCGGGTTTCATTCGCGAGTGCGGCCTCCTCCTCGGCGAGAGTGAGGCGTGACTGCTGGGCGACGACCTCGAGAAAGCGATGTTTGGCCTGCGTCACGACATCGAGCCGTCGACGTTCGAGTTCGTTGCCCTGCAACGCGACCCTGGAGGCTCCGAGGGCCTGCCGGGCCTCACGCTTGCCACCGAGTTCGAAGGTCTTACCGACGCGCAGGGTGAATTCAGCGTCATCAAAGCCGCTGAGGTTGCCGGTGCCGGCGAAGTTCTCCATCTCCCCGCCCACCGTTATCGGAGGCGTCAGGGCATCGAGTCGCGCCTGTTGTTCGGCGGCATTGATGGCAGCTCGCTCAGCACCCATCGCGGGACTGCCGGCCACCGCACGGTCAACCGCATCGTTCATCGTCAATGACGAAGCATCGGCCATTGGTGACGATGCAAACGCCCCGGCCAATGCCAAAGCCCATACGGATCGCAGGAACACGCTGATACCTCCATCGACTGAACGAACGCGAACGCCCGCCGTAACGACGGCAGGCCGATTCAGCGGACGTCAGGCGATGGGAGGTCGGTGGGGCGCGTTGAAGGAGGGTGGCGGTGCGCGGACCGCTGAGTCGTCGGGCACCCAGGCCGCGGACAGCTTCGGCAGTTCGGTTCCCTGCATTGGGGGACCGAGCATTACGACCGAGACTGCTGCGTCATGGAAATGCAGCGGCTCGGGCGCCGAATCGCCGGACCCCGAATCCTGCTCGCTCGAATCGAAATCGTGCGCGTGCGAATGAGCCGCTGCGCCGTTGTCGTGGGAGTGGATCTCTCCCTGCCAGACCCCGGCAAAGAGCAGCCCAAGCAGTGAAACGCCAAGCAATAGCCGTACGCCCCACAATCGTGGGCCTCGTTCACGGACTCTGCTCAGGAACGCGGTCACCTGTTCAGAGTGCCCGAATCCGTCAATCGTGGCAAACCCAGGACTCGTATTTACGCGTTCGAAAAGCGAATCCCAGGCCGCAAATTGCACACACACATTCCGACCCAACGCCGCGGCAGCGCGACTGATCGTCAACAGCGTGACCGATGGATCGTCGGCACCGAGTAACCGGTAAATCACCGCCCGGCTCGTCTTCATGCGGCGCACGAGTTCTGCCTGGGAAACTTTTCATCTTTCATCGCCTGCGCGATCTGCCACGCGAGCACGCGCTTGATGGCAATTGCAGTCGCACCCTCAAGCTGGCCCTCCTCGCCGAGGAAGTCCTCGAAATCACTGTCAACGTGCGGATTGTGCTTCTTGCGTGCCATGCCGTCCTGCATGCGTACTCGGCTTTCCCACAGATCGGCACCGAGCTTGCGCACGACGGCATTCCGATCAGCCCGCCGAGTTGCACGGTGCGACTTTCCTCGCCGAACCAGCTCGGTTCTGCCGCAGCTCGCAGGGCAACGAGCCGGTTGGTGAGTGGCACCGCCGACGCTCGGCGACGCGCCACTATTCGACGCCGTGTGGGATTCGGCAGGTCGCCGCTCCGTGAGCTAAGCTGCACCGCTCGCAACCGGGGGAACATGCGAATGCTTGGTAACGTAGCCACACGTGCGGCGGCGCGACTTATCGCCGTGCTCTTTTGCCTGATCACACAGCCTGCGATTGCCGCAGTCGATA
>JANNGT010000403.1:0-3971 GCA_031404015.1 Gammaproteobacteria bacterium | reverse complement strand
TCGCCAGGCTTAAGTGCGGAAATGTCCAGCCGTTGCGCCGGCGCCGCCTGGCGCGCGAGGCCATCCAGATCCGGCCGACTCTCCGTCAGCAGGGTTCGCGACGGCTCGGCCATGCGAGCCGCGCCTTTCTGCGCGTCGCGTACACCCGACGAGAAGCGCGCATCCATGTCTTCGACGGCGCGCATCGCGGCATGGCTCACGGTGGGGTCGGCTGACTCGCCGCCGAACGATTCGAGCCGCGCCCGCACGACATCGGCCGTGCTGTCGTCGACGAGGCGTGCCAGCGCCGTGATCACTTCGAGGCGCGCTTCCTTGGACGGGTTTTCGAGCAGCGGCATCAGCTTTGAGATCGACGCCGGATCACCAAGCTTGCCGATGGCGCGCACGATGGTGGGCAGCGATCGTTCGTCGCCGTCGCGCAGCAGGTCGAGCAGGGTCGGCAGCGCGCGCGGGCTGCCGATCTCGGCGAGCGCGTCGACCGCGCGTTCGCGCACCCACCAGTCGGTATCACGCGTGGCTTCGATCAGGTAGCCAACAGCCCGCTCGTCCTTGGTCTGGTTCAGGATCTCGATCGCCGCGCGGCGCACGTCCTCGTCCTGGTCGCGGATCAGTTCGAGCGCGGCCTCGATCACGCGCGGCCCGCCGATCTTCGCGAGCGCGTCGGCGGCGCGGCTGCGCACCCACCAGTCGTCGTCCTTGATCGACTGCAGCAATTCCTTCACGTGCGCCGCGGTGCCGATCTCGTTGAGGACCTCGACCGCGGCGCGGCGCGCGTTCTCGTCCTCGTCGCGCAACACCATGATCAGGTAACGCATCGTGTCGGGGTGGTTGGCGCGCACGACGGCTGCAATCGCCTTCTGCTGCGTCTCGACGTCGGGATCGCGCAGGACTTCGCACAGCAGCCCCACGTCGACATTGCTGCCGAAGCCTGCAAGCGCGTTCAGCACGGCCTGGCGCACGAACTTGCTCGGGTCCTTCAACTGCCGTTGCAGGGCTGCCGCCACTTCCGGGCGGTTGAAGCGCGCCAGGATGTTGATGATGTGCGTGCGCGCGATCGGGTCCTTGCCCTCCACACGGCTCAGCAGTTCGGGCAGCAGCGTCGCGTCCGCGATGTCGGCCACCATGCGGAACATCGCTGCTTTCTCGGCCGCATCCTGGCTGTAGGCGCGCATCAGCAGGTCGCGCGCGCTGAGCCGGGTCTTCTGCGCAGCGAGCACGCCGACGATCGTGCCTTTGGGCATGTCGGGCTGGTCGAGCAGTGAAAACAACAGGCTGGGAGGATAGTTGCGCGAGCTCGACAGCGCCGCTGCTGCGCCCGCGACGGTGCGCTGGTTGCCACCCGTCAGCCCCGCGGCCACCAGCGCGAATGTCTTGTGATCCAGCAGCGCCGTGAGCACGGCGACGAAGCCGTTCGTTTCCTGCTTGTCTGCGCTTGCCAGCGCGTCGAGCACACGCGGGATCGCAGACGGACCAAGGCGCACGAGTTTTTCGAGCGTGGGTTTATGCCCGTCCTTGCCGTCGGCGGCCTTGATCTCGGCGATCAAGCGGTCGGCGCGCAGGTTCGTGAAGAAGCTCATGGGTGACGTCGTTGAATCATCGGTTCGTCACGGGCGGGGACTGTGCTCGTCCGGTGTCGGGGTCAACGTCGCACCGACGCCACCGGTGGCGCCTTGAAGAGCAGGATTATGCCACGCCGGCGCAGCGCTCAGCGGGCTGCCGGGCCGACGCTGAGGGTTGCCTGTTTCCGCTACAATCTCCGGCCGTCGGCGCATGCCGCTCCCACTGGTTTGATGGACCCCCGAATGCAGGACGAACTTCTCGCCCGTGCCCGCCTCCTGGTGGGGAATTATGTCGAACCGTACCTTGGGATGCCCCTGGCAGCCGCCAAAGCTGTGAAGTCCGTTCGGTTGACAGGCGGCCACCCCCTCGTGGAGGTGGAATTGGGCTTCCCGACTGGCCATTACGCGGCCGAGCTGGCGGCAACACTGCAGACCCTGCTGCAGACCGAGCCCGGCCTGGAACAGGCGACGGCGACGGTGGGCTGGAGCGTCGTGGCGCACCCCGCCCAAGGCCAGTTGCAGCCATTGCCCGGGATCCGCAACGTCATCGCCGTCGCCTCGGGCAAGGGCGGCGTAGGCAAGTCCACGACCGCCGTGAACCTGGCCCTGGCGCTGGCACTCGACGGCGCCCGGGTTGGCCTGCTGGACGCCGATATTTACGGCCCAAGCCAGCCGCGGATGATGGGCCTGCAGGGCCAACGACCGGTCAGCCAGGACGGCAAGCGCTTGCAGCCGCTCGAGGCGCACGGCGTGAAGGTCATGTCGATCGGCTTCCTGATCGAAGAAGAGCAGCCGATGGTCTGGCGTGGGCCGATGGTCACGCAGGCCTTGCAGCAGCTGCTCAACGACACCGACTGGGGCCAACTCGATTACCTGATCGTCGACATGCCGCCCGGCACGGGTGACATCCAGCTCACGCTGTCGCAACGTGTGCCGGTCAGTGGCGCAGTGGTCGTCACGACGCCGCAGGACATCGCACTACTCGATGCGCGCAAGGGCCTGCGCATGTTCCAGAAGGTCAACGTGCCGGTGCTCGGCATCGTCGAGAACATGAGCGCACACGTGTGTTCCAACTGCGGACACGAAGAACCTGTTTTCGGCAGCGGTGGCGGTGCGCGCATGGCGGAGCAGTGCGGCGTGGCGCTGCTGGGGCAGCTGCCGCTCGACATCCGCATCCGTGCAGAAACCGACAACGGCCGGCCCACGGTCATCGCCGATCCGACCAGTCGCATCGGCGCCGCTTACCTGGACACGGCACGCCGCACGGCGGCCAGGCTTTCCGTCGCGGCTGGGACCGCGACGGGTTTCCCCACGATAACCGTCGAGGACACCTGATCGTGAGCACCAAGCCGTGAGCATCAAAGCAGACCGCTGGATCCGCCGCATGGCTGCGAGTCACGGCATGATCGAACCGTTCGAACCGGGGCAGGTGCGCGTGGCCGACGGGCAGCGCATCGTTTCGTACGGCACGTCGAGCTACGGCTACGACGTGCGCTGCGCCGCGGAATTCAAGATCTTCACGAACATCAACTCGACGATCGTCGATCCGAAAGACTTCGATCACGGCTCGTTCGTCGATTTCGACGGTCCGGTCTGCATCATCCCGCCCAATTCGTTCGCGCTCGCGCGCACCGTCGAATACTTCCGCATTCCGCGCAGCGTGCTCACGGTGTGCCTCGGCAAGTCGACGTACGCGCGTTGCGGCATCATCGTCAACGTGACGCCGCTCGAACCTGAATGGGAAGGGCATGTGACACTCGAGTTCTCGAACACGACGACGTTGCCCGCGAAGATCTACGCTAACGAAGGCGTCGCACAGATGCTGTTCTTCGAATCGGACGAAGTCTGCGAGACGTCGTACAAGGACCGTGGCGGCAAGTACCAGGGACAGAAAGGCGTCACGCTGCCGAAAGCGTGAAGGAAGGGGTTGGAGGTTAGGGGTTAGTCGGAATGCACACCTCCGCGACTGAACTTGCGCTTCCTGACCCCAAGGTCTCTGGACGCTTGGTCATCCTCACCGGTACCGTGCGTTCGAGTTAAAAGCGTCGTACGACACTTGGCACCATATCCAGCTCTCCAGGCTGCTATTTCTCAACATGCGATTTCTCACCGGACGGAGGACTCGATGAAAATCTTCAATCTCAATGACACTGCCATCATCCTGATCGACCACCAGGTCGGAACCAACACCTGGGCCAGTTCAACGCCGCTTGAACTCCTGCAACGCAACGTCATGATCCTCGCCCGATTCGCTGCCGGCACAGGTATGCCCGTGGTGCTCACGTCCAGCCAAGAGACGAACGTCAACGTACAGGGACCGCTGATGCCAGAACTGCAGGCGGCGTTGCCGGAGGCCTTCGCGGCGCGAGTCAAACGCCAGGGCGTGGTGAACGCGTGGGACGACCCTGCCTT
>JANNGT010000402.1:0-4056 GCA_031404015.1 Gammaproteobacteria bacterium | reverse complement strand
TGTTGGCGACCCACCAGCCGCCAGCGGCACCGGCGGCGGCGAGCCCCCATGCCCAGCAGGGCGAGGGAGGCGATCGTGCTTTTTTTCATGGCCGGTCCTCCGCGTGCACATTCAGTTCCTCGGCCAGGGCCGGGTCGCGCTCGGGCGCGACGTAACGCGCCAGGGTCTCCTGGTACACCGTGTTCGCCCGCTCGGTCGCGGTCTTCGAGCCATCGTTCGACCAGGCGCCGTAGTTGCGCCAGTCGGAGATCAGCGGCGTATAGAACGCCGTGCGGTACCGCTCCATCGTGTGACCGCAGGCGAAGAAGTGCCCGCCGTACCCGACTTCCGCGATGGCCTCGACTGCCATGTCCGACACTTCGGCGCCCACCGGCTGGAACACCTCGGCGAACATCTGCAGCATCTCCACGTCCATGATGAACTTCTCGTACGACGTTGAGAGGCCGCCCTCGACCCAACCGGCTGCGTGCAGCATGAAATTGGCGCCGCCCATCAACGCGCCCCACAGGCTCATCTGCGCCTCGTACGCGGCCTGCGCGTCGGGTGCATTCGAGGCGGTGGCGCTCGACGAACGCCAGGGCACCTTGATGTAGCGTGCCAACTGTCCTGCGCCGAATGCGGCCTTGGCGTACTCGGGCGTGCCGAACGCAGGCGAACCCGACTTCATGTCGACGTTCGAGGTGAAGCTGCCGTACAGGATAGGCGTGCCCGGTCGCACGCTCTGTGCCAGCGTGATGCCAGCCAGCGCCTCGGCATGCGCCAGCGTCAGCGCACCCGTGATCGTCACCGGAGCCATGGCACCGGCCAGCGTGAACGGCGTGATGATCAACACCTGCCCCGCTTCGGCGAAGTCGATGATGCCCTCGGCCATCGGGATGTCGAGCTGCAACGGCGAGTTGGTGTTGATCACCGTCCACACGTAGGGCTTCTGCTTGAATTCCTCCGGGCTGATCTTGTGCGCGATGCGGATGAGTTCGAAGCAATCCGCAATCTGCTTCGAACCGCGCGAGAAGATGAACGGCGTCTTGTCGGAGAGCAGCAGCATCGAGCGCGTGGTCTCGAAATGCCGCACGTGCACGGGCACGTCCTGCGGCTCGACCGCACCGCCCAGCGTGTGGATCACGTCGAAGCTTTGCGACAGCTTCATCAGGTTGCAGAAGTCCACGAACGTGCCGGCGCGACGGCCACCGTGGATGTCCATGATGTTCGGCGGGCCGGACGTCGGCGCCAGGCAGACGTGCTTGCCCCCGACCGGCGTGTTGAACTCCGGGTCGAGCGCCTGGAACGTGAACATGCTCGGCGTCGTGGCAAGCGCCTTCGCGACCAGCCCACGGTCGATGCGCACCACCTGCGTCGCCTCGTCGACGGTGGCACCCGCCTGCTTGTAGCGCTGCAACGCGATCGGCGACAGCACTTTCATGCCCTGGCTTTCGAGCAGCGTCAGCGCCGCGACGTGAATCGCCGCGACCTGGTCGTCCGAGTAAATGCGCGGGTTCTCAAACGGATTGACCATCTTGCGGTAGGCGCGCGAGCGCTCGGGCACGGGCGCTGCCGACGCCGAGCCGGCCGGTCGCCGGCGGCCTGTGCCGCGCCGCGGACTGCTCGATTCGATTTCACTCATGCGCGATGGACTCCAGGCGTGTTGGCGTCGGCGTTCGTATCCGCCACGCTGGCCGGTGCCCTGTTGGCGCCCGGACCAAACTGTTCGATGAGCCACGAGCGAAATAGCGCGGTGGCGGTGTCGCTCAACGCCTCGGGATCCGTGACGAGGTAGTAACCAAAGCCATCGTTGAACGTGAAATCGTGCGGCTGCACCAGGCGGCCCGCAGTGAGGTGGTCGTGGAACAGGTCCAGGTCGACCAGCGCGACGCCCGAGCCGCTCAACACGTACTGCACCGTCAGAATCTCCGTGTCGAACACCAGGCCACGTTCAACGTCCAGGCCGTGCAGGCCCGCGTGCCGCACCAACTGCGACCAGAAATGCCGGCGCGGCAAGCCCTCGACGCGCATGTGCACGAGTTCGTTGTCGCGCACGAAGCTTTCGAGGTTCTTGCCGACGTGCCGTGCAGCCACCTCCGGATGACACACCAGGCCGAGGCGCACCGGCCACAGCAAGTCGCTGACACGCTCCGTCACCGAAGGCCTTGAATACAGCACCGCGATGTCGACGTCCGCCGCAGGCGGCCCGATGCCAGACGGGCTGACGAGGTCGATCTCGACTTCCGGGTGGTCGGCGCGGAAGTCCTGCAGCAACGGCACCATCATGTGCGCGGCGAAGCTCGGCGGCATCTGCACGCGCAGCGTGCGCAGCCGCGGCGTGCGCGAGTCACGGATCTCGTCGATTGCGTGCTCGAGTCGATCAAAAGAGCGCGACACGACGGGCAGCAGGTGTTCGCCGGCGGCAGTCAGAACCAGCGAATGAGGCCGGCGTTCGAACAGCTTTACGCCGATCAGGTTCTCGAGCGAAATGACGTGTCGGGACAGCGCGCTCTGGGCGATGCTGAGCGCACTGGCCGCCCCGGTAAAACTGCCGTAGCGGGCAACGCCTTCGAACGCTCGCAGCGCGTTCAGGGGCAGCCACCGGC
Source organism: Gammaproteobacteria bacterium (assembly GCA_031404015.1). Classification (GTDB taxonomy): domain Bacteria; phylum Pseudomonadota; class Gammaproteobacteria; order Steroidobacterales; family Steroidobacteraceae; genus RPQJ01. The sequence goes on along the minus strand of JANNGT010000402.1, from coordinate 1,471 downwards.
GGTCGATGCGGACTTTGTCGATCATGGGACCCCACTGCGTCTATTACCGAACGCGAATTATCGGGCGCCGGGGCGGCGCTGCCACACTTTGCCGACCCGACAAGCGTGGCGCATTCGCCACAGAAGCTACAATGCTTTTTTTAAGGTCCGGTTAATGCTTTTTTAAGATGATCAAAGTGTGGACGGCAACGCATTGCTCTTGTTAAGGTCGGGGGCGACTCGGTTGTTCGGCCTGCCGGATGACCGGGATTCAAAAAGGGCGGCGGCTCCTGCAGCGGGGTCGTTGCGTAGACAACACGAACTCTGGGGGTTCGATCCAGCATGAATTACAGACTCGCATCAGCGGTAGCCGCCGTACTCGCCGCCAGCCCGGCTCAACTCGTCCTGGCGCAGACAACGTCCGGAGGTCTCGAAGAAGTGGTCGTCACGGCACAGCGCCGTGCAGAGAACCTGCAGGACGTCCCGCTTTCAATTACGGCGATGACTGGGGAAACCCTCCGCCAGTTGAACGTCACGACGATTGAAGAATTCGTGAAGTTCCTGCCCAGCGTGACAACGGCCACCCTCGGCCCTGGCCAGACTAACATCTACATGCGAGGCCTCAACCTCGGCACACTCGGCACCCAGGGGTCTGGCACCAACGGCCCGTGGCCGAACGTCGCGGTGTACCTCGATGACCAGTCGACGCAAGTGCCGGGACGCAACCTGGACGTTTACGCGGCCGACTTCGAACGTATCGAAGTGCTGACCGGTCCGCAGGGCACCCTGTTCGGCGCCGGCGCGCAAGCAGGCGTGCTGCGGTACATCACCAACAAGCCGCAATTCAACGAGATGTCGGCCAACGTCAAGACCGGCCTCGCTACGACGTCCGGCGGCTCCGAGAGCTATAACGTCGAGGGCATGCTCAACATGCCCCTGATTGATGACAAGCTGGCGCTGCGTCTCGTGGCCTATCACGACAAGCGCGGCGGTTACATCGACAACGTCGAGAGCACGTTCACGCGGCGCGGTACCGACCTCGGCTTCGTTCAGCGCACTGGCGGCGTCGTTCCGGCGGACTCGGTGGCGATCAACAACAGCAACATCGCCGACAAGGACATCAACGAAGCCGAGTACAACGGCGCCCGCGCCAGCCTCAAGTGGCAGATCGTCGACGACTGGGATGCCCTGCTCGCGATCGCGTACCAGAAGATCGAAGGCGAAGGCGTGTTCTACCAGCACCCGAACGGTTCGGAGTCGGGCTGCGGTGCGACCGCTGACTGCACCAACTCGACTCAGAAGTTGAAGCCGCTGCAAGTGACGATCTTCAACAATGGTACAACTGAAGACGAGTTCATCAATACCGCGCTGACGATCACGGGCAAGGTTGGCCCCCTGGACCTCGTCTATGCGGGTGCGTACTTGACACGCGAAGCGCAGTCGATCTCGGACTACACGAACTACGCTCGTGGCGTCTATGGTTCGTACTACC
>JANNGT010000401.1:0-10102 GCA_031404015.1 Gammaproteobacteria bacterium | reverse complement strand
GATTCGGTACGTCTCCCGCGCCTTGGAAAGGCAGAAACGCGCGCCGCTGTAGGCTGACGATCCGGGACATTCCCCCGAGCTTGGAAAGGCAGACACGCGCTCGGGGAATGTCCCGGATCGTCAGCCTGATGTGGCGCGCCTGAGCGAGTTGCCGGCCGGAGGGCCGTCAACTCGCACGGCGCATCGAACTGTTAGAGCGAGAATCCGCGGCCGATGTGCGCGCTTTGGGCAGCCGCTTGCGCCGTGCGAATTCCCGGCTTTGGCGGGAATTCGCTCAGGCGCGGTCTCGCGGGTGGTTGAGCCGGGGCCTTCCCCCGCGCGCGTGTCTGCCTTTCCAAGCGAGGGGAACGGCACCGGATCGACCACTGGCACGGCTGCCCCGCCGGGACACTCCCCGAGCGCGTGGCTGCCTTACCAAGCTCGGGGGAAGGGCCCGGATCGTCAGCCTACAGCGGCGTGCGTTTCTGCCTTTCCAAGGCGCGGGAGACGTACCGAATCGGTTGCCTGCATCTGGCGAGCGCTATTTGCGGTAAGTCCCTAGCCGCAATCCAGTGCGCTTGATCCCGGTCAAGGCGCGAGACTGGCTCCACGCTCACGCTTCACTCCAAGCGCGCAGGTGCGCGGGCCGCCACTGGAGTGAATTCGATGACCGACACGAGCCGTCTCTGGAAAGTCCTGGGAGCGATCCTGCTGCTCTCCTTCGGACTCCTGCTCTTCATGGGGCGGGAGATTTATCTCGCCGCTCCGCCCATGCCAGAAGCGGTGCAGACCGCGTCCGGTGAAACCCTTTTCACGCTCGAAGACCTGCACACTGGTCGCGAAGTCTGGCAGACCATGGGTGGCATGCAGGTCGGTTCGATCTGGGGTCACGGCGCCTACGTGGCCCCCGACTGGTCGGCTGACTGGCTGCACCGGGAAGCCGTCGGATTGCTGCAACTCTGGGCGCAACGCGACCACGGCAAGGCGTACGACGACATGGACCGCAGTCAGCAGGCTGCGCTGCAGTCACGGCTGCAGGATGAGTTGCGTACCAACACCTACGACCCTGCGACCGGAATCATCACGGTGTCCGAGGATCGCGCTGCCGTCATCAAGCAGGTCGCCGGGCATTACAAGGGACTCTTCGGTATCGACCCGGAACTCGACACGCTGCGCGCGCAGTATGCGATTGCCGAAAACCCGATTCCCGATCCCGCACGTCGCGACGCCATGATGGGATTCTTTTTCTGGACATCGTGGGCCACGGTCACGAATCGCCCCGGCAACACGATCACGTACACCAGCAACTGGCCGTCGGAGCCGCTCGTGGGCAACGTACCGACCACACCGACGTACATGTGGACGTTCATCAGTATCCTCGTGATGCTGGGCGGCATCGGCGGACTCGTCTGGATCTACGCGATGACGCGCCGCGACGAAGAGCATCCGGTAGTGCCCGACACGGATCCACTCAAGGCACTGGTCGCGACACCGTCGATGCAGGCCACCGCGAAGTATTTCTGGATCGTCACGGCACTGATCGTGGTGCAGGTCATCCTGGGCGGCATCACCGCGCACTACGCGGTCGAAGGCCAGGCGTTCTACGGCTTCCCGCTGGCCGAGTACCTGCCGTATGCAGTGACGCGCAGCTGGCACCTGCAGCTCGCGGTGCTGTGGATCGCTACAGCGTGGCTTGCCACGGGCCTCTACATCGCGCCGGCAATTTCGGGCCATGAACCGAAGTTCCAGCGGCTCGGCGTGAACTTCCTGTTCGCCTGCCTGCTCGTGATCGTGGTCGGCGCGCTTGGCGGCCAGTGGTTCGCCGTCATGCAGAAGATGGGACTCACCGCGAACTTCTGGTTCGGCCACCAGGGCTACGAGTACACCGACATCGGCCGCTTCTGGCAGATCTTCCTGTTCATCGGGCTGATGCTGTGGCTGGTGCTGGTCGGGCGCGCGTTGTGGCCCGCGCTCAAGGCGCGTGACGACAGCCGGTCAATCACGATGCTGCTGTTCCTCTCGACGATCGCCATCGGCCTGTTCTACGGCGCCGGCCTCATGTGGGGCCGCAACACGCACCTGTCGATGGTCGAGTACTGGCGCTGGTGGGTGGTCCATCTCTGGGTCGAAGGCTTCTTCGAGGTCTTTGCCACGGCGGTCATCGCCTTCCTGTTCACCAAGCTCGGGCTGGTCCGGGTGAAGCTGGCCACGATCGCGGTGCTGTTCGCGACCGTGGTGTTCCTCACCGGCGGCGTGCTGGGCACCTTCCACCACCTGTACTGGGCAGGCACACCGACGGGCGTGCTGGCGCTGGGCGCGTCATTCTCGGCCCTCGAGGTCGTCCCGCTCGTGCTGATCGGATTCGAAGGCTATGAGAACTACCGGCACAGCAAGGCGAAGCCCTGGGTCGCGGCTTACAAGTGGCCGATCCTGTTCTTCGTCTCGGTGGCGTTCTGGAACCTCGTCGGGGCCGGCCTCTTCGGCTTCCTGATCAACCCACCGCTGGCGCTGTACTACATGCAGGGCCTCAATACGACCCCGCTGCACGGTCACACTGCGCTCTTCGGTGTGTACGGCATGCTCGGCATCGGCTTGATGCTGTTCTGCCTGCGTGGGCTGGGCCGCAAAGCTTACTGGGACGAAAAGCTGCTCGGCGGCGCCTTCTGGTCGCTCAACATCGGACTTGCGGCGATGGCGCTGCTGTCGCTTGCGCCGATCGGGTTCCTGCAGGTCCAGGCGGCCATCACAAACGGCTTCTGGTACGCGCGCTCGGCGGAGTTCCTGCAGCAGCCGCTGCTGCAGACGCTCGTGTGGATGCGCATGCCGGGCGACGTGATCTTCAGCGTCGGCGTAGGTTTACTCGCAATCTTCGTATTGCGACGTTTCGCGGGTAAGAAGGAGACCGTGGCGGTGGCGACCCCGGCGACCGTCGAGCGGGCGACCGTTTGACCTGAGCTGACCCCGGCAGCGGGTGCCCACGCGGGCACCCGCTGCTTTTTTCTGTCCGCTCGGAACGGCAGTGCCGGCCGGGAGTCACATGCAATCATGAGTTCCAACCAGACGGTCCCGAGCCCCGGCTTGCCGCTGCTGGCGGCGCCGCATCGCGTCCTGTTTTTAGTTGGCCTGGTGAGCCTGCTGGCCGCAAGCGGCTGGTGGGGACTGCACCTCGTTGCGCGCTACTCGGGAGCGCCGCTGTTTGCACTCGTGCTGCAGCCTGCCCCGCTCTGGGCGCACGCGTGGCTCATGCTGTTCGCCGTGCTCCCAATGCTGTTCTTCGGCTTCCTTTTCACGGTCTTTCCGCGCTGGATGAACGGGCCGGAAGTCAGCCGCTACGAGTACACGACCACGGCTGCGTTGCTCACCGTGGGCGTGGTGCTCTGGCTCGCCGGCACGTTCCTCGGCGCACCGTTGCTGCTGCTTGGGTCCGTCGCGACGGGCGCCGGCCTCCTGCTGGGCACAGTCGCGTTGACGCGCGTACTGCTTGCTGCACCGCAGGTCGTGCCGCACGCGATCGTCGTGCTGATCGCGCTGTGCGTTCAGGTCGTGTCGCTCGCTGGATTCGCGTACGGCGTGTCCGCGCAAGACGACTTCGCGCTGCATTTCGCGGTCAGGACGTCACTGTGGGGCGGGTTGCTGCCCATCTTCTTTGCAGTTTGCCACCGCATGATTCCTTTCTTCTCGCAGAGCGTGATCAAGGGCTATGTCCCCTGGCGACCCACGTGGGTCCTCGCCAGCGTAGTCGGCCTCTGCTACGCGCGGATTGCCTGCGGTGTCGCTGGGCTGTTCTGGCCGTTGCCTTGGCTGGATGCCGCACTCCTGTTACTCACGCTTGCGTGTGCCGTGCGCTGGACGTCGCTCGGCGCGCGCGGCAATGCATTGCTGTGGACGCTGTATGCGGGCTACGCCTGGCTGCCGGTCGCCGTGTTGCTGCAGCTTGTGCGCGACAGCGCATACGTCGTCGCCGGGGACTGGGTGCTGGGCCGGGCCCCCGTGCATGCGCTCGGCATGGGATTCTTCAGCGGCATGCTCGTCGCGATGATCACGCGAGTCACGCTGGGTCATTCCGGCCGGCCATTGCGCATGGACACGGTCACGCTCGCCTGCTTCCTTGCGCTGCAGGCTGGGGCAATCGCTCGCGTGATCAGCGAGATCGTGCAGGCACCGGCTGCCATCCAATGGTTCCTGCTCGGCAGCCTGGGCCTCTGGCTCGCGGCGATCACGGTGTGGGTAGCCCGCGTGGGCCGCATCTACCTGGCTCGGCGAGTGGACGGCAGGCCCGGCTGATGGGACGAGCACGGCTCGCACACGTGTAAGATTTTTCCGACGACAGGGTGTGCGTGCTTGCTGCAGAATCCGCCAGACATGACAGGCAGCGAATTGTCGACGGCACTGGCCGGGGTCCGTGGCCACCATCTCTTCGCCGGGCTCACGCCGCCGCAACTGCAGCGGGTCGTGTCGACCGCGAGCATCGTCAATGCGGAGTCCGGCCAATTGCTGTTCGACCGCGGCCAGCCCGCCCGGCATTTCTACATCGTGCTCGATGGCCAGGTAAACCTGGTTCTCTACTCAAAAGCGGGCGAGGAAAAAATCGTCGATATCCTCGTCGGGGGCCAAAGCTTCGCCGAAGCCGTCATGTTCATGGCCGGACCGGTCTACCCCGTCTCGGCCGTCGCAGCCGATACGTCGCGCATAGCACGGTTCTCCAGCGAAGACTACGTCGGCCTGCTGCGCGAAAGCCCTGAAACATGCCTGCGCATGCTGGGCCACCTGAGCCAGCGCCTGCACATGCGAATCCGCGAAATCGAATACCTGACGCTCGACAGCGCGACACATCGCCTGGTCCGCATGCTCGAGGGCCGCGTGCCTGCAGGCGGCGACGGGCCGCACGAAATCCTGCTGCAGGAGTCGCGACAGGAAATCGCGTCACGCCTTTCCATGAAGCCAGAGACGTTATCCCGGATCCTCCGCACACTCGCGGACACCGGCGTGCTCGTCGTGCACGGTCGTTCCCTGCAGGTGCCCAGTCGCGCGCGACTCGCCGCAGTCCTCGAGGCACCGGGCTGACGCCAATCGTTGCTCTGCTGGCCGGACGATCGAATCGGAACAGTCGGCGTTCGCCTACAGCCATTGCTACTGGCCCGACGCATGATTTGCTGCGTCAACCCCCATTTGACTCCCACGCGCAGCAATGCGCGATTCAGGCCCCCGTCTTTAGGCAGGGGCCTTTTTTTTGCGCGTTTTACGGCAGGGCTGCGCCGCGCGTGGCAACCAGCACGCGATACCAGTCGGCGCGGGTCCATCGCACTTTGTATGCGTCGGCTGCCTCGCGTATCCGATCCGGTCGCTGGCTGCCGACAATAGGCACGATGCCGGCGGGATGCGCCATCACCCATGAGTAGGCAGCGGCAGCGCGGGACACGCCGTAGCGGCTCGCATGCGCGTCGAGTTCAGCACAGACGCGGCGGGTTCTCTCGTCGTCCGGTGCACCCAGGCGACCACCTGCGAGCGGCGACCAGGCCAGCACGGATGAGCCGTGCTGCATGGCGAGATCGAGCGTGCCGTCAACCAGCGGCTCGATTGCCAGTGGAGAAAACTCAGGTTGCAGGCTCGCCAGCGGCAAGTCCATGTGAGTCATGAGGGCAGCCGTCTGCGCAGGCGTGTAATTCGAAACACCGACGGCGCGCGTCTTGCCGCTGCTGACCAACGCCTCCAGCGTGCGGGCCACTTCGGCCGGATGCGTCAGCACGTCGGGTCGGTGCACCTGAAACAGGTCCAGGTGATCCGTGCCCAGTCGGCGCAGCGAGGCCTCGCACGCACTGGTCAGGTAGGCTGCGCTGGAGTCGTACGGCACGCCGGGAATGATGCCGCCCTTGCTCGCCAACACCATGTTGCGACGCAAGCCGGTATCCGCAGCCAACAGCCGGCCGAGCAGCGCTTCCGCGTTGCCGAAGCCGTCACGGCCGTCGAAGCCATAGATGTCGGCGGTGTCGAACAGGTTGATGCCTGCTGCGAATGCCGCATCGATGAGGCTGCGCGCCTGGTTGAGATCGACGGCACCGAATCGCCACATCCCCCACGCCAGGCGTGACACGAGGAGGTTGCTCCGCCCGAGCGGCATCCGGTCGTGCGGTGCGCTACTTTTCAGCGTTGGCATAAGGCTGCGTAAGAACTCCCGTGCTGATGCGGGAGAGTACCATCGGCCCATGAAAATACAGCAGCCGGATTTCGCCTTGGTGCGCGAGCTGAGCCCGCGCCGCAACACCACCAGCGCAACGGCCGTTCCCGGCCTCGTCGAGGAGCAGCTGCGGCATTTCTCGATCGACCCCGCCTCTGAGTTTGGACGGCGCATGGCCAACTTCGTCACCCATCTGTACGAAGGCAACGGCGCCGCGCACCAGCTGTGGGAGGTCACGCTGCGCGAGCTGGCCGACCTGGACCCTCGGGATCGCGTCGCGCGCTTCAACGCGAAGCGGTTTCTCTGCTTCCAGCTCGCCAAGATCCTCGACACGCTGCAGAACCCGCTGCGCAAGACCTACCAGTCGCTGCTGCACGATTCGACGCAATCCGCGATCAAGGGTCCCTATCCCATCTTCGACAACGTCACCGCGCTGTTCAGTGCGACGCCGGTGATCACCCGCACGGCCACTTACATGTATGCGTGCACGGAGTGGGTCGAAGACGCTTTCAAGGGCCGCGAACCGCTGCTGGAAATCTACTCGCGGTTGCTGAATCCCACGTCGATCAGCCTGGCGAATCACATTGTCGACCTGGAGGCCGGGCCGCTGGCCGGCGAATACCTCGCCTGGAATTTCAATTCCGGCATGGCTGCGATCGATGCAACGCTCGCGAACCTGATCGGCTACAACGACGTCGTGCTGTCCAGCCGCAACGTATACGGCGGCACGTACCAGCTGCTGCACGACTGGTACGGCAAGAAGAGCAACCTCGACGTCGCAGTGGAGTGGTTCGACGGCTTCACGGTGGAGGATTTCGGTCGCGCGCTGCAGGCAACGCTCGCGCAGCATCGCGACCGGCTCGAACGCGGCCGCCGTGTGTACGTTTTCCTCGAGTCACCCTGCAACCCGCACGGCTACGTGCTCGACGTGCCTGCGATCTGCCGTGCCGCGCACGAATACGGTCTCACGGTGATCTGCGATGCCACCGTGGGCACGCCGATCCTGCAGCCTGTGCTGCAGCGCGCCGACCCGATGGAGCGGCCCGACTTCGTCATCCATTCATACACCAAGGACCTCGCTGGCTCGGGCACGACGACCGCGGGCGTCTGCATCGGGCGCAACGAGCGCATGTTCATTCCGAAGGGTGACAGCGTCACGGCCACGGGCCCCGACGGCAGGCCGTGCGTTTATCGCTGGGATGAGACGCTGTTCTGGAACGTCTACTACATCAAGGGCGCGTTCCTCGACGCGGACAAGGCATTCGAGGTCATCAACGGCATGCACACCGTCGGCGTGCGGGTGCTGCTCAAGGCCATCAACACTCTGGTGCTGGCCCGCGCCCTCGCCGCGCATCCCGCCATCAACGTGCGGTGCTCCGCCGTCGACGGCAACGAAAACTACGAACTGCGGGAGCGGCTGATGTTCCTGGGCCTGCCGGCGCCGCTGTTCACGATCGATCTCGACACCGAAATGGGCCGGGGCATTTCGCGGCACGCGTTCCAGCGCTTCTTCGATTGCCTGGAACCGGCATTCGGCTTGCAGGTGTCATTGGGCCAGGTGAACACAGTGGTCGTCTGCCCGGCGCTCACGAGCCATTCCGAATTATCGGAGGCTGCGTTGCATGAAGCGGGAATTTCGCTGACCACCGTCAGGATCGCAGTGGGAGACGAAGATCCACGCAGCCTGCTGGCCCACCTGATGCAGGCTGCCGAGCTCGCCTTGGAACCCGAATGCCCGGGCTTTTCGCAGCATTTTGGCCAGCCGCACGAGATCGATGCGCTGTATGAGTCGATCTACGTCGATGTGCACCGGCGCTATGCTGCGAGCCGCCCGCGCATGCGCGAAATGCTCGAAAAGTAGCGCGTCAGGCGGAAACGACGTGGCCAGTGTCCGGCCGCAGCGTCCAGAGCACCCATTTCCCGAGCACGGCGAACGTCGCGACGATTGCGAACGCGAACAACGTGCCCTGCAGGTACAGGCCCGAGGAGTAGTCGGCGTCGCCGGCCGCGACCAGCACGAGCGTGGGCGTGAGCAGGAAGTCCTGCACTGCCGGGCGGCCCCGGCCCAGCTTCAGCGACACGAGCATCAGCGCCACCGCGCAGGCTGCGCGCAACGACGGCTCGGCCAGCACCTCAAAGGCTCCGAGCGCGAGCAACGTGCCCGCCAGCGCGAGGGCCAGGCGCGTGACTGCGTTACCCGGGGTGCCCTTCAACCACGGCGCGCCTAGCGCTGCGACCGTGAGAGGCAACCACCAACCCTGGTCGAGACCGACCGCGCGTGCCGTGAGCCACGCGACGAGCACGAGAACTGCGAGCAGCACCGAATAGCCGAGTGCCGTACCGGAGTGCACGGCGAGTTGCCGCAGGACCAATGTCCGCCCAACGGTGCTCGCCAGCACAAACCCATACAGGCACCCGCCGAACAAGCCGAGACCATGTCGCAACGCATCGGGCGCCGGAGCGGGTTCGAAAGATCCAAGCAGCGCTGCAGCCAGGATCGCGAGCAGCGCGCGATGGTAGCCGAGCGAACTCGCAGCGCCCGTTGCCGCCGCCGCCGCAACGATCAGCGCCGCCACTCCACCGGTGAAGTTCGCCGTGATGGAGGCTGCGACGTAAACGCCGGCGATCAGGAACCCGAACGGGGCCAATGGTCTTGCGAGGACCCCAAGATGGAAGGCCAGCAAGGTACCGAGGAACAGGTCGCGCGCCACGTAGGGGTAGCCAGCCAGATAGATGCCCGCCGCTGGCGCCAGCAGCAGCAGCACGATGAGGCCGATCAGCCGCGAGCTCATGCGCAGCGTCCCCCGTTACCGCCAAAGCGACGGCACCCGGGACCTTGCAATAGCCTTGCCAATTTCATAAATACGCTATTTTTCATGCACTTAAGCGAAGCGAGCAGATGGCCTTGCCGCAATATGTAAAAAGCGCCGACTTGGAATAGAGACTTCGGCTCTGGTCGAAGTCCACTGCGTGCGGGACACTGCTGACACACCTGCGACCGGATCGCCCATGCACTGCTGTCGACCGTCCTCCCGCACACTCCTCGTCGGGCTGGCCAGTTCCGCTCTGGCCCTGCTGGCCGCCTGCGGCGGCGGCGGCGGGTCAACGTCGGCGGGCGGCGGCGGCGGCGGCTCTGGCGGAGGCACCTGCGGCGAGGTGGCCAGAAAGCAGTGGGTGCTCGACGTGACCCGCGAGTGGTACCTCTTCCCGGAAACCCTGCCTGCGACCGTCGATCTGACCTCATACGCGACGGCCGAAGAGTTGCTCGATGCATTGACCGCCACGGCTCGCGCACAGGGCAAAGATCGTTTTTTCAGTTACCTCACGACCAAAGCCGACGATTCGTCGCTGCTCGGCGAGGGCCAGTTCATCGGCTTCGGCTTCCGCACCCGCACCGACGAAGGCAATCGCCCGTTCATTCTCGACGTTTTCGAGAACAGTCCGGCCGCTGAAGCGGGCCTGCTGCGCGGCGACGAAATCGTCGCCGTGGACCAGGGGAGCGGTTTCGTCGCGGTCGCCTCGTCACTGGCGAATGGCACCACGTTCACCGAGCTGCTTGGCGCCTCGACCGCCGGGGTGGTCCGCGGGCTCCGCGCACTGCGCAACGGTGCGACGTTCGAGGTCAACTTGACCAAGCGCACGATCACCATCGATCCGGTGCCCGATTCGTTCGGCTCGCGCGTGCTGCCGCTCACCGGCACGACCGGCGTTGGATACCTGCATCTGCGCAGCTACATCTCCACGGCCGACCCGCAGTTGCGCGCTGCATTCGACTCGTTCCGCGCGCAGAACCTGCGCGACTTCGTGATCGACCTGCGTTACAACGGCGGCGGACTCGTCGACGTGGCAGAGCTCATCAACAACCTGCTGGGCGGTGACCGCACGACGGCGGACGTGCAGTTCCGCTTCGTCTACAACGAGAGTAAATCCGCACAGAATTCCACCGTG
>JANNGT010000400.1:0-2250 GCA_031404015.1 Gammaproteobacteria bacterium | reverse complement strand
GCGTAGCCCAGCGAGCCGTAGGAGTTCGGGAAGCCGTAGAACAGGTCGCGGTGCGGATCGTCAGCGCGTCCGCTGACAGTGAGGATCTCGCCGGCACCGGTGAGGATGTCCATCTCGAGGACCGACTCATGCGGAGTGCCGTTGCGGAAGCTTGCGCTCTCGATGCCGAGCCCGGTCACTGCTCCGCCCAGGGTGATCGTGCGTAGTTGGGGCACGCACATCGGCATGAGTCCGAACGGGAGCGTGGCATCGACGAGGTGCTCGTAGGTGGTCATGCCGAGCACGTCCGCCGTGCGCGCCTCAGGGTCGACGTGCAGCACGCCGTCGAATGCCGCCACGTCCAGCCCGGGAACGCTGACGGCATCGCGCGGGCGGAAGAGGTTCGACGTCCGCTTCGCCAGCCGCACCGGCGTGCCGGTCGGGATCGCGCGGTACTCGGCGAGCAGCGCGGCACGCTGGGTGTCGTATCGCGTACGCCAGGCCGGCGCGCTGTCGATTGTCACGGGACAACCGTAGTGAACGGGTGGTGACGAGGGGGAGCCGTGGGCGGGCCTCTGGTCCACAATGTCGCAATGACGTCACGAGCTCAGCGCTGGATCGCCCCTGTCATCGGCGCCGCCGTGTTCCTGGCCGTCCTGGTCGGGGCGGGGATGCTCGCCGGCGACTGGGTCAAGCGCAGCACCGAGATGCGAGCGCTGATCGAGCAGATCGAGGTGTCGGAGCAGGCTATGGGCGATACCCAGCAGGCTGTACGCGCGGCCCTCGACGGGTTCGCGTCCAAGGCGCCGCTCAGCGACGAGAACCGGGCGGCCCTCGACGAGCTGCTCATGGATGCTGCGTCGGCGGGCCTGCGCGAGATCACCGCTGCCGGGGACGCGGTCGCCGCGGTCCGGACGATGCCGTGGCACGCCGACGTTCAGCGGGCCCAGGAGGCCTACCTCGCGCACAACCGCGCGTGGCAGGACTACCTGCGGGCGGCATCGACGGATCCCGCCGAGTTCGGGGTGACACAGGAGCTGGTGAATGAGACGTTCGCCGCTGCGGAGGAGCCGATCCGGCTCGCCGTACCGCTGCCGGATGTCTTCGACCTTCGCTCCTCTGTGAACGTGATCTTCGCCCCGCCGCCGGCCGTGGACGGATCGACGCAGCAGGCGTGAGCGGGGCGCGGGTGCGCGCAGCGTAGGCGCTGGCCCGATCAGCCGACGGGCAGCGGCTCCTTGGCCTCCTCGGGCTCCGGGCCCTTCGACAGTCGGCTCGGCCACCAGACCCTCTTGCCGATGTCGTACGACAGGGCGGGCACGAGGGTCGACCTGATGACGAACGTGTCGAGCAGGACGCCGATCGCCACGGCGATCCCGATCTGGCGCAGGACCAAACGGGCACGGAACTGGCGATATAATACAAGAGACCGCCCGCGAGGTACATGATGCTGCGATTCCAGTGCAAGAGCACGCCGAGTACGACCAGCGGTCCGGCGAGGCGATGGACTGCATAAAAGAGAGCATACCATTGGCGTCGAATGTGCGGCACAATCGTCGTGGCCATGATGCACAATAAAGCGAGTGTAGCGACCAAACCAGTGACGTTGCGGAAGCGTCCAAAGCAGGTGCAGTCATTTGTTACCGTGGTACTAATGTCCTCGCACAGAGCACTGGGTTCGACCGTCGCAGCATTCGAATAGGACTGCCAACAGGCGTAGGGAATGACAAATTGCCGCAACAACCGCTCGTCTTGCAGGACGACCCAGCGGTAACAGTGCAATGCAACATGGAATACGACACCGATCATGACGAGATAGCCCAAACATTGATGCAAGACAATGGATTGAGCGGGATGCTGCATTGCCGTAAACAATTGCAAAATCGGACTGTACTGTGCGACGGGAATGAACAAGAGCGCGAGCGCCCAAAGGGCGGAAATCGCCCAGCCATTGGCCACATCGGCCATAGTCTGGTTGTTGGCGAAACTCGAGGCAATTCCGGAAGGCATTTTGGAATGTATCGTCGTCCACGTGACCATGGCAAAGGGTAGCACCAAGCACCCAAGACGGGCGCGATGAAAATTCCAGTCGCCACGCGCTTGGCTCCATCGGAAGACCGAGTACCAGTGGTTCGATGGTGACGGCAGGCGACTTCCACTCGACTTCCTTTGGTGTTTGGACAGCAATACGGCAATGGACCCGGCCACGAGCGTGGGCACGACCATGGCAACCAGCGGTACGGTGGCCTTGTCGTGACTGGAGAATATCCA
>JANNGT010000399.1:0-1649 GCA_031404015.1 Gammaproteobacteria bacterium | reverse complement strand
GCTGGCCCTCGACGGCGACGACGTGATTGCCTGCGCCGAGACCGGCACCGGCAAGACCCTGGCGTTTGCGGCGCCGATTCTCGAGCTGCTGCTCACCGAACAGCCCGGCTACGGCGACCCGGCGCGCGAGGCCTTTACCCGCGCCCTGATCCTGGCGCCGACACGCGAGTTGGCGGTGCAGATCGAGGATTCGCTGGTCGGACTGACGTATCACACGCCGGTCACCTCGGCGGCGGTGTTCGGCGGCGTTGAGATGGGTCCGCAGGAGCGCGCGCTCCAGGCGGGTGTCGACATCATCGTCGCGACGCCGGGCCGGCTGATGGACCACATGCGCCACAGCACGACCGACCTGGTGCGGGTGCAGTTCCTGGTGCTGGACGAAGCCGATCGCATGATGGACATGGGCTTCTGGCCCGACGTCCAGAAGATCATGTCGGCGCTGCCGCCGGATCGGCAGACGCTGCTGTTCTCGGCGACGCTGCCGGGCGAGATCCAGCGGATGGCGAAAGAGATGCTGCGCTCGCCGAAGTATGTGCAGGTCGGCAAGCAAGGCGGTGCGGCCCGCACGATCGATCACCAGATGGTGCAGGTCGAGAGCGGCGTCAAGCCCGACTGGCTCGCCAACTTCGCCAAGCGCGACGCCGACGGTCCGGTGCTGGTGTTCGTGCGCACCAAGATCGGCGCCGACCGCGTGGCGCGTCACCTGGTGGCGAAAGGCATTCGCGCCGCGGCCTTGCACGCGGATCGTACTCAGCAGGAACGAAATGCAGCGGTCGAAGGGTTCCGATCGGGCAAGCATCCCGTGCTGGTGGCCACCGACATCGCGGCGCGCGGCCTCGACATCGAAGGCATCGCGCACGTGATCAATTTTGAGGTTCCAGACTCACCGGACACCTACGTGCATCGCGTCGGCCGCACCGGCCGTTCGGGCGCCTCGGGCCACGCGGTGACGCTGGTGTCGCCGAACGAACAGCGCAACTGGAGCGCTGTGGAGGCTGCCATTGGATTCCGGGCCCGATAAGTCGGCCGCCGTCATCCGCTTCCTGTCGTGCCGGTGGCGCAAGCCGGCTGAAGACGGCCTGCCCGATCACTGCACGCATCGCGACGTGCTGCCGATGGCAGGCAAGGAAGGCTTCAGCGCCGATTCGTGGTGCACCGACTGCGCGCTCTACAAGGCGAAGCGGACGCCGCGCAAGCGTGAAGAGCAGCAGCCCGGGCAGCAGGGCCAGCCGCAGGACGACTGGCGCTTCCGCTACTGAGCTGCCTTCGCAAAGACGTAATAAGCTTCGTCACCGTTTGGTTCCAGAATGCGCTGGACCTCACGCCAGGACGCCAGACCCGCAACCGACTGGCAGGCGGGATCGCCAGGGCTGCAGACCAGAATGGCTCGCCCCGTGATCTGCGCAGCGTCCAATGTGGCGGGATCGTAGTACACCGGGCTCGACTCCCAATCCGCGTGGCCCTCGGCGATTGCATGGAAGCGCCAGTAACGTTCGATCGGCGACCTCGCACTGAGCCAGACCACGCCTTCGTCCGCCTCCTTGCTCGCAAGGGCCGCCATCACGGCGCCGCGCATGTTTCCGCCAAACCAGGCACTTGACCGCTGATGATAGGGGCCCATGTAGTCCACGTAGACACTGACGAACTGG
>JANNGT010000398.1:0-12902 GCA_031404015.1 Gammaproteobacteria bacterium | reverse complement strand
TAACCCCCAACCCCTAACCCCTTCTTCATGAACAGAGCTCACCGCAAGCAGCTGCCCGGCACCAGTCTCGATTACTTCGACGCGCGCGCAGCCGTCGACACGATCCAGCCCGGCGCGTACGACAAGCTTTCGTACACCGCGCGCGTGCATGCCGAGAACCTCGTGCGGCGGTGCGATCCAGCGATCATGGATGCCAGCCTGCGGCAGCTCATCGAGCGCAGGCGTGAACTCGACTTTCCCTGGTTCCCGGCGCGCGTCGTCTGCCACGACATTCTCGGCCAGACCGCGCTGGTCGACCTGGCGGGCCTGCGTGATGCGATTGCGGAGCAGGGCGGCGATCCGGCCCAGGTGAACCCGGTCGTGCCGGTGCAGTTGATCGTGGATCATTCGCTGGCCGTCGAATGCGGCGGCTACGACCCGGATGCCTTCACCAAGAATCGCGCGATCGAAGACCGGCGCAACGAAGACCGCTTTCACTTCATCGACTGGACCAAGCTCGCTTTCAAGAACGTCGACGTGATCCCGCCGGGCAACGGGATCATGCATCAGATCAACCTCGAGCGAATGTCGCCTGTCGTGCAGGTGAAAGACGGAGTGGCCTTCCCCGACACGCTGGTTGGCACGGACAGCCACACGCCGCACGTCGACGCGCTCGGCGTGATCGCGGTGGGCGTCGGCGGCCTGGAAGCCGAAAGCGTCATGCTCGGTCGCGCATCGTGGATGCGCCTGCCCGACATCATTGGCGTGCACCTCAGCGGCAAGCCGCAGCCCGGCATCACTGCCACCGACATCGTGCTGGCGCTGACCGAATTCCTGCGCCAGCAGAAGGTAGTCGGTGCCTACCTCGAGTTTTTCGGCGAAGGCGCGACCGCGCTAACGCTCGGCGACCGCGCGACCATTTCGAACATGGCACCAGAGTACGGCGCGACGGCTGCGATGTTCTTCATCGACGCGCAGACGATCACCTACCTCAAGCTGACCGGCCGCGATGACGCGCAGGTGCAGCTGGTCGAGACGTATGCGAAGCACACCGGTCTGTGGGCGGACAGCCTGCAGACGGCAGTGTACGAACGCACGCTGCAGTTCGACCTGTCGAGCGTCGTGCGCAACATGGCAGGCCCGTCGAACCCGCACGCGCGCGTCGCCACGAGCGACCTCGCAGCGAAAGGCATTGCGGGAGCGTGGCAGCAGGAGCCGGGCAAAATGCCGGATGGCGCCGTGATCATCGCGGCGATCACGAGCTGCACCAACACCAGCAATCCACGCAACGTGATCGCGGCCGGGTTGCTTGCGCGCAATGCCAACCGGTTGGGGTTGCAGCGCAAGCCCTGGGTGAAGAGCTCGCTCGCGCCAGGTTCGAAAGCAGTGGCGCTCTACCTGGATGAAGCCAGGCTGACGTCGGAACTGGAACAACTAGGGTTCGGCGTCGTCGGATTCGCCTGCACGACGTGCAACGGCATGTCGGGCGCGCTGGATCCCGCGATCCAGCAGGAGATCATCGAGCGCGACCTGTATGCAACCGCGGTGCTCTCGGGCAATCGCAATTTCGACGGGCGCATCCATCCGTACGCGAAGCAGGCGTTCCTGGCCTCGCCGGCGTTGGTCGTTGCTTACGCGATCGCAGGTACGATCCGCTTCGACATCGAGAAAGACGCGTTCGGCACCGATGCGCATGGCAAGCGCATCACGCTGCAGGATCTCTGGCCCACGGATGCGGAAATCGATGCAGTCGTGGCCGCGAGCGTAAAGCCCGAGCAGTTTCGCAAGGTGTACGAGCCGATGTTCAAGGTCAGCGTGGAGTCGGGGCCGAAGGTGAGCCCGCTTTATGACTGGCGGCCGCAGAGCACCTACATCCGTCGGCCGCCTTATTGGGAGGGCGCGTTGGCCGGTGCGCGCGCGCTCAAAGGCATGCGGCCGCTCGCCGTGCTGGGCGACAACATCACCACGGATCACCTGTCGCCGTCGAACGCCATCCTGCTGGACAGCGCAGCCGGCGAATACCTCGCGCAGATGGGCCTGCCGGAAGAAGACTTCAATTCATACGCGACTCATCGCGGCGATCACCTCACGGCGCAGCGTGCCACGTTCGCGAACCCGACGCTCAAGAACGAGATGGTGGTGGTCGACGGCAAGGTGAAGCCGGGGTCGCTCGCGCGCATCGAGCCGGACGGCAAAGTCGCGCGCATGTGGGACGCGATCGAAATCTACATGGAACGCAAGCAGCCGCTGATCATCATCGCCGGCGCGGACTACGGCCAGGGGTCGTCGCGCGACTGGGCGGCGAAAGGCGTGCGGCTCGCAGGCGTGGAAGCGATTGCGGCAGAAGGCTTCGAGCGTATTCATCGCACCAACCTCGTGGGCATGGGCGTGCTGCCGCTGGAGTTCAAGCCGGGCGTGAATCGCAAGACGCTGGCGATCGATGGCACCGAAACGTTCGACGTCATGGGCGAGCGCAAGCCGCGCGCGGACCTCACTCTGGTCATCCAGCGCAAGAGTGGCGAGCGGGTCGACGTGCCTGTAACGTGCCGCCTCGATACGGCCGAAGAAGTGTCGATCTACGAAGCGGGCGGCGTGCTGCAGCGCTTCGCGCGCGACTTCCTCGAAGCTTCTGTGCCCTCTCCCGCGTAGCGGGAGAGGGTCAGGGTGAGGGTTCTTGTTCCCTCTCCCGCCTTGCGGGAGAGGGTCTGGGTGAGGGTCTTGATGTCGCACGCTCCGCAAATCAGCATCCCCGCCACCTACATGCGTGGCGGCACCAGCAAGGGTGTGTTCTTCCGCCTGCAGGACCTGCCGTCCGCTGCCCGGGTGCCGGGCCCGGCCCGCGATGCATTGCTCCTGCGCGTGATCGGTAGTCCTGATCCCTACAGTGCGCACATCGACGGCATGGGAGGTGCGACATCGAGCACGAGCAAGTGCGTCATTCTCGACCGAAGCACGCGGCCTGGGCATGACGTCGACTATCTCTACGGCCAGGTTTCGATCGACAGGCCCTTCGTGGACTGGAGCGGCAACTGCGGCAACCTGTCGGCCGCGGTGGGGCCGTTCGCGATCCGCAACGGACTCGTCGACGCGAGCCGCGTCCCGCAAAACGGCACCGCGGTTGTGCGCATCTGGCAAGCCAACATCGGCAAGACCATCGTTGCGTACGTGCCGGTCACCGACGGCCATGTGCAGGAAACGGGCGACTTCGAACTCGATGGCGTGACCTTTCCAGCCGCCGAAATCGTACTCGAGTTCATCGATCCGTCCGACGAGGGCGAGGGCGGCTCGTCGATGTTCCCCACGGGGCGCCTCGTCGACGAGCTCGAGGTGCCAGGCATCGGCACGTTCAAGGCGACAATGATTACCGCGGGCATCCCCACGATTTTCGTCAACGCAGTGGACATCGGCTACTCGGGCACCGAACTGCGCGAACAGATCAATGGCGATCCCCGTCAACTGGAACGCTTCGAACAAATCCGTGTGGCCGGTGCGTTGCGCATGGGCCTTATCAAGACGCCCGAGGAAGCGCTGCAGCGGCAGCACACGCCGAAGATCGCATTCGTCGCGCCGCCGCAGGGCTACGTGTCGTCCAGTGGCAAGCACATCGCGGCGAGCGAGATCGACCTGCTCGTGCGAGCAATGTCGATGGGCAGACTGCATCACGCGATGATGGGCACTGCGGCCGTCGCGATCGGCACGGCGGCGGCCGTACCGGGCACGCTCGTGAATCTCGCTGCGGGCGGCGGCGAGCGCATTGCGGTTCGGTTTGGTCATCCGTCCGGCACGTTGCGGGTCGGTGCCGCAGCCACGCAGGTCAACGGTGAATGGACGGTGACCAAGGCGATCATGAGCCGCAGTGCGCGTGTGCTCATGGCAGGCACAGTGCGGATCCCTGCGCCCTGATGAGCGTCGCGACGGATTTGCATGCGACGGGGCTGACGCAAGCAGTAGCCCACGAGGCGGCCCTGCTCGCGTTGATGGACGCGCTGGGATGCGCGTGCAAAGCCCTGCAGGACCCTGAGTGTGTAAGGATGATCGGTGCGCTCGTGCCGGGTGCGACGATGGCTTTCGGCGCGCGCGTACCCGGGACGTCATACCAGCTGGACCCGGTCCACGCGGCATTCAACGTAGGCACGCTGGTCAGCTGGCACGGCGCATGCGACACCGCGCTCGCATCCCAGTGTGGCCATCTTGCGGACAACCTCGGCGCGATCCTCGCCGTCGCCGACTACCGATCGCGCAAGGCCATTGCCGAAGGCATCGCGCCACTGACGGTGCACGACCTGCTCACTGCCGTGGTTGATGCGCATCAATACGCCATGCTCGAGTGGACTCGCCGTACGCGCGAAAGCGAGTCGGACCCGGTGGCAGCCGCATTCGAAGCCGGGGCGAACGCCTTGTCGCGGTGCGACGTGACGGCTGTCGCCTCGGCAGTGACTGCGGCCTCGCTGTTCGGTGGCACGACTGAACAGGTGGCGACGGCCGCCGCGCTTGCGCGCGACGACCGCCGCGTAAGCGCACACGGGCCGGCTCCGGTAGCCACCGCAGCGATGCCACGCTGGAGCATCGGCGACGCGACCAGCCGCGGCGTGCGGCTCGCCCTGATTGCACTCGCGCTGCCGCCGCATGGCGAGCGCAGCACAGTGCACGACGCGGTCGGAACCGGCGCTGCCATGACGGCTTATGCCTCCGCTTTGCCGTGGCACCGAGAGCCGTCATGCCTCGAGTTGTCGTCGCGCATACGCGACCGCTTCCAGGCCTGCGTCACGGCTCACTACCCGGCAGCGCAGGCTGGCAAGATCAGCGCACTGTTCGCCGAACCCGAAAAGCTGCAGTCCCTGCCGGTCTCGGAACTGGTGTCCACACTGGTCCGGAACTGACCGGGTCGCAGCAAGGCCTGCACAGCCGGCTGCAAGCGACTTTCACTGGGCCGTTCCGTGTCTGAAATGGTGATGTAGTTGACTACAACACTAGAGTACGACTAGCATGCCTCTCAACTAAGGCCGGCACAGACCCGGCCAGAGGGTTTCACCATGCTGCGCATCGACCGCCTGACCCACGTTTACCCCAACGGCACGCGAGCCCTGGACGGCGTCACGCTCGAAGTGCCCCGCGGGATGTTCGGCTTGCTGGGTCCAAATGGAGCGGGCAAGTCGTCGCTGATGCGCTGCATCGCGACCCTGCAGATTCCCACCGACGGAACGATCCGCTTCGGCGACGTCGACGTTCGCGCCAACCCCGATGCACTGCGCCGCACCCTGGGTTACCTGCCACAGGACTTCGGGGTGTATCCGCGGGTAAGCGCGGTCGACATGCTCGATCACCTCGCCGTGCTCAAGGGATTCAACAAGGCAGCCGAACGCCGCGAGACGGTGGCAGCGCTGTTGCAGCAGGTGAATCTCTGGGACGTCCGTAAAAAGGGACTCGCTGGATTTTCCGGGGGCATGCGCCAGCGGTTCGGGATCGCGCAAGCGCTGCTCGGACAGCCGCAACTGATCATCGTCGACGAACCGACGGCGGGCCTCGATCCCGAGGAACGCAATCGCTTCCTCAACCTGCTGGCCGAAATCGGTGAGAACGTCGTGGTGATCCTGTCGACCCACATCGTCGAGGACGTGGCCGACCTCTGCCCGAACATGGCGATCATTGCGAACGGGCGCATCGTGACGACCGGCGCGCCACTCGAACTGATCGCTTCGATGGCAGGCCGTGTCTGGCGCAAGACGATTGCGAAGACCGAGCTCGACGCGCATCGGCGCGAGCACGAGGTGATTGCCACGCGACTCATGGGGGGCCGCACCGTCATCCACGTCCTGGCCGACACGCACCCAGGTGCCGGTTTCGAACCCATGCACGGCGATCTCGAGGACGTCTACTTCTCGACGCTGGCCGGCACGCGCCGTCAAGCGGCCTGAGCCCAACGCCATGTTCAAATCCGTCGCTGCCTTCGAGCTGCGCTACCAGCTCAAGTCGCCCGCGTTCTGGGTGACCTTTGCGCTGTTCCTGCTGCTGACCTTCGCGGCCACCGCGTCCGACAACGTGCGCATCGGCTCCGGCGGCAACGTCTGGAAGAATTCGCCTTTCGCGATCGCTCAAACACTGATGATCATGACCGTGTTCTCGGTCTTCATCCTCACCGCGTTCGTTGCGAACGTGGTGGTGCGCGACGATGAGACCGGCTTCGGCCCGATCATCCACTCCACTCGTCTCTCGCGCTTCGACTACCTGTTTGGTCGATTCACGGGTGCGTTCCTGGCCGGCTGCCTGCTCTTCCTGAGCGCGCCGCTCGGCATGATGATCGGCGCAGCGATGCCCTGGCTCGACCCGGAAGTCCTCGGTGCGTTCAACCTCAGCCATTACGCTTACGTTTACCTGCTGCTCTGCGTGCCAACGCTGTTCGTGACCGGGGCGGGCTTCTTTGCGATCGCGACCGCCACGCGCTCGATGATGTGGACGTATGTCGGGGTGATCACGTTCCTGTTGCTCTACCTCGTCTCGAGCAGCTTCCTGGCACGACCGGAGTTCATCAACACCGTCGCGCTGGTCGATCCCTTCGGGCTCGGCGCGTATGACCAGGCCACGCGCTACTGGACCGCCGCCGAGCGCAACACGCAGTTGCCAGCCTTCGCGGGCTACATCCGGTGGAACCGTGCACTGTGGCTGGGCGTGGCATTCGCGCTGCTGGGCCTGGCCTGGGTCATCTACGCGCGCGCCGTGAAAGGCGGACGCGCCCTTGCCGGCAAGGCACCCGGAAAGTCTGCTGACTCTCCGGCAACCACGAACGATCACCCACCGATTGCGCCGATCCAGGCAAAGGTATCCAGCGATGCGGGCTGGGGAGCGCTCTGGGCGCTGGCGAAGTTCGACATCGCTGCAGCGGTGCGCAGCCCTGCGTTCGGCGTGCTGCTCGGCGTGGGTTTCCTTAACTCGCTCGGTGGGCTCTGGTATGCCGACGACTTCTACGGCAACACGGTCTACCCCGTTACGCGGCTGATGATCGAGACGCTGCAGGGTGCGTTCACACTGATCCCGCTGATCATCGCGATCTACTACGCGGGCGAGCTTGTATGGCGTGACCGCGAACGTCGTGTGCACGAGATCATCGACTCGACCCCCGCGCCGGACTGGGCGTTTGCCGTGCCGAAGATCCTGGCCATCTCGATCGTGCTGACCGCGACGCTCGTCGCGAGCGTGCTGGCCGCCATCGCCGTGCAGGCGCTCAAGGGCCACTTCGACTTCGAAATTGGCAAGTACGTCCTGTGGTACGTGCTGCCGACGGCCATCAACATGGTGCAGTACGCGGTGCTCGCGATCCTGATGCAGACACTGGTCTCCAACAAGACCTTCGGCTGGATGCTGATGCTGGTGTTCGTGGTGGGGCAGATCACGCTCGACCGGCTCGGGTTCGAGCACAATCTCTACCAGTACGCCGGTGCGCCGAGCACGCCCCTGTCCGACATGAATGGCCAGGGCGACTTTGGTCGTTTCGCATGGTGGTTCCGCGTCTACTGGTCTGCGGCCGCGGCCCTGCTTGCGGTGCTCGCGTACGCGCTCTGGCGTCGAGGCATCGGTGCCCCGCTCAAGACACGGCTTCGCCTGGTGCCCGGCAAGCTGCGTGGCACGCCGGGCTGGGTGGCCGCAGGCTCCGCGCTCGTGATGGTCGGGCTCGGCGGCTGGATCTACTACAACACCAACGTCCTGAACGAGTACACGACGACGTTGAGCCGCGAGCGTGCGCAGGCAGACTACGAGAAGGCGCTGATCGGCTACGAGAAGGCACCGCAGCCGCGCATCACCGACGTCAATCTCCAGGTAGACCTGTACCCTGCGGAGTCGCGCGCGGTCACCCGCGGGCGGTACATCATCGAGAACCGCACAGGCCAGCCGCTCGATCGCGTGCACGTGCGCTGGATCAAGCCGCTGCAGATGGTGCAGCTCGACGTGGAGGGAGCGCGTCTGGAGCGGGAGCACGTCGACCAGGACTATCGCATCTACCGCTTCGATCGGCCGCTGCAGCCGCAGGAAAAGCGCACGATTCGCTTCGAGACCTTGCGCGAACAACGTGGCTTTCGTAACTCCGAGAACGAGCGTCGCATCGTCGACAACGGCACGTTCCTCGACAACACCGAGATCGCGCCGCTGCTCGGCATGGATCGCAATGGCGTGTTGCAGGACCGCGCCAAGCGCCGCAAGCATGGCCTGCCGCCTGAGCTGCGCCCGGCCAGACTCGAAGACGAGGCTGCACGCAATTTCAACGGCTTGCGCCACGACAGCGACTGGGTGACCTCCGACATCACCGTGTCGACCACGGCCGACCAGGTCGCGATCGCGCCCGGATATCGCGTAACGGATGCGACCGCGAACGGCCGCCGCACGCTCCGCTATCGCAGCGACGCGCCGATCAACAATTTCTTCTCGGTGCAATCGGCACGCTACGAAGTGTCGAAGGACCGCTGGCAGGACGTCGAGCTGGCCGTCTATTACGACAAGGCGCATGGCTACAACGTGCAGCGCATGCACGCCGCCATGAAGGCGTCGCTCGACTATTACACCGCGCACTTCAGTCCCTTCCAGTTCCGGCAGGTGCGCATCCTGGAGTTCCCGGCCTACGCGCGATTTGCGCAGTCGTTCGCGAATACGATCCCGTATGCCGAGGGCATCGGCTTTATCGCCAACTATCGCGACCCTGAAAAAATCGACATGGTCACGTACGTGACTGCACACGAGGTTGCGCACCAATGGTGGGGCCACCAGGTCATCAGCAGCGACCAGCAGGGCGGCACATTCATCGTCGAGTCGCTCGCGCAGTACTCGGCGTTGATGGTCATGGAGCAGATGTACGGGCCGGACGAGATCCGCAAGTTCCTGAAATTCGAGCTGGACAAGTACCTCCGCGCACGCGGCGGCGAAGTGCTGGAGGAATTGCCATTGGCGCGCGTCGAGAACCAGCCGTACATCCACTACCAGAAAGGCGGGCTGGCGCTGTACCTGCTCAAGGACCAGATCGGCGCAGACAAAGTCAATCAGGCGCTGCAGGGTCTGCTCGGCGAGTTCGCTTTCAAGGGCGCGCCTTACGCCACCTCGACGGACCTCGTCCGCCGGTTCAAAGCCGTCGCTGGACCCGAGCACCAGCAGTTGATCACCGACCTGTTCGAGAAGATCACGCTGTATGACGTCAAGGTGACCGACGTGAAGTCGCAGCGAAGACCCGATGGCCGCTGGGACGTTGCGCTGGACGTCGAAGCTCACAAACTTTACGCGGACGGCAAGGGCCAGGAGGTCGAGGCGCCGCTCGACGAGTTGTTTGACATCGGCGCGTTCAAGGTGGAACCGGGTCGCAAGGGCTACGACAAGTCGAGTGTGCTGGGCGTGCAGCGGACGCGTATTCGCAGCGGCAAGCAGACGCTCTCGCTGGTCACGGCGGTCGAGCCGAAATACGCGGGGGTTGATCCGTTCAACAAATGGATCGACCGCAATTCGGACGACAACGTCAAGGAAGTGAGCCAGGCGCTTTGATTCCTGCTCCCTCTCCCGCCTTGCGGGAGAGGGCCGGGGTGACGGTCCGCGGTGTATCCTCCGCCGATGTCACTGACATCGAATTGGTTGTCGCCCATGAGTAGTCCCGCCATATCGGCATTCGCACGGTGGCGCTTTCTCACGCTCACGCTGCTGTTGTGTGCCTGGCTGCTGCTGGCGCCGTTGCTGGCGAGCGACTGGCGCGTGCAGATCCTGCTGGAAGCGTTCATGTTGCTCACGGTGCTGGTCACCGTGTGGGCCAACCCGAACTGGAGCCAGTTGCGCAACACGCTGGTCGTGCTCTGGCTGGCTTCCGTCGCGGGCACGCTGCTGTCAATCGTGACGACTGAGCATCCCGCCTGGCGCTGGTCGCGCACGCTCGAGCTGCTGACCCTGGTGCCCCTGATGGGCATACTCGCAGCGGGCATGCTCGCCTTCGTCGTGCGGCAACGAACGCTGACGGTCGACAGCATCTTTGCCACCATCGCGGCGTACCTGCTGGTGGCGGTCCTGTTTGCACAGATCTACGTCTGCATGATCACGTGGAATCCGGCGAGCTTCGCGCTGCCGGTCGACGTGGCCAACCGGCCAGTGCATCTGCTGCAGGCAGACATGACTTACTTCAGCCTGGTGACCCTTGCGACGGTCGGGTACGGCGACATCCTGCCGCTCACGACCACGGCGCGAACGCTGGCCATGATCGAGGCGGTGGTGGGGCAGTTCTACGTTGCGGTGGTGGTCGCGATATTTGTCGCGATGTATTCGACTCAGCGACGGGACCCGGCATGACCCCCCTGATCGACGGCGCCCGTGGTCTCGGCGTCGAACTCGACGACTCGCAGTGCGCAAGGATCATCGCGCACCTCGACCTGCTCGACGACTGGAACACGCGCATGAACCTCACGGCCATCCGCGAGCGTCCAGCGCAGGTCACCAAGCACGTGCTCGACAGCCTGACGCTCGTGCCGTGGCTCCGCGGGAAGCGCGTTGCCGACATCGGCAGCGGCGCAGGCTTCCCCGGCATCCCGCTGGCCATCGTCATGCCGGGAGTGCACTTCGTGCTGGTGGAATCGATCGGCAAGAAATGCCGGTTCCTCGAGCACGTTCGCGATTCGCTGGAGCTGGCCAATGTGGAAGTCGCGCAGTCGCGCGCCGAGACCTATCAGCCGACCGCTCGCTTCGACAGCGTGATCGCACGGGCAGTGGGGCCTACGCCCGACCTGGTCAAGAATGCAGGGGGCCTCGTGGCCGCCGGCGGCCGTCTGCTTGCGATGAAAGGCCGGTACCCCACCGACGAACTCGCAAAGGGATTCAGCGGCTGGAAAGTCGTCGACGTGCACAAATTGCACGTACCCGGCCTCGACGAGGAACGGCATCTCGTCGAACTGGCCCACTCGCACGAGAAGATTTAGGGACGCTACCCGATTTCCGTAATCGGGTAGCGTCCCCATTTTCTGTATCCTTAGCCCTTCCATGAAACGGGTCATCGCAGTCGCGAACCAGAAAGGCGGGGTCGGTAAGACGACCACGTCCGTGAACCTTGCCGCGTCGCTCGCAGCCACGCAGCGCAAAGTGCTGCTCATCGATTGCGATCCACAGGGCAACGCCACGATGGGGTGCGGCATCGAGAAAGCCAGCCTCGAACGCTCGATGACCGACGTGCTGCTCGGGGACTGCGAAGCCGCCGCCGCGCTTCTCCAGGTCGAGCCCGGCAACTTCGCGCTGCTGCCGGGCAATCAGGACCTGGTCGCAGCGGAAGTGCAGCTAATGAGCATGATCGGTCGCGAGGTGCGGCTGCGCAACGCGCTCAAGCCCATTCGCGGTGACTACGACGTCATCATCATCGATTGTCCGCCGTCGCTGAACCTGCTGACGCTCAACGCGCTGGTCGCCGCGGACACCGTGCTCGGTCCCATGCAGTGCGAGTACTACGCGCTGGAAGGGCTCTCTTCACTGATGAACACCGTCGAGCAGATCCGCGCCAGCGTGAATGCGGACCTGGCGCTCGAAGGCATCCTGCGCACGATGTACGACCCGCGCAACAACCTCTCGAACGAAGTGTCGGGCCAGCTGATGCTGCACTTCGGCGACAAGGTGTTCCGCACGGTTATCCCGCGCAACGTGCGACTCGCCGAAGCGCCAAGCTTCGGCAAGGCCGTGCTGTTCCACGACAAGGATTCGCGGGGCGCGCTCGCCTATCTGGCGCTGGCGGGCGAAATGATCCGCCGTGAAGAAGAAGCCCTGGCCGGTCCGGTCGCCGCCGAGCCGGACGAAGACGCGGAATAAAGGCGGCATAATAGTCCGCTATGGCAACCAAGCGACCTTCCCTCGGTCGGGGCCTCGAAGCCCTGCTCGGCTCCGTCTCTCCCGCGAACTCCCCGGCTGCGGCCGCGGCCACTCCGCGCGGCCCGGCCAGCGCGGCGCCAATAGCGCCTGCAGCCGCCCCCGCCTCTCCTGCCGCACCCGCGAAACCCGGCGCGCCGCGCGACGAGGACCTGGCACGCATTCCCGTGGACCTGCTGCAGCGAGGTCGGTATCAGCCGCGCCTCGACATGCGGCCCGAGAGCCTGCAGGAACTGGCGGACTCCATCAAAGCGCAGGGCGTCGTGCAGCCCATCGTGGTGCGTCCGCTCGCGGCACAGAAAACGGGCGAGCCGATCCGCTACGAGATCATCGCGGGAGAGCGCCGCTGGCGTGCCGCGCAGATGGCGGGACTGCATGACATCCCCGCGGTCATCCGCATCGTCCCGGACGAAGCCGCCGTGGCGATGTCGCTCATCGAGAACATCCAGCGCGAGAACCTCAACCCGCTCGAGGAAGCCCGCGCGCTCGACCGCTTGATCCGCGAATTCGGTCTGACGCACCAACAGGCAGCCGACGCGGTTGGCCGCTCACGCGCGTCGGTCAGCAACCTGCTGCGCCTGCTGGAACTCGCCGAGGAAGTGAAGACGCTGGTCGAGCATCGGCAGCTCGAGATGGGGCATGCGCGTGCCCTGCTTGGACTGAGTCAAGCCCGGCAACAGGCCGAAGTCGGCGCGCTCGTCGCGAAGAAAGGCCTCTCGGTGCGCGAGACGGAAGCGCTCGTCAAGCGGATGGTTGCGCACGGCGACAAGGCCACGCGCAGGGACGACGACGAGCCCAGGGGCGACCCCAACATCGCCCGACTCGAACAGGACCTGGCGGACAAGCTCGGTGCCAAGGTGTCGCTGCAGCATGCGAAGAGCGGTAAAGGCAAGCTCACGATCACCTATCACAGCCTCGATGAGCTGGACGGGATCCTGGCGCACATCAAGTAGGAAGGGCAGGAAGGGCAGGAAGGGTGCAGGTACTATCACTAATCAAACTATCACTGCTCAAAATACTCTAGAATATATTGGTGGAGATGGTAATGCCTCTAACGTTTTTTC
>JANNGT010000397.1:0-20604 GCA_031404015.1 Gammaproteobacteria bacterium | reverse complement strand
GTCGGATCCACTCGCGCTCAATGGGCTCAACGGGACGCCCGCTTAGTGCCAGGAAGGAGGTCCAGCGAGTACAAGTCCACATCCACGTCCTGCAGGCCCGAGTATCGCAGTTGCTTCTCGACGGTAAACCCGAGCTTGGTCACCACATTTGCGGAAGCGACGTTCTCAGGGTGAACCAGTGCCACCAGTCGGCTCAGGTGCAGGTCTGCTCGTGCGAACTCGATCGAAGCCTGTCCAGCCTCCGTGGCGAGTCCCATACCCCAGAATTCGGGCAGGAAGCGGTAGCCGAGTTCGGTATCGCCGATCTCCGGGACGAACTTCAGGCCGCTGAACCCAATGACCTCGCCTGACTCCTTCCATACGCAAGCAAAGCGGCCATAGCCGTATGTCGAATAGTCCTGCAACGGTGCCGCCAGCATGAACGCCCGCGCTTCCTCCAGGGATGCCAGAGGCGTGCTCTGGGCATAGCGGATGATTTCCGGCCTGGAGCCGAGTTGAAAGAAAGCCGGCAGGTCGTCTAGCGTGAAGCGCCGCAGGATCAGGCGGCCAGTGTCGAGGATTTTGTCCATGTGACGCGGATAGGAAGTTCAAATGTGTCGGCAGCGCAGTCTACTTCGCCGAACGGGCCTTATGGTGAGCCCGAACTTGGCACCGACAGACCCTGCCCGCCCCGCCGCTTCAGCCGCCAGCGGCAAACACCCCCCTCTTGAATTCAAAACAGACGGGACTGCAACGGCGACGCCCGCGCTCCGAGCGGCAACTCGGACGGGTACTGATCCGGAGCCGTGCGCTCAAACGGGCGCGATGCCGCCAAAGTAATGTCAAAGCTGCGGGAAAGCCTCGCAACTGAGTCCGTTCGCCGCAGATTCAACCTTTACGTCGGACCGCCGCACCAGATCCGCCTATCCGGGAGAAACGCTGGAATCAGCTGGCGCGGCGACGGCCGCTCCAAGCAATACCGAGCAGACCAAGTCCCAACAGCACCAGTGTGCCCGGCTCGGGCACGGTGGTATTCGTTACCAGACTTCCACTCCGGAAGCGGTAGAAATAGTCGGTGGTCGTTACCAACGGGCCGGCGAGGTTCACACTGTTGCTGCCAAGATTGAAGCCCGCCACCGCGGAGGTCAGGCCGTACGTGTCCCCGTCATTCAAGCCATAGCGGAGTCGCAGGTCAAAATCGCCATTGCCTTGGTTATACAGCAGAATCTGCAGGAAACGTGGATCGGTACCCTGGAGCACGCCAGCCCAGGTAACGTGAAAAGCGCCGACTGCTTCGGCCAAGTTGTAAATGCCGGAACCGTCGGCCTCAGGGTCGGCGACGCCACGCGAATACATGATTTCGCCGGTGCCATTCAAAGTGTCGAATACGCCACCACTTGCGGCAAGCGATACAAGGTCGGTGCTGAAAACATTGATCAGGCCCGAACCGACACTGACCACGCCATTCTCGCCGACCGTCAGCTGGCCCACAGAACCGCTGCCAAAATTAATGTTGAATCCAATGTTGATCGGGCTGCTGGTTGCATTGCCTGTGAGACTGAGTTCGCACGAGGCTGGGGCAGCGCCAGCACATGCCTCCGCAGTGGTATCTGTGGAAAAATTCTGGCCGGTAATTGGGTTTGCGCCGAAGTCCACCGAAATTTTACCGGCGTACGCGGGCTGCGAGGCAGCAATGAACAAAATTGCTGCTATTTTTCCAATCGGTCCGCCGAATTTCCTGATCTGCGTGCGTTTTTGAAGAGTCACGGAACCACCTATACTTTATTTGTTTTCGTTCTTCGAACTTCGATCCTGCGCCACCATGGTGCGGAACACAATGTCTCGCTAGTTTCGAATCTCCTTTGGGCCCAGGTTCTGTAAGAACGAGCGGGGCGCGCTATGTCCTATAAAGCATTCATCAGCTACAGCCATCACGACGGGCATTGGGCGCGCTGGCTGCACAAGGCCATCGAAACCTACAAGGTCCCGTCAAAAGTCTCGGCTGTCCGGTTGTCCCCGGTCTTTCTTGATCGAGCGGAGTTGTCCGCTTCGTCCGATCTTTCGGCCATCGTTAAATCAGCCTTGGAGGAATCTGAGCACCTGATTGTCATTTGCTCACCCGCGTCGTCTCAGTCCAGGTGGGTCAATCAGGAGATCCACCAGTTTATTGCCCTTGGTCGACGTGATCGAATTTATTGCTTGGTGGTTGCCGGCAACCCGGGCAGTTGGGCCGACGAGTCATTGCCGGCTTCGGAACATTGCTTTCCTCCGGCGCTGAAATCGCGCGGAGCTGCTGCCGAATCTCAAGTCATCCCCGAGCCCTTGGCAGTGGACGTGCGTCCCGGAATGGACGATCGGCAAACTGCGAAGCTCAAGATCGTTGCCGCATTGCTGGGTGTGCGACTCGACGAATTGCGGCAGAGAGATCAGGCCCGACGTCAGCGACGACTATTGGCAATCGCCATTGCATCGTCGATCGGTGCGCTTGTGTTGGCGGGTTTGACCTTCTTTGCCTTCCTGTCTCGCAGCGAAGCACTTCGCGCACGTGAGCTTGCGGAGCAGAACGCCCTAACGGCCCAGCGGACTTCGCAGTTTGTGGTGTCACTGTTTTCAGTCAGCGATCCCAGTGAGGCGCGCGGCGACAGCATTACGGCACGCGAAATCCTGGATCGCGGTGCCGCCCAGATAAAATCGCAACTCAAGAATGAGCCGCAGGTGCGCGCAGAGTTACTGACGACCTTGGGCAATGTTTACCGAAATCTTGGGCTGTTCCGTCCCAGTGCCGAATTGTTGGAGGAAGCCGTCGCCGTTCCAGGGAAAACGCCACCCAGCGAATTCAACGCGCTTCTGGCGTTGGCAAAGTCCCGCTACGAACTCGGCAACTACGCTGAATCAGAACGTCTTTTGCATCTGGCTGCAAAGTCGCTAGGCGGGGCTACTGAAAGTGCAGAGTACGGTGCAAGCGCAGTCAAATTGAACTTGGCCATTGCAGAAACCATGCTGCGCGTGGATCGAAGCGCCGAAGCCCTCGCGTCACTGAAAGAGACCTATCGTGCTATCAGATCAATGACGCCGGTTGACCGTGAACAGCTTGGCAGAATCCTGGAAGTCCTTGCTGAAGCCAATTTCTATGAGGGCAACCTAACTGAGGCGCGTGAGAACTTTGGAGATGCGCTGCAGGTTTGGAGTTCGTTGTATGGGGAGGTACATCCGCGCGTGGCATTTGTGTTGAGTCAAATTGGCGCAGTTGAATACATGCTCAATAGAAAATCGGCAGCGCTGGCGAGCTACCAGAAAGCCCTCCCTATCGAGCGCAAGACACTAGGTCAGAAACACCCCAACGTTGCGGTTACGATGAACAACCTGGCGCGCATTCATCTCGAGCGCCGCGAATTCGCAGAGGCCGCAACGTTGCTGGATGAGGCACGCCAGATTCAATTGGCGCAGAAAAGTGAGTCGCATGATGATCTTACATTTGTGTTTGCCAACCTGGGATTGGCCAGGATCGGTCTCGGGGAAGTTGCTGGAGGGGTCGAGTATCTGGAAAAGGCTTTGCGTGCTGCACGCGCTAACAATCACCGCTTGATCGGGCCAGTTCTGGTTGATCTGGCTCGCATCGATTGCCGTGCCAAGCGGTTTGACATGGGGTTCCTGCGATTGGAGGAAGCAAGACCATTGATGCTCGAGCGCTATCCCGACGACGCCTGGCGGTCGGCGATTGTCGATAGCGTTGAAGGCGAATGCTGGCTGTACAAAGGCGAATACCCTCGCGCCGCGCCGCTACTGACAGGCAGCGCACCAATCCTGCTTGCAAAATGGCAACCGACAGAGTTGTACGGCTATGAAACCGTGCAGCTCATGATTCGTTACTACAAAGTGGCGTCCAACCCGTTGGAGCTGGCACGTTACCAACGTCTTGCGCACCCCGGATGATCCCGACCTGGGCGCCGCAGCAGCCACCTCAGGACCGCTCGCGATACCGGTGGAGGGCTGGTGATACAGTCTGTTCGCCACAAGGGCGTCGAGCGGTTCTTCAGGACCGGCAGTAAAGCTGGGATTTAAACCGGCGTCGAGGATTGACCAGCCAACCACTGCCGACGCTACTTGGCCTTTCGATCAAGCTTGTCGAGCAGTTGCAGGACCACCGTGGGCTTGCCGCGAGCCTTGCGCAGCAGGTAGCGATTCTCGGCATCCGCTTGGGCAAGTGCGACCGTGGTCAGTTCCTCGACCAGCTTATTGACGCTGACACCACGCATTCGGGCAAATGCCTGCAGCCGCTCGTGCTTCGTGTCGGGCAGACGGATCGTGAGAGTCGACATGTATTCTCCTTCAATTCTCTTTCAGCCAGTTGGCAGGCGACTGGAAGGCAACATCGGGAAATCGCAGTTCATCGCGCGAGAAATCCCTCCGGTTGAACGTCAGAATCGTTGCACTTCCGGCCGCCACGGCCAGTTCCAGAACATGATTGTCAGACTCGTCCGGCAAGTTCGGCCTCCAGCGGTAGTAGACCTCCACCAGCCCAGTGCAGGCGAGAAATGCGTCAAACAGCACCTGCTGCTCCTGCGAGTTCAGACTGCACCGCCTCTGTACCTGCGGACGCGCCAGTACGTCCTCATATTCCGTAAACAGCGACACCGACATCAGCGCCTGCGCCTCTTTTCGCAGGACGCGCCGCAGGACTTCCCGCGATGCCCCACGACCACGCGAGAAGGCCGAGGCCGGAAGGTTGGTATTCAGGACGATTCGAGGCGGACCCATGGGCTGCAGTGATAGCACCTATGCTATCAATCGAGTATCTCGCCTTAGCGGGCGGGGAGGAAATTCAAACCGGTAATCCCGGCCGATCCTTGTTCGCGGAACGGGCTTTATGGTGAACCGCCCTGCCCCGTCGCGCCCGCCGGACGACCCCCAGGTACAGCCGCACACGCACCTGCCGGACGCCGGACGCCGGGTCAATGTCGCGCTGCGGGCGCATCCGGATACCGTGGCGACGCGTAGGTAGGGGTATGCCTGAGATCCGTACCCAAACGCCCGGCCGCGAATTGCAGTGAAACCTGCATTTTCGTTCCTGCCGCAGCAGCCGATTGGCGACGGTCGATATTCACCCGTCCGCATGCTATTTTGCGGAAACGCGTTCGAATCAAATGGCACCTGCCGGCGCTCATCGCGCTCCCGCCAGCTATGGAGTTGCGTGAACACACCCGTTTACGGCCAGGTAGCTACGCTTTCGCCGGCATCGCCGGATCTCGCGGCTATGGTTGCGCAGATGCGGGACGGGGACGAATCCACGCTCGAAGAGTTCTACGAACTCACGGTGAGCAAGGTCTACGCGGTCGCGATGGCAATCGTCAGGCATCGCGAGGATGCGGAAGAAGTCGTTTGCGACACTTACCTGCAGGCCTGGAACCAGGCGGCGCGTTTCAATGCAGAACAAGGCACGGTGCTGGGCTGGCTCACGATGATGTGTCGCAGCCGCGCGCTCGATCGCTTACGCCAACGCCGTCGCTACAGCGCTCCACTGGCGGTGGAAGGCACTGAAGCCATCGCCGCGGTTGCGGACGATGCGGTCTCACCCGAGCAGCTGATCGCTCTGCTGCAGGACGGAACACGCGTCCGTGCCGCAGTCGCGGCATTGTCGCCGCAGCGCCAACGCTTCATCAGCCTCGCATTCCTCCAGGGACTCTCGCACGAGGAGATCGCGACTCGCACCGGGACACCGTTGGGCACCGTGAAGAGCCACGTCCGCCGCGCACTGTCTGAACTCCGTGCCACGCTCGGTTAGCAGGAACCCGCCGTGTCAAAGCCTCCATCGATCTTGCCCGACGCCTCGGACGATGTGTTCACACTTCTGGCCGAGGCGATGGCGTCAGTCGAAATTCCTGCCGAGCAGCGTTCCAGGATGCGCCAGCGCATTCGCGACGGGGTGGCATTAGGCCGCCCGCCCGCGGGCACGCGTACGTGGCGAGCCCACGGCGAGGAATGGGTCGACGGCTTGCCCGGAATCCGCCTCAAATTCCTTCGCGTCGACGCAGCGGCGGGAACACAGGAAGTGCTGGTACGATTTCTGCCGGGCGGGGCCGTTCCGGCGCACTCTCACACCAAGGAAGAACAGATGGTCATCATTGACGGGACCGTGTTCGTCGGTGATCACCCCTTGCGCTCTGGCGACGTCCATGTGGCACTACCGGACACGAAGCATGACGAACTGACGTCCCCGGACGGCGCCCTGCTGCTGCTGCGCTGCGAGCATCCGTTCCCGGTCGATCGCTGATACAGCTACCGTAGGGCAGTGCCGCGCAACTTGTTGCGGGGTGCGGGTACGTTCCGGCTGCTTACATGGCTCCAACGCGGCGGATAGGAATTTCAAATGCCTCGGCAGCGCAGTCTAGTTGGCCGAATCGCCAGCGGACCTCCGATAGACCAGGCCACGCTCCGATTCCACCCTTCCTGACCCGTGAGCTGAATCCGGGCACGCACCGACCCAAGCCCGCCGCGTCAGCGGCCAGCCAAATCGCACGTCTTCAGGTTCACAGCAGACGCGACTGCACCGGAGGTGCCAGCATGCAGCGAGAATCCTCCACGGGTCGCTGCGCCATTGGCGCTGCCTTCCAGCCCTTGCAGTCTGGCGTGCACGGTCTGCAAGGTGAACAGCTTCTGACCGGCCCTGGGACCCACGGCGATGCGGTAGGTGATGGAGTGGCCGAGCAGGTCATCCAGTGGGCCGGCTTCCGTGAAGTTGGCAAGCCACGCGTTCTCCATGTCGCGCTCGATGAGACCGCAGCGCTCCAGCGTTCGCCCGATACGCTGGCGGCGGTGATTTCCATGGCGCGTAGTACATCACGTAGTGTGAACAGGCCCTAGCCTGGGCACCGGATCTATCGGAAAAGGACTGTCGACGCTAGTATTGATTCCCATGTGGCCGGTTGTGCGAATCGCGCCGACCTGGGAGGGTGGTTTGAAATTCCTATCCGCTGACGGACATCGAGCCGGTGAATCAAGGGCGGAGCATGGGAGTGCGCGTGTTGAGGGATGAGCCCGACCGGGCGCTGGCGCTGGCGCGCTACCGGGCCATGGCAGCTGGCTACGACGCTACCTGCGCACGCATCAAGGCGATCCGCTCGGCCGCCGTTGATGCCTTGCAACTGTCCTCTGGCGACACCGTGTTCGATGTGGCTTGCGGTACGGGCCCGCTGTTGATGCAACTTGCCCGGCGTGTGTCGCCAGGCGGCAGGGTGCTGGGTATCGAGCAATCACCTGAGATGGCCGACATAGCGCGCTCAAGGCTTGACCGCGACGACTGCAGTGCGAGCGTCTCGGTGCTGGTCGCCCCGGTCGAGGACGCACGGCCCGATTGCGTCGCAGATGCCCTGTTGCTCAGCTACACCCACGACGTGCTGCAAAACCCGGCAGCGGTGCTGAACCTGCTGCGCCACGCGCGCCCTGGGGCGCGGGTGGTGATAGCCGGCATGCGCTTCCTGCCCTGGTGGTGGGCGGCGCCGCTGAACCTGGTGGTGGGCTATCGCGCGCGACGTTACCTCAGCACCTACCGCGGCCTGCGCCAACCCTGGGCACCGTTGTTGCCGCACTGCCTCGATCTGAAGGTGGTGCAGACGTTCCACGCCGGCACCAGCTATCTGGCGGTGGGCACGCTCGGCGCGTCGGCGCCTTCATGACTTCTTCGCGCGGACGCGTGCAATCACCGTCCGGGCAGGTTCACGCGTAACGACAGCTGCCCTGCCAGACCGGCGGTGCGATGCACAGTGATGGCCTGGTATTCCGGCATCGAAAGCAACGTCCGTGCCGCTGCCACTGACGGGTACTCGACGACCGCGGCCATGTCCCAGAGGTCTTCAACTTCGCCGACGTCGACTCCGGCGACGTTTCCTGCGTACACAACGCGCGCGCCGACGGTTCCGAGTGGGGAGCGCAGCGCGTCGACGTAGCGCGCGTAGGCTTCCGCACCCGTCAGGGCACCGGTTGGATCGTCCGGATACTCGGCCTTTTCCTTGAACTTCAACAGAGAAATAGCGATGAACGGTCCATCCGGTTCGTGGTCTGTCGTCGCCGCCTCGCGGTGACGGCTACGAAGGCCATTCGTGACGATCATGGGGCGAACTCCAACGGACCGGACTCTTCGAACGAGAGTCGCCGGCGTGAGCGGATCTGTTCCTCGGCGAGAAAAAGTTACCACTCGCGTGCCGCATCGGCAACGAGGGACGCGGATCGGCGCGTCCTTCGGACGCAGATCTCATGCAACGCCGTGATCCGCGTGGCTCGTGGCGGCCAAGGAGCCTGGAACGGGTTCAGTACGGCGGTGCTTGCGGCACGCGACCTGTAAGCAGGGCGCTTCCCCAGGTTGCCACAGTCGGCTGCGGTAGCGAACCCGGAGTTTCTGGGCAAAATTGGCAGAAACTCACTTCCTCGCGCGATGGAGTGGTCATTTTCCGGTCACCTGTGAATGGTGCCGATGACTTATCAGGATAACGAGTTTCGTTCTGGCCGAATCGATGCCTTGTGGCGCCAGTCGGTACTCAAAGTAGCGGATAGGAAGTTCAAATGCCTCGGCAGCGCAGTCTAGTTCGCCGAACGGGCCTTATGCAGGGACCAAACCTCTTGCCGCCAGGCCGAGACTCGCCAGTTGGGCGGCCAGGCCGACAGCCTGTCGCCGCCTGACCCTGAATCCCCGGCCCGTCCCGGCTTGCCACCCCGCTAGACCGCCCTCGCCTGCCGCCAAGCAGAATGCCGGCATGCACCGGCGGTGCCCGTGCCCTAGGCGGAAGCACACAGGCCTCGATCTGCACCCCGAACACACGCTGCAGCCGTTGTGCCCAGTTCATTGCCACGTGTCGCTTGGTGGCACGACGTGTCGATTGATAAAGAAAGCATTCTGTTCGCAGCTGGTGCGCCGGCCTGCCCTCTCCCCACGTCTCGCTTCGATTACGCCTCCGACTCGCGCAATCGCTGCAGAAACTGTGCAGGCGTAAGGATCGGGATGCCCTCGTGCGAGACAAGATCCAAGAGGTCGCGGTCGCCACTGATGATCGCGTCGGCCTGTCCAGTCATGGCCAGCGCGAGGAATTTGTCGTCATCCACATCGCGCGAAGAGCCAGTCGCTGTGCCTGCATCTTCGTGCCACAACGCAAGCTCGACCAGTGCGGTCAGGAACGAGTTCCAGCTCTCGGGTTCGCGATATCGGTCGAACTTGGGTCGATCCAGACGTGATACGAGTTCACCGAATGTCGACTCCGACATCAGGATGTCGATGTCGAGATCCAGAACCGCGTCCACCAACTGGCGCGCCGTTCCAGCGGGAGAGATCAGCGCAGCAATCCAGACATTGCTGTCGATGACCAGCCGTTCAACTTTCATCCGCGAGCAGCTGGTCGAGTACGTCCTCGTTCATGCCCCGGGACGCGGCATGCTCGCCCGCGCGCTGCAGGGACTGGTGCAGACGTTCGCGTGCCATGCGCTGGCGGCGCTGGTAGCTCTCGGCAGAAATCATCACTACCGAGGGACGACCATTGCGGGTGATGCTGACGGGCTGGCGCTGAGCGGTCTCCAGCACCTCCCCGAACCGGTTCTTGGCTTCCAAGGCTGTGATGCTTTTCATGACGGCCAGAATAGCTATTCTAGACGGAACAGGCAAGAGTGAGTCGGCCGCGCTGGTTTATGGAAAGCCGGAAACCGTCACCATCCGAGCGTCCCTGCGACGAACGGGGACGCAACAGACTATGACGCGACAAGCCGCAACGACTTCGTCAAGCCTGCTGTGTTCGATCAGAAATGACGGGCCTCGCCACGAGCGCGAGGTTTACGGATCCGGCGTTTTGGTCACTGTGAGTGAGCCAAAACAGCGATCGGTAAACCGCTTGTCGCGTTTGGCCTGATTCTTCCCGGAATCCCAACGATGCAACTAACTGCCCGCCAGCACGCAATGAAGCGCAGCGCCCCTCACTCCCACTCAATCGTTTCCGAGCCACGCAAGTTGCTGCCACTGCAGAACTTCTTGAAGGCGCGGATAGATTTTACCGTCAGGATGACGGTCGGAATGAACCGCTTGGCAGCGCAACGTACCGATAGATCGCGAAAGCTACGGGCCATCAGCCTGCAGATTGATGACGCAGATGCAGCCGCTGCGCCGTCATGAAATCCGCGCCAGCAGCTGCACGATCCGCGGACGCAACTCAGGCAAGTCCCGCTGGATCGTCTGCCAGACGACATCCAAATCGACTTCGAAGTAATCATGGACGATGCTGCGCATGCGGTACATGACGTCCCAAGGTATTTCCGGCGCTGTGTCTTGCAACGTCGGGTCGGCAACGCGAGCCTTGTTAGGCCGCCTCCCCGACAATCTCGAGCGCCCTGATCACGGCGTCCTGTGTGCGGGTGTCCTGCTCAAAAGCTGTGGCGTCCATGCCTGCCACGTACCCGGTCGCCCTGAAAATCAACGACCCTTGGGTTTCAGGCGCACGCGCGAAAGTCGCGCCATAAGGCTGCGCGAATCCAGCAATTCTTCGCCGGAAGGCGATAGGTTCTGCCAGGACGCCCCGCGTCTAGTCGGTTTCTCCAGGGAATGCCGACACCGAAGCAAAGAAAAGGCCAGCTCGAAGCTGGCCTTTTCGCTCGTCAGGCCGGCGCGAAACGGCGCCGGCGCAAGGCTCCTGCAGGAGCTATTGCTGAAGGAACGCGCCGGTTATCGTGTTGAGCGCGTTGTCCGTCGCATCCTGCTCGACCCAGAACAGCAGGCCGTCGCCGTTTGCCGCCATCGCCAGCGGCCGGTTCGGCAGCGGCGTCGAGCCGAACAGGGCGTCCCTGGTGGTCGTCTGCACCTGGCCCGCGGTCTTCCAGGCGCCGCCTTCGTACACCTGCGCCCACACCTGCCTGTTGCCGGTCCCGGAATCGGACTGGACCCAGCCCAGCGCGAAGCGACCGGTGCGGCTCGCGGCGATCTGGATGCCCTCGACGTCGTCGGCGGTCACGTTCGGACGCAGCTCAGCCGCCGTCCAGCCACCCGCCGGCGTGTAGGTGCTCGAGTGGACGGTGTCCCTGAAGGGACCATCGGGCACGGTCTGAACCTGCACCGCCCAGGCTGCGATCGCATTGCCGGCCTCGTCACTCGCCACCGTGAGGTCGCGCGGGAAGAACGGCACGTCGACCCCGATCGAGACCCGCGGCGACCAGCCAGTGCCGGGCCGCAGGTTGATGGCGACCACGTCGTAGCCGACGGCGACCGACTCGTACACGATC
This sequence comes from Gammaproteobacteria bacterium, assembly GCA_031404015.1. Classification (GTDB taxonomy): domain Bacteria; phylum Pseudomonadota; class Gammaproteobacteria; order Steroidobacterales; family Steroidobacteraceae; genus RPQJ01. The sequence continues at coordinate 9,378 of JANNGT010000397.1, read as the reverse complement.
ACCACCGCGCCACCCAGCTGATCGACGGCGACGCGCACGTCCGCCGCGAACGTGCTGATCGTGGCGGCCGTGACCGGCGTACCGAAAGGCTGCACCAGGCTCAGGTCGACCGGAATCGCCACGATGTCGTAGTTGTCGATGTAGACGAGCTGGCCCTTGCCGCTGCCGTCGATGGCCACGGTCGGTTGCGAGCCGGAGTTCGGGTTGATCCCCAGCGCGACCGGAGCCGTCCAGGTCGTGCCGTTGAAGACGGCGGCCATGATCTTGCTGTTGCTAAGCGAGCCGCCCCAGACCACGATCGACCGCCCGGTGTCGTCGATGCCTGCGGCGAGGGTGTCGCTGGATATGTTGTCCCATATCCGCGTGGGCGTACCCCAGGTGCCCGAGTCGCCGATCGCCACTGCAACGTGCGACGCGAAACCACCGGTGAAATAGCCAAACGCGAGCACGCCCTTGCCGGCGGGATTGACCGCGACCTGCGGCGCGAAGGCGCCGATGTTGCCCACGATTTCGCCACCGACGTCGACGAACTGTCCCGCGCTCCAGGTGCCGCCGATGGAGCCCTTGGTGGCCAGCACCCGGCTGTTGACATTCAGGTAAACGCCGTAGCCGTTGCCGGAGTCGTCCATCGCGGCGGACGGGTCATACACGTCACCGGTGGCGACGACCAGATTGGGATCCCAGGCGACCGGGGTGGAGTCCGGCGCCTGCACCGTGAGGGTGGCGTTCGAGCTGGTGACCGAACCCGCGGGGTTTGTGACCACGACGCTGTAGACGGCGCCGTTGTCTTCGATGACGAGTGCGGGCGTGGTGTAGCTCGCCGACGTGGCCCCGCCGATCGCTGTGCCGTTCTTGCGCCACTGGTACGAGAGCGGTGCAGTGCCGGTCGCGGTGACCGCGAACGATGCCGTCGCCCCGACCAGCGCCGTGGCGCCGAGCGGTTGTGCCGTTATCGCAACCTGCGTGTTGACGATGAGCGTCGCCTCGCGACTGGTCGCGGTCTTCTTGCCGCGGGTCACGACGACCGAGAACTTTGCGCCGCTGTCACCGGCCACCGTGGCAGCCGTCGTGTACGTGGCGCCCGTGGCCATGGCGATGTCGACGCCGTTACGGCGCCACTGATAGGTGACCTTGTCGCTGTTGGCCGCGACCGTAAAGCTGGCGGTGGCACCCACCACCACGGTCGCGTCGGCCGGTTCCGTGAGGATCTTCACCTTCTTCTTGCCGTCGTCACCGCAGCCGGCGAGTCCGACCGCGAGGGCCAACGCGATCACCCATGCTCGCATCACGGAATTTGTGCTCATCCCCTTCCCCGTACTATTTGGTAAATATGCTCATGAGCAGGGTTGGCACCGGCGCACGCGCCAAAGCCAATCCTTACATAAACCAAGACGCGTAATCCGGCGGGAAAAGGCTCACGAAAGTTCCAGTAGCGGACACCCGATCGATAAAATGACGCGGATGGCCAGCGTAAGCTTCCCCGTCAAGGCGACAGTTCATAACTAGAGTTTCTGGTTTCTACCGGTTTTGCCGCCCGACAACGCATGGCCGAACAAATCATTGCCGCAGCTTCCCTTCAATCTCCGTCAGTCGCGCCTCCATCGAGACGGGCAACTCGCCCTTGGCCCGGAGACGCAGCATGCCGTCGACGCTGGCTTGCCAGGCCTCGCGCGCCTGGCGCCGCGTGTCGGCCGAACCGTTGCTTGCAGCCAGCGCATCGAGCGCGTCACCGAGCGCGGCCTGGTACTCCTGGCGATCGGAAGGCTTCTTCATGGCGACCTCGCCACCGGTCACGTCGATGGCCTGGCGCAGCAGATCGACACCCGACTGGTGCCGGCCGAGTTTCGACTCGGTCATCCCGAGTCCGGCCAGCACGCCGGCGTACCCGTAGATCCACGAGTTCTGGCCCGGGCTGGCGGCGAGAACCGTCTCCATTAGAGCGCGCGCCTTCGTCAGCGCAGCGCTCGCTTCGGCGTAACGCTCCGCATAGAACATCGTCAGCCCGAGCGATTGGTAGTTTTGGGCGAGATCGAACTGCAAGGCCATGTCCCGCGGATCCCTGGCGACCAGTTCGGTCTGGATCGCGATTGCTTCCTGGCGGCGTAGGGCCGCTTCATCGTTGCGCTCCAACTCGGCGAGCACGATGGCGACCCGGCTGGTGGTGAGGTAAACATTCCGCTGCGCCGTGGCGGCATCCGACGAGGTCGCAGCGATCTCCTTGGCCATCGCCATCGACTGCTCGAAGTGCACTAGAGCCTGCTCGTACTCTTCGCGGTAATAGTAAACGTCACCCAGGTTGCCATACGCCGACAGCAGCGACTTCCGCGCACCCTCAGAGGCACCTGTCGCTCTCGCACGAGGCTCCACCAGCGCAATTGCCTGCTCGAAGCTGGCAATGGCCTCTGACTTGCGGTCGGACCAGTTCTGCGCCACGCCCAGGCGCTGCAGCGTCCTTGCCCGGGCGATCACACCCTCCTCCGAGGCGTCGGCGGTCGGCGCCGCATCGAGGAAGGCGAGCGCTTTTCGGTAGCCAGTGATCGCGTCGTCGAAGCGGTTCTCGCCGACGGCCAGGTCGGCGATGCTGGAGTGAGCGTTCGCGAGGTGGCGTCGGGCGGTGGCGTCGCCGGGGTTGGCGTCGAACACGGCCTGACGCAGGGGCAACAGCCTGGCGTAGCTCGCCTTGGCTCCGGGCACGTCACCCAGGTTAGGACCGAAGAGGTTGCCCTGGACGTCGCCGATTTTCTGGTAGGCATCCGCCAGTTCCGCTTTCAACTCCAGGTCGTCCGATTTCTGCGACTCGAGACGATCGAGATAGGCCTGCGCCTCCTTCACGAGCAGCTGCCGCGCCTCGGTCGAGCCCGGCACCTTCGCGATCGAGTCGTAGAGCGGACCGACGACGGCGTTGGCCAGCGCGCGTACGTCATTGAACCGCGCCTCTGCAAGAGCCCGCTCGCGCAGCGCGACCTGGGCCTGCCAGAGCGAGACACCCGCAGCGACAACGAGACTCGCGACAGCGATCGTGGCGCCCACAACGACGGCGCGATTGCGGGTGATGAAACGGCGGAGACGGTAGGCGCGTGAGCCGTCGTGCGCTAGCACGGCCCGGCCATCGAGCGTGCGTTGCAGGTCATCGACCAGCTGGTCGACGGAGCGGTAGCGATCCTTCTCGTCCTTGCGCAGGGCTTTCAGCAGGACGGCATCGAGGTCCTCGCTCAGCGTACGACCGGCACGCTCCGCCGCGACGCTGGGGCGCTCGGGATCCTCGTGGCGGATCGCGTCGAGCACCGCGCCGAGCGGTGACGCTGCCGAGACGCTGCGATAGGGACCGACGCCGGTCAGCAATTCGTACAGCAGCACGCCAAGCGAGTACACGTCGGTCGCGGTCGTCACCGGTGCGCCGGCGGCCTGTTCGGGGCTGGCATAGTGCGGCGTGAGCACGCCGACCGTGGGCGAGTCGGGCGATTGCAGCGGATCCATCAGCTTCGCGATGCCGAAATCGAGGAGCTTGGGAGTGCCGTCGGCGGTCACCAGGATGTTCGACGGCTTGATGTCGCGGTGGACCACGAGGCGCGCGTGAGCGAACCGCACGGCGTAGCACACCTTGAGGAACAGCCGGACCCGCGCCTCGTTGCCCAGCCCGCGCTCGTCGCAATAGCGTGTGATGGGCACACCCTCGACGAACTCCATCGCGAAGTAGGGACGCCCTTCTTCGGTGGCACCGCCGTCGACGAAATGCGCGATGTGCGGGTGGCTGAGCGTGGCGAGGATGCGACGCTCGTCCTGCAACCGTTCGGCCGCATGGGAACCTAGTCCGGCACCCCGCAGCACTTTGATCGCGACACGCTGCTCGAAGCCGGCGTCGCGTCGCGACCCGAGCAGCACCGTGCCCATGCCGCCGTGCCCGACTTCGCCGTCGACGGTGAATGGGCCGATGCGGGTGCCCGGGGCGGGCGGAGCAGGCTCATCCTGAAGGTTCGGATCGCCGTGGCCGGCGTCCGGCACCTCCATGAAACTGCCCGCGCTCTGGTGGGCCGCGAAGAGCCGCCTGACCCTCGCGGCCACCTCCGGCCTGGCCACGGCAAGTTCGTCGAGCCACGCGGCCACACGCTCCGGAGGGAGGTCCAGTGCTTCGAACAGGGCGGTCTTTACCTCGGCATGGAAGGCCGGGTCGTCAGGGGGGCGCGTCTCAGGCACCGTCGAGGCCTTGCCCGTCGAGGGCGTCGTAGAGCCACGCGCGCGCCGCCGCCCATTCGCGCTTGACCGTGACCTTGGAGATGCCGAGCGCTGCGGCGGTTTCTTCGACCGACAACCCCGCGAAGAAGCGCAACTCAACCACCTGCGCCAGGCGCCGATCGAGGACGTCGAGTCGCGTCAGCGCCGCCTCCAGCGCCAGCAGCCGTTCGTCGGGCATCGGACCCGGCAGGTCGTGCAGTTCTGCGTCGTACGAGACCTTGGGCGCACCCAGGCCGCGCTTGGCAGCGTCGCGCTGGCGGGCGTGATCGACGAGGACGCGACGCATCGCGACCGCGGCCATGGCGAGGAAATGGCCGCGGTTCTGCCAGTCCGAGCGGGCGTCTCCGAGGCGGAGCCATGCCTCGTGCACGAGCGCAGTCGGCTGCAGCGTGTGCTCGCGCCGCTCGCTGCGCAGGCGCTGAACCGCCAGGCGGCGCAGCTCGCCATAAATCAGCGACGCCAGATCGCTCGCCGCGCGCGGGTTGCCCTGCTGCCATTCGCGCAGAAGCTGCGTGACCTGCGCTGCGGGCGGCGGGGGGGAGGGACTTTCTGCCACTCGATGCTCCGAGCCTGCCGCCGCGCTTGCGGACCGTCACGCGGAATGGCTGGACTGTGTCCAAGCCTATCGTGTCGCGTGGGGCACCATCAAGATGGGTTTGAGATCGTCCGCATCCCCGTCTTTCGCACGCCAGATCGCCTCGGGACATCGCTGTTACGCCGGGCCCGATGGGGGATACCAAAACCAGGTACCCGGCCCGCGGATTCATTGGCTGCCGACCAGGAAGGCACCGAGTGCCATGACCACTATTTCTTGCGCGATCATCAACCCGACTCCGTACCGTGGAACAAGCAGGAAGCTAGCGGCCCAGTTCCTTCTCCGGGTCATCCTGTTCCTGCTTGAAGGTTTGCTTGCGTTGGGCCTCTGCCTCTTCCTTCAGGGCCGCATTGCGCTTGTCGAGTGCATCAGCCTTGGCACCCTCATCCGCAAGCCGGTAGTACTCGATCGCAAGTTCGATCTCCCGCGGCCTGATGAGCGTGGCCAGCAGCCCCTCTACCGGAGTAACGCGGCAAGTCGACGGATTAGGGCTCACGGAACCTGACGCATGCCATCGCTTGCTTACGCCCGCAATTCAGGCAGGCGTGAAGCTCCTGCTGCACGTAGTCCGGCGGCGGAATGCCGGCTTCGGCACCCACCTCACGCAAGGTCGGATAATGCTGCTCGACGAGTCGGTAAAGCAGCGTCGATTCGGGTCGGTGGCGGGCATATCCCGTTGGATCGACGAACGGCGGCGTACGCGGTCGCCGCTGACTGGCGGCGACGGACATGGCGAGCGTCCCTGCAACAGGCGGGGACGAGACACACTATGGCGCTGCGGCTATCGACCGGGACGGATGCTCTGCCGCGTTCGTTCGGAAATGGACGGGTTTGCCCTGGTTCTTGCCGGACGCTGCCGGCTGAATTCCACGGCCTTCTGGCCCAGAATCAAGGGCCGCCCTTTACTCCCACTCGATCGTCGCCGGCGGCTTGCTCGAAATGTCGTAGGTGACGCGCGAGATGCCTTTCACCTCGTTGATGATGCGGCGCGAGCAGAGTTCGAGGAACTCGTAAGGCAGCCGCGCCCAGCGCGCGGTCATGAAGTCGACCGTCTCGACCGCGCGCAACGCGATCACGTAGTCATACCGGCGACCGTCGCCCATCACGGCGACCGAACGCACCGGCAGGAACACCGCGAACGCCTGGCTGGTCACGTCGTACAGCCCGTGCGCGTGCAACTCGTCGATGAAGATCTTGTCCGCCTTGCGCAGCAGGTCGGCGTACTGCTTCGAGACTTCACCTAGAATACGCACGCCCAGACCCGGGCCCGGAAACGGATGGCGAAACACCATCGACCGCGGCAGGCCGAGTTCCAGGCCCAGACGGCGCACCTCGTCCTTGAACAGTTCGCGCAGCGGCTCGACCAGCTTGAGTTTCATGTGCTCGGGCAGGCCGCCCACGTTGTGGTGCGACTTGATCACGTGGGCCTTGCCCGTCTTTGCGCCCGCCGACTCGATCACGTCGGGATAGATCGTGCCCTGCGCCAGCCAGCGCACGCCTTCGAGCTTGTTCGACTCCTCGTCGAACACCTCGATGAACATGCGGCCGATGATTTTGCGCTTGCGCTCGGGGTCTGCCTCGCCGCGCAGCGCGTCGAGGAAGCGGTCTGCGGCGTTCACACGGATGATCTTCACGCCCATATTCTCGCCGAGCATCTGCATCACCTGGTCGCCTTCGTCGGCGCGCAGCAGGCCATGGTCGACGAACACGCAAACCAGCTGATCGCCAATCGCACGATGCAGCAGCGCAGCAACCACCGACGAGTCGACGCCCCCGGACAGGCCCAGCAGGACCTTGTCGCTGCCCACCTGTTCGCGCACCCGCGCGATCGCGTCGGCAATGATGTTGCCCGGCTCCCACCGGGCCTCGCACGCGCAGATCTCGCGCACGAAGCGCTCGAGCATCCGCCCGCCCTGCAGCGTGTGCGTGACTTCCGGGTGGAACTGCACGGCGTAGTAGTTGCGTGCCTCGTCCGCCATCGCGGCCAGTGGCGCATTCGGCGACGAAGCCACCTGCACGAAGCCTGCAGGGGCTTCCTCGACGCGATCGCCGTGGCTCATCCAGACGTCCAGGACGGAACGACCCTGCGCGTCAGAATGATCGAAAAGTCCGCTGAAAAGCCGGCATGGCGCGGTCACGGTGACCTGCGCGTAACCGAACTCCCGATGGTCGGAGCCGCTGACGCGGCCGCCGAGTTGCTGCGCCATCGTCTGCATGCCATAGCAGATCCCGAGGATCGGCACGCCCGCCTCGAACACCGCCTGTGGCGCCTTCGGCGGCTGGGCATCCGTGACCGACTCCGGGCCGCCGGACAGGATGATGCCGCGCGCACCGAACGCGCGAACGTCCGTTTCGCTCATGTCCCACGGGTGAATCTCGCAGTACACGCCGCTTTCGCGGACGCGCCGTGCGATCAATTGCGTGTACTGGGCCCCGAAATCGAGAATCAGAATGCGGTGCGCGTGGATGTCTGCCGGGCGCACCGCCGCAGACGCTTGCTCAGCTGACACGGTAATTCGGCGCTTCCTTGGTGATGGTCACGTCGTGGACGTGACTTTCGCGCACGCCCGCGCTGGTGATGCGCACGAACTTCGGCCGGGTGCGCATCTCATCGATGTTGGCGCTGCCCGTGTAACCCATCGCGGCGCGCAGGCCGCCCGCGAGCTGGTGCAGGATCGCGACGAGGCTGCCCTTGTACGGCACGCGGCCTTCCACTCCTTCGGGGACCAGCTTTTCGATTTCAGCCGAAGCGTCCTGGAAGTAACGGTCGCGCGAGCCGTTCGACTGGGCCATGGCGCCGAGCGAACCCATGCCGCGGTACGACTTGTACGATGCACCCTGGTAGAGCTCGACTTCGCCCGGTGATTCCTCGGTGCCGGCAAAGAGCCCGCCCATCATCACGCAGTGCGCACCCGCGACGATGGCCTTGGCCACGTCGCCGGAGAAACGGATGCCGCCGTCCGCGATCAGCGGAATGCCGTGCGGAGCCAGCGCTGCCGCGACGTTAGCGACCGCAGAGATCTGCGGCACGCCCACGCCCGCGACGATGCGCGTGGTGCAGATCGAGCCCGGGCCGATGCCGACCTTGACGGCGTCCGCGCCTGCGTCGACGAGCGCCATCGCCGCTTCGGCCGTGACGATGTTGCCGGCGATCACCTGCTGGTTCGGCCACTTGGCCTTGATGCGCTTGACCGTCTCGATCACTCCGCGGCTGTGGCCGTGCGCCGTGTCGACGACGATGACGTCGACGCCGCTCTCGCGCAGCGCCGCCGCACGGTCCAACGTGTCCGCGCCCGTGCCGACGGCGGCGCCCACGCGCAACGCACCGCGCTCGTCCTTGCAGGCCCGCGGGAACTCGGTCGCTTTCTGGAAATCCTTGACCGTGATCATGCCCTTCAACTGGAAGTCGTCACCGACGACGAGCACTTTTTCGATGCGGTGCTTGTGCAGCAGCATCAGCACGTCTTCCTTGGGCGCGCCTTCCCGCACGGTGATCAGGCGCTCGCGCGGCGTCATGACCTCGGAGACAGGTGAGTCGTAACGCGTCTCGAAGCGCAGGTCGCGGTGGGTGACGATGCCGACGGCCTTGCCATCGCGCACAACGGGCACGCCTGAGATGTTCTTGGCCCGCGTCAACTCGAGCACCTGGCGGATGGTGTGCTCAGGGCTCACCGTGATCGGGTCGTGGATGATGCCGCTTTCGAATCGCTTCACGCGCGCGACTTCGCGGGCCTGCGATGCGATGGACATGTTCTTGTGCAGGATGCCGATGCCGCCTTCCTGCGCGATGGAAATCGCGAGGCGGTGCTCGGTGACGGTGTCCATGGCCGCAGACACAATGGGCAGGTTCAGCTTGATACCGCGCGTGAGGTGCGTGGCAAGGCTGACCTCTGCGGGCAGGACCTCGGAATAGGCCGGCACGAGCAGGACGTCGTCGAAGGTGAGGGCTTCCTCGATAATTCGCAGCATTGGGCGACCCGGAGCGAAAGGAAGCGCGGCATTGTACCCGGTCGGGGTGCGTTGCGTAAAACCGATGCAGTGTCGATTGGTTCGCCGGCTTGCCACCGCGCTAAACGACGGCGAGGGCTTTGGGCTTCCGGATCGCGGGCCAGGGCCGTCCGCCGCATGGACGCGGCGGCCGGAGCCCCCAGGGATGGGTTTACGGCGTCCCTGGCCGCGATTCGGAAGCCCGGAGCCCCGCCGTCATATCGGTCGTTCGTCAGCCGGCGAACCCGACCGCCAATGCACCGTTCTGCCGACGCGCCCCGGCCGGTAAGATGCCGCGATGGCCGATTCCTGGTTCGACGACGAAGCGACGCCCACCACCCCTGCCCGCGAGGTCTTCTCGATCTCGCAGCTCAACGCGCAGGCCCGCATGCTGCTCGAGCGCGGGCTCGGCACCGTCTGGTTGGAGGGCGAAGTCTCGAACCTGGCCCGCCCCGCCTCGGGCCACTGGTATTTGTCGCTCAAGGACGAGGCCGCCCAGGTCCGCTGCGCGATGTTCCGCAGCCGCAGCATGCTGGTGCGATTTCCCGTGCGCGATGGCGTCA
>JANNGT010000396.1:0-1796 GCA_031404015.1 Gammaproteobacteria bacterium | reverse complement strand
CAGGCGGGCATCGAGGTGATCACGGGTGCCACCGTGCTCGGCACGCGGGGCCGGCTGGGCGTGAGCGAAGTGACGATTGGTCTGCTCGCGAACGGCGCCGTCACCAGCACGCGCCGGGTCGAATGTGACGCGCTGCTGGTGTCGGGCGGCTACACGCCCAGCGTGCACTTGTTCTCGCAATCGCGCGGCAAGCTGCACTTCGACGAGTCCCGGCAGGCCTTCCTGCCATCCGTCTCGGCCGAGCCGGAGCAGTCGGCCGGCTCGTGCCGCGGCGTTGACGGCTATCAGCAGGTCCTCGACGACGGCGCGCGCATAGGGGCCGAGGCGAGCGCCGCGGTGGGCTTCGCCACGACGGCCGCCGAACACCGCGTGCAGGTGCGTGAGTTCAGCATGCACGGCTTGCCCGGCGTGCTGGCCCAGGGCAACCACCTGACGCCTTCGCGTGCGTTCGTCGACTTCCAGAACGACGTCACGACCAAGGACCTCGCGCTCGCCATGCGGGAAGGGTTCGAGTCCGTCGAGCACATCAAGCGCTACACGACGACGGGCATGGCGACGGACCAGGGCAAGACGTCGAACATGAACGCATTGGCATACGTGTCAGGCGAACTGGGCCGGCCGATCCCCAAGGTGGGCCTGACCACGTTCCGCATGCCGTACACACCGGTCACCTTCGGCATTTTTGCGGGCTATGAGCGGCGTGACCTGTTTGATCCGGTGCGCACGACATCGACCCACGAGTGGGCCGTGGCGCAGGGCGCCGTGTTTGAAGACGTCGGCCAGTGGAAACGAGCGCGCTATTTTCCGCGCGCCGGCGAGGACATGCACGCTGCCGTCGATCGTGAATGCCTGGCGGTGCGCAGCGGCGTCGGCATGTTCGACGCCTCGACGCTCGGCAAGATCGAAGTGGTCGGTCCCGATGCCGCCACCTTTCTGTCGCGCATGTACGTGAACGGGTTCGCGACGCTGGCTGTTGGCAAGTCGCGCTACGGCATCCTCTTGCGCGACGACGGTTTCATCTACGACGACGGCGTGATCGCGCGCATCGCCGACGACCGCTTTCACGTCACCACCACGACGGGCGGCGCGGCCCGCGTGTTCAACATGATGGAGGACTACCTGCAGACCGAATGGCCGGACCTGCAGTGCTGGCTCACGTCCACCACCGAGCAGTGGGCGGTGATTGCGGTGCAGGGGCCGCGTGCGCGCGAAGTGCTGGCACCGCTGGTCAGCGGCGTCGATCTCTCCGCTGTTGCGCTGCCGCACATGAGCGTGGCGGGCGGACACATCTGCGGCGTGCCGATGCGCCTGTTTCGGGTGAGCTTCACGGGCGAGCTGGGTTACGAGGTCAACGTGCCCGCGGATTACGGACTCGCCGTGTGGGAAGCCATTCATACCGCAGGCCAGGCGCACGGCATCACGCCGTACGGCACCGAGGCCATGCACGTGCTGCGCGCCGAGAAGGGCTATGTCATCGTCGGCCAGGAGACGGACGGCACCGTGACGCCGGACGACGCGGGGCTCGCCTGGGCCATCGGCAAGTCGAAGCCCGACTTCGTCGGCAAACGCTCGCTGGCGCGGGAGACGATGCAGGCGCCTGATCGAAAGCAGCTGGTGGGCTTGCTTACGGTCGATCCAAAAGCTCTATTGGAGGAGGGCGCGCAGGTGGTTGCGACGCCCGGCCAACGTGCCCCGATGAAGATGATCGGCCACGTCACGTCGTCCTACCGCAGCGCAGCATTGGGTCGGTCCATCGCACTGGCCGTGGTGCGCGGCGGACGCGCAAAAATGGGCGA
>JANNGT010000395.1:0-4180 GCA_031404015.1 Gammaproteobacteria bacterium | reverse complement strand
TGCTGACCGCGGCGGTTGCCCTGTTCGGCGCCGCCTTCTTCCTGGTGTTTGCCTCAGGGCGCCGTCAAATGGACTAAGCACGGAATGGAGATCGAGGGGGTGTCCGTCGTGCGCTTCAGCATTCATCACAGCACGTGGTATGTCGACTTGCGCACTGCTAGGACGGAGCACTGCATATTCAGCTGCTTCTTATGGAAATCAACGTCCGCGTCGGCGCTTACGCACGCTTCCTGAACTTGTCATGCAATGTCTATTGCACTGCAACAATCGTGGTCTACAGTCCAATCCCCGGCGAGCAATGGTCTGTTGCAGCCAGCTCAGGAGTCGGACGTGGAAAATTCTCTAATGGAAACCGTCGGAATGCTCGGCATCGATGTGATCTTGATCGCGACACTCGTGCTCTTCGCACTGCATGCAATCGACACATGGCGTTCTCGCCGGTCGGAATCCGACACCCGCGAGAAAACGGTACATGCGGTCGACTGTCAAGTGCACGACTTTACCCGAGTACAGCACGCGAAAGTTGCAGGCCAGGAAGGACAACCGACACGGCGCGCCGCGTAGCGGCTTTTGTTTCCACACGCAACGGTGACCGATCAGCACTCGCCTGCTGCGAACGTGACGACGTGCTCCGTATCGAGGCGGACGCCGATCAACTCCCCGACATGATGGTCGTGGTGGCTGGGCACCAGGGCGAGCACGCGCCGGCCGCTCGCAAGCTCGAGCGTGTACAGGAAGTTCGCGCCGCGGAACACGCGATCGACGATGCGGCCGCGCCGTGGCGCATCGTCGTCATGCACGATGTCGTCAGGACGCAGCAGCACTTCGCAGTCCATGTCGCAGCAAGTGGAGTCCACAGCCTGCGCGCTGAGCGGTCCCAATTCCGTCTGCAGGACGCCGTCCGCGGCACGAGCCGCGGGCAGGAACGACGCCTGGCCGACGAAGCGTGCAACGAAACGCGATACCGGCCGGTGGTACAGCTCATAAGGCGTGGCCCATTGCTCGAGCCGTCCTTCGCGCATGAGGCCGACCCGGTCGGCCAGGGCAAACGCTTCCTGCTGATCGTGCGTGACGACGAGCGCGGTCATCCCCAATGACTTGAGCAGCGTTCGCAACTCCTCGACGAGTCGCTCCCGCAACGTGGCATCGAGGCTCGCAAAGGGTTCGTCGAGCAGCAGCACTGCAGGACGCGGCGCGAGGGCCCGCGCGATGGCCACGCGTTGCTGCTGGCCGCCCGAGAGCTCGGCGGGGTATGCCTCGGCACAGTCGTCGAGACCCACGAGTCGCAGGGTGTCCACCGCGCGGGCTCGTCGCTCCGCGCTGGCCAGTGCCCTCAGTCCGAACTCGACGTTGCCGAGCGCCGTCAGGTGCGGAAACAGCGCATGTTCCTGGAACACCAGGCCGACCCCGCGCGCGTGCGGCGGGACGTGCAGGTCGTGGTCGCTGACGACCCTACCCTGCAGCAGGATGCGTCCCGCGTCGAGCGTCTCGAACCCGGCGACGCAGCGCAGCGCCGTCGTCTTGCCACAGCCGCTCGGACCGAGCAGGCAACCGATCTCGCCCGCAGCGAGCGCAAACGACAAGTGTTCGACGGCCGGCCGCGGCCCGAAGCATTTCGACACGTCGTGCAGTTCAAGCGACATGGGTGAAGCGCCTTGCGAGGAACCAGACCGGAATCAAGCCGGCCGCCACAATGAAAACGGACGGCAACGCTGCGCGCGCCCATTCTCCTTCTGCAGCCATCTCGAAGACTCGCACCGCAAGCGTCTCGAACCCGAAGGGACGTGTCATCAGCGTGATCGGCAGCTCCTTCATCAGGTCGACGAAGACGAGCACGGCCGCCGCCAGCACGCTGCCGCGCAGCAGTGGCAGGTGCACTCGGCCGAGCCTGGCGACACCGCGTGCGCCGAGAGAGACCGCAGCCTCGTCGAGATTGCGGTGGATTCGCGCGAGCCCGCTCTCCACTGGGCCGACACCCACTGCGAGAAACCTCGCAAGGTAGGCCAGCAGCATCGTGAGCAGCGTGCCCTGCAGCGCCAGTTGCGGCGCCGCATCGCCCCAATGCACGTCGAGCCAGTCCTGCATCCAGCCATTCATCATGGCGATCGGTGCGAACAAGCCCACGGCCAGCACCGTGCCGGGCAGCGCGTAGCCGACCGACGCGAAACGGCCGAGCAACTGCAGCCAGGTGCGGCGGTCGCTTCGCAGTGCGTAACCCAGGGTGACGGCGGCCATCACGACGACGATCGCACCCGAGGCAGCCAATGCAACGCTGCGCAGGACGAATCCCAGGTAGCGCCCGTCGAGATCCTCGGCAGCATGCTGCCAGGCCCACGCCAGCAGTTGCGCGAGCGGCAGCACGAAAGCGACGGCGAGTACCGTCGACGCGGCCGCAGCGGCCCATCGACCCTGCGCTGCCGGGAGACGCACACGTTGCAGCATCCCGCCCGAGCTACGTTGCGCTGCGAAGCCACGCCCGCCTCGCAGCCGACGCTCGATGCCGGCCGCCACGAGCGCGAGCAGCGCGAGCAGCGCGGCCATCTGCAGCGCCGCAGCCAGCGAAAACATCCCGAACCACGCGCGGTAGATTGCAGTGGTGAACGTGTCGACGTTGAACGCAGCGACCACGCCGAAGTCAGCGAGCGTCTCCATCGCGACGAGCCCGATGCCCGCAGCGATCGCAGGTCGTGCCATCGGCAGCACGACGCGCCGGAATGCCGCGCGTCGGTCGAGTCCGAGTGACTGCGCAGCCTCGAGCGTCCTCGCGCCAGTCGACTCGAAAGCAACACGGGCGAGCATGTACACGTACGGATACAGCGTGAGGGTGAGCACCAGCGCGGCGCCGCCGATCGAGCGCACCGCGGGCAGCCGCCACGTGTCGCCGAGCAAGGCGCGGCCAGCGGTCTGCAGCGGGCCCGAAAAATCCAGCGCGCCCGCGAAAACGACCGCCATCACGTAGCCCGGGAGAGCGAGCGGCGCGAGCAGCGCCCATCCGAAAAACTTGCGTCCCGGAAAATCGTGCGCGGCCACGAGCCAGGCGAGCGCCGTACCGAGCAAGCCGGCGCCCGCGGCGACCAGCAGGACAAGCAGCGCCGTGTTCAAGCCAGCGCGCGGCAGCACGTGCTGCAGTTGGTGCGACCACACGTCCGTGGCGGGCGTCGCCCAGGCCGCCAACGTCGACAGCACCGGCACGGCCACCGGGACGGCCAGCAGCAATACCGTCGCGGCGGCGGCGGCCCGGGCAGGGAACGGACTCACGAGGGCTCAACGATAGCCGGCACGATCCATCAGCTTGACGGCAGCGGGCTGCAGTCGGCCGGCCTCGACCACGTTGAGCACGCTCGGTTGAAACGCGCCCCACGAAGCCACGAGAGGGTCCTTCGCGACCTGCGGGTTCGTCGGGTACTCCATGTTTGAAGCCGCAAAGAACTCCTGCGCTTCGCCCGCGGACAGCCACTCGAGGAAGCGTTGTGCTGCGGCGGCGTTGCGTGAAGTGGAGACGACGCCGGCGCCCGAGATGTTGACGTGCACGCCGCCCGCGCCCTGGTTGGCCCAGAAGAGGCGCGCATTGAAGTCGGGGCGTTCGCGCACGATGCGGCCGTAATAATAGGAATTGACGATACCGACGTCACACTGGCCCGCCGCGATGGCTTCGAGCAGCGCAGTGTCGTTCGCGAAAACGTCGGTGGCGAGATTGGCGACCCAGCCGCGCACGACCCGCTCCGCCTGCGCTTCGCCCAGCGTCTTGATCATCATCGCGACGAGCGACTGGTTGTAAACCTTCTTCGACGTGCGCAGGCACAGGCGGCCCTTCCACGCCGGGTCGGCAAGTGCCTCGTACGTGCTGAGCGACTTGGGGTCGACCTTGCGCGGGTTGTAGGCGATGGTCCGCGCGCGCTGTGAGAAGCCGAACCAGCGGCCTTGCGGATCGCGCAAGTGCTTGGGCACGTTCCGCTCCAGCACCGACGAGCGCACGGGCTGCAGCAGTCCACGTTCAGCCGCGTTCCACAACTCTCCTGCGTCGACCGTCATCAAGATGTCGGCCGGGGAATTGCGTCCTTCGGCCTCGAGCCGAGTGACCAGCACGGCGGCGTCCGCAGTCGTGAACTTCACGTCCACGCCCGTTTGCTTCGTGTACTCGGCCCGCAACGAGCAGTTGATCAAACCGCTCTTCGACCTG
>JANNGT010000394.1:0-3115 GCA_031404015.1 Gammaproteobacteria bacterium | reverse complement strand
GTCACTGTCTCGGCCGCGTTCGGCTGCCCGTTCGAAGGCGAGATTGCGGTCGAGCGCGTGGTCGAAGTCGCCAAGCGCGTTGCGGAAGCACGCCCGTTTGAAATCGCGCTTGCCGACACCATCGGCGTCGGCGTGCCGACGCAGGTCGCTGAGCTCGTGGGTCGCGTACGCGAGGCCGTGCCAGGCGTCGCGTTGCGCTGCCACTTCCACAACACTCGCAACACCGGGTTTGCCAACGTTTACGCGGCGCTGCAGGCGGGCGTGCGCACGTTCGACGCCAGCCTGGGCGGCATCGGTGGTTGTCCATTCGCGCCCGCGGCAACCGGCAACATCGCGACAGAGGATTTGCTGTACTTGCTGCATCGCGCCGGGTACCCCACCGGAATCTCGCTCGATGCGGCCATCGAGACGGCGAAATGGCTGCAGACCCAACTTGGGCGCACAGTGCCCGGAATGCTGGCAAAGGCTGGCGGATTTCCACGTCCGTCGACAGCCGCGGCCTGAAGACTACGAAAACTCACAGGGTGATTGCATGACTTACCGACTCGGCGTCGACGTGGGCGGGACTTTCACCGACCTGCTGCTGGTAAACGAGAAGACGGGGCAGACGTGGAAGGCCAAGGTGTCGTCGACGCCGCAAGACCAGTCGGAAGGCGTGCTGCGCGGCATCGAGCGCGTCTGCGGCCTCGCGGGGATCGAGGCGGAGGAAATCGATCACGTCATGCACGGCACCACCGTGGCGACCAACACCGTGCTCACGGGCACCGGCGCCCGCGTCGGCCTGGTGACCACCAAGGGCTATCGACAGGTGCTGCAGATCGCCCGCAGCTACGTGCCGGGCGGCCTCGGCGGCTGGGTGATCTACAACAAGTCGCTGCCGATGGCGCCGCTCGCGTTGACCATCGAAGCCGACGAGCGCGTCGGGTCGAAGGGCGACGTCGTCACCAGGCTCGACGAGCAGAAACTGCGCGACGAGCTGCGTGCGCTGGGCGCAAAGAAAATCGAGGCGCTCACTGTCTCGCTGATCAACTCTTTTGCGAACGACACGCACGAGCGCCGCATCAAGGTCATCGCGCAGGAAGTGCTGCCGAACATTCCGGTGTCGCTGTCGTCGGAAGTCGTGCCCGAGATGCAGGAGTACGAGCGCACGGTGACCACGGTCGCCAACTCGTACGTGCGTCCGCGCGTGCAGAAGTACGTCAAGAACCTGCAGACCAAGCTCGAAGCGACGACCAAACGCGTCAAGCTGCACATCCTGCGTTCGGACGGCGGCCTCGCTTCGGCGAAATCCGCAGAAGATTTCCCGGTCAACCTGCTGATGTCCGGGCCCGCTGGCGGTGTCACCGGGGCGTTGTGGGGCGCGGTGCAGGCGGGGTTTCCCAACCTGTTGACAGTCGACGTGGGCGGTACTTCGACCGACGTCGCGCTGATCATGAATGGGCAGCCGCGCCTGCGGCGCGAGACCACGGTTGGGGACGTGACGGTGCGCGCATCCTCGGTGGACATCCGCACGGTCGGCGCCGGTGGCGGCTCGATTGCGCACGTGCCGGAGCTCACGGGCGCGCTGCGCGTGGGTCCGCAGTCAGCCGGCGCGGATCCGGGCCCTGCCGCCTACGGCAAGGGCGGCACGGAGCCCACGGTGACCGATGCCAACGTCGTGCTCGGCTACCTGCCGGAGATGCAGAAGCTCGGCGGTGACATGACGCTCGACCGCAAGCTCGCGCAGCAGTCGGTCGAGAAGATCGGCAAGGCGCTCGGCAAGAGCGCCAAGGACGCGGCGCTCGGCATCTACAACATCGTCAACGAGAACATGGTCGGTGCCCTCCGGCTCGTCTCGGTCGAGCAGGGTCACGATCCGCGCGATTACGCACTCATCGCGTTCGGTGGAGCCGGTCCGCTGCATGCCAATGCGCTCTCGATCCTGCTCGGTTCGTGGCCGTCGATCATCCCGCCGGGCCCGGGCGTGCTGTGCGCGCTGGGTGATGCGACGACGGCCGTGCGCGACGAATCCTCGCGCACCTACATCCGCAAGTTCTCCGAGACCAGCAAGGACGACATCGTCAAGCAGCTGAAAGCGCTGGCAACTGACGCGGCCAGGTCCCTGGCGGGCGAGAAAGTCGCGCCGAAGGACATGATGTTCGGCTACCAGGTCGACGTGCGCTATCACGGCCAGGGCCTGCGCCTCACGGTCGACGTCGACCTCAAGCGACTGGAGAAGGAAGGGCTGCCCGCGATCAGCGGGCCGTTCGACGCAGAGCACACCCGGCTCTTTACGTTCGCGTTGCCGCTCGAACATGAATTCGTCGCGGTGCGTGCCGTCGTGCAGGGCAAGGGCATCAACATCAAGCGGCAGGTCATCGCGCGCGGCAGCGCGTCGCCAGCCGCAGCAGCGGTCGGCAGGCAGAAGGCCTACATGGTCGGCAAGGACTGCGTGGCCACCGTCTACGATCGCGCGAAACTGAAGGCGGGAAACCGCATCGCAGGACCTGCCATCGTGATGGAAATGGACTCGACGTCGGTCATCCTGCAAAAGCACCATGGTGTCGTGGACGCGCACGGCAACATCCTGATCTACCCTGACGATTACAAGGCAAAGCGAGCGAAGGCGGGCACAGCCAGGCTGCAAGCGGCTCCCGTGAAGGTCAAGCGAGCGGTCAGCAAGACCGTCCGCAAGGCCAAGTAGACGCAACCGCCAACGCATTCCGGAGAGACGCACATGCCCGCACAGATCATCCAGCGCAACAAAAAGCCCATGAAAAAGGTGAAGGTCGATTCCGTCACCATCGACATCATCGAGAGCGCCCTGCGCAACGCGCGTTTCGAGATGGACACGGTACTGTTCCGCACGGCGATGTCGCCGGGCATCCGCGAGCAGCACGACGAGTTTCCGCTGATCGCGAACCTCGACGGCAAGATGGTCGTCGGCCAGTTCGGCTCGTTCATCCACGGTTTCCTGCAGGGCTATGACGGCACCGTGGAAGACGGCGATGTCTTCCTGACCAATGACCCGTACTCCGTCAACGGCGCGATCAGCCACCAGAACGACTGGCTCATGCTGATGCCCGTGTACAAGGACGGGCGCATCATCGCGTGGTCGGCGATGTTCGGACACATG
>JANNGT010000393.1:0-5677 GCA_031404015.1 Gammaproteobacteria bacterium | reverse complement strand
GACCTTCTCGAGGCGGCGCAAGGCGCGTCGCAAGTCCTCGTCGTTGCGGATCGGCTTAACAGTCATTCACGGTCTCCACGTCGATGCGGTCGAACTGCCCATGCGTCCCGGCGAACTTCACCCACACGATGCCCGCCTGATACTGAACCTCGACCACCAGCCGGTACTTGTTGCCGCCAATGTTGAACACGACGCGGTTGTTGCCGCAGATGCTCGCGCTGGCGTACTGGTTCTTGATGTCTTGTGGGCTGCGCCAGGATGCCTTGATCGCCTCGGCGTACCAGCTGTGGAGCGGTCCCCGGGCATCGGCGCAGCCCGCCCCTTCCCAGAACTTCTTGCCACTGTCCCGTCCCAATACCCATCGCCGACCAGACTCACCCGAGGACACGATCAATGTGCTACTGAACACTTCGTGAGGCGCTTCGCCCGCGCCCGGAGCCATCTAAGTGGCTGTGAGCACTGAGACTCACGAAAATCATCATGCCGACCTTCAGTGATTACATTACGACTGGCGTCAGTCGCAATGACCTCGCAACGGCGCGGTACAGCGCCGCGTCCGCCGGTACCAGCGGCAAGCCGAATTCACGCTCGAGACGGTCGACCCAGTGCGCCGAGCGGATGCCTGTGCCGACGACGATCAACGCCTCCGCGCCAGATGCGGCAGCCCGCGTCCGGCTGAGGCTGCCCAGGACCTCGTCCTCGCTGAACCGGTAGTGGCGCGCGCTGACACTGGCCTGGTCTGGAAACAAACCCTGTTCGACGAACGTCTGGAACGCCTCGATGCGGTAGTTGCCGTGTTGCAGGAACGCCGTGAACATCGCCTTCCATTCAGGACTGTAATACGGGGCGGCGACGGCGACCCTTTGCGCGCGG
Source organism: Gammaproteobacteria bacterium (assembly GCA_031404015.1). GTDB lineage: Bacteria > Pseudomonadota > Gammaproteobacteria > Steroidobacterales > Steroidobacteraceae > RPQJ01. Next base: position 4,804 of record JANNGT010000393.1, on the reverse strand, counting down.
AGACGATCGAGTTCATCGAGGATCGCGACCGCGTTCAGCACGACTGGCACGCCGCAAGCCCGACTGATCCGCTCACCCGCCGCGCGCGCACCCGCGGGCGTCTGGCCGATCAGGCAGCCGAAGCCCGGCCCGTCCTGGAGGATCAGCTCGCATCCTGCTTCGGCCAGCAGCCGTGCCGCGGCGAGGATGTGGGGCTCGGACTGCGCAATCGACGGAAAGCTGTAGTCGAACCCCGCGGGCGGCATGATGGTCTGCTGCATCTGCAACTGCCCGGGAAACAGCCGTTCGAGAGCGGGCAGGTTGGGGTCGATCCAACCGGGCGCGGAGACGATGCCGAGTCGCCGCTTCATCGTCGCAGTTCCACTCATCGCGTGTCTCCCGCTGATCTCATGGTCCGGCAAGCGCCGCGGGCTCGCGCCAGCCCGGGTACAGGTCGCCCGCCAGACGGCGGCACAGTTCGTGATCGGTGGCAGTCATCGGCGCCACTCGGTCACCGAGTTCCATGACTCGTGGATTCGAAGGATCGAACAGCGGCCATTCACTGCCGCGAGGGCCGTTCGGATTACCGTAACGAGCAAAGCTGCTCCAGAAATCGATCATGCGATCGGTCAGGGCAGCATCGGTCGGCGCGTGTGTGAGCCAGTCGTCGTGCGTGTCGAACAGGTAGGCAATCTCTGCGCCATGATACGAGCGCAGTGCGACCCCGCCCGGCCCGGGACGCACCCGCGTGAAGTGGTACACCCATGCGTGGTGCCCTGCCTTGCGCGCAGCGTCCGCCATCAGGTACGAGGGGCAGACCATGTTGACCAACGTGACCGCTTTGTCACGTGCCGTGCGCACGTCGGGTTCCCGCGCGGCCCGCACCTCGAGCGGCCCGCGTGCTGCCGGTGCAATGTCCGCCAGGTCCCGCGCGAGACCTTGCGGATCGGCATCGACGTACATGTACCACTCGTCCTCGTTGCTGCCGATCAGCAGATCGTACGGAATGCCCTCGCGCGCATACGCTTGCGCCGGCTTCGACAGGACCGACTTGCCGTCGACCACCGGCGTGTAGCGATGGTCCGGCACGTGACGCAGGGCCGCATCCCAGATCTCACGGCTCGAGAGCCGGCGCAGCGCCGCCAGGTCGGGTTGGCCGGCAAGCTGCGCGCTCAACGCCACGCCGGTCGCCTCGGCGTGGGACCGGTCCAGCCGATCCTGCATCTGGAAGCCGCCACTCTGGCTCACGGCCCGGTGGAAGAGCCCGCGCGCGAGCGGTGAGTTCACGAGGTAGCCGATGTTGGTTGCACCCGCAGATTCGCCAAACAGCGTCACGTTGTCCGGGTCGCCGCCGAAGGCCGTGACGTTCGCGCGCAACCAGCGCAGCGCGGCGACCTGGTCGAGCAGGGCGAAGTTGGTCGGGTACTCCGCGTCACGCAGGTCCGGGTGCCCGAAGAAGCCGAATATGCCCACGCGGTAGGCGATCGTCACCACGACCACGTTGCCGCGCTGAGCCAGGTGCGGACCGAGGTAATTCGGTTCGAACGTCCAGCCGGAACGATTGCTGCCGCCGTAGATCCACACCATCACCGGCAGCTTCGCCTTGCCGTCGAACTGCGGCGTCCAGACGTTCAGGTACAGGCAGTCTTCGCTCACGGCAGGATCGACGAACGCGCTCGCCGGGGCGCCGAACGCTGCTCCTACGCGCCGGTACCAGTCCGTGAGGTAGGCATCCTGATAGCACGCCGGCGCGAATGCCGTAGCCTGCAGCGTGCCGGCGCGCGGTTGCGCCGGCAACGGTTCGCGCCAGCGGAGATCGCCGACCGGCGGGGCCGCGAACGGAATGCCCTTGAAGACCGCGACTGTCGACGACTCGGCCGCGAAGGCGCCCTGCAGCGTTTCACCGTTAGCCTCGACCAGCGGCGCGGGTGCAGCGCCAGCCACACCACACAACCACAGCAGCGCCAGCAGCACCAGGCGCGTGGCCGAAGGCGAGTAGTGCGCGGAATCGGTGGTGCCGGGTGTTGCCATCGCGTCAGGCCGTCACGTCGACGACGACGCACCCGGTCGAGGCGCCCTTCTCCACCAGCTCGTTGGCACGTGCAATTTCTGCAAGCGGCACGCGGTCAATCGGCTTGCCGCCGTTGAGTGCCTTGACGCGCTCGCCCCATCCCGCTTCGCGGTGATTGAAGACTTGCTGCGCGCCTGCGTCATGACACACGGCCTCGTCACGCGCATTGCTCGCCGACGCGATCACCCTGGCGCCGGCCATCCTTGCCCACTGGATCGCGTAGTGTCCGACCCGTCCGGCGCCAAATCGCTCGAACCACGCTGCTTTCATCGATTTCCCCGGTGGATCCACTCAGTCATCGAGCCAGTTCGAGAGCGATTCAGTGTGCCCGTCAATGCCGATGATCTGGCCCGAAATCATGCGGCCTGCGGCGAAGCGCGAAGATACACCGTGTTGGCCACGTCTCCCGCATCGACGAATTGCCGCAGCGACGCATCACGCTCGATGACGCCATCGATGCGCGGGCCCTTGATGCTGCCCGGGCAGATGGCATTGACGCGAATGCCGTGGGGACCGAGTTCCATCACTCCCACTCAATTGTTTCGCAGTATCGCAACCCTGCGCAGCTGCTGAAGTCCCAGGAGGCGTCAGGCAATTCTAGCGTCACGACGACCGACAGAACACCTCGCTTGCAGTCGGTGGAGCGCGATTGATGCCGAAAGCGGGAACCTGCAACGCGCCGGCGTCATCCGGTACCGGCGGGGCCACATCACTGTGCTCGAGCGCTCAGGACTAGAGACCCGTGTGTGCGAGTGCTGCGAGGTGATGAAGCGGGAGTTGAACCGCTTGCTGTCCGACCGGCACCCCGAACGCGATCGTGGCAGCGGCGCCTGCGCCGGCCACGGACCAGTCGATCTGCGTGAACGGGTCTGATCCGGGCACCTCCCAACTTGCAGGCGGGATGCGACGACCCGTGCAGGCCGCGCGCCGGGACGAATCGCGTTTCAGACCCCGCCCCTGCATGATTCGGGATTCGCGCCAGCCGGCCTCGGGCCGGCCGGTCACCGCTGTCCCCGGGGGAAACACGAGATGTTGAGATCGATCTGGAAAGTGGCCGCCGTGGCCGTCATGACGTTCACCGCGACCGTGCAGGCTGCCGAACCCGCCTGGATCGCCGAGAGCAACGCCAACGCGCAGCCATTGCTCGAACTGCTCGCCAGGTACGCCCCCGAGGTCGCTGCCAACCTTGGCGTCGACGGGCACGACGCGGAAATTCGCGACCTCAGGCCGAACCTCGACCAGCGCTTCGAAGCGGACTCGCGCAACGTGGGCGAGCAACTCGCGGCGAAGCTCGCGACTGCCACGGACCCCCGGGTAAAACAGGACCTGCAGATCCTTATCGGCGCGGAACGCGACCAGCGTGATTCGAGCGAACTCACACGCAAGCTGATGCTGCCGTACTTCGACGTGCCGAACATGCTGTTCGGCAGCTTCCAGGCACTCCTCGACCCGCGGGTCGACAAAGCTCGCTACCCAGCCGCGCTCGAGCGGCTGCGCAAGTACACCGGACGCGAACCCGGCTACGACCCGATCACGAAGCTGGCGCAGGACCGGTCGACCGAGCGGTTCGGCGCGACGGGCCTGACCGGTCCGTGGACGGTTGAAGTCGAGCAGAACCTTGGCAACTCACAACGCTACCTGAAGGGCATCCGCGACCTGTTCGTGCAGAGCGGGCTCAAGGGTTACGAGAAAGACCTCAAGGTGCTCGAAAGCCAGGTGACCCAATATGACGCCTGGGTGCGCAAGGAGATTCTCCCGCGTGCACGCACGACGAACCGGCTGCCGCCTGACATTTACGCTGACAATCTGAAAAACGTGGGCGTCAAGATGGAGCCACAGGCGCTCATCGACCGCGCCGTCGTCGGCTTCGTGCAGACACGCGACGAGATGCAGTCGCTCGCCCGGATCATCGCGCAGGAGCGCGGGTTTGCGTCGTCCGATTACAAGGACGTGATGCGCGAACTGAAGAAGCAGTCGATCTCGAACGACCAGCTGCTGCCGACCTACAACGCGCGCCTCGCCGCCATCGAAGACATCGTGCGTCGCGAGCATCTCATCACGCTGCCGGACCGCAAGGCGGTGATCCGCCTCGCCACCGAGGCGGAATCGGCGGCGCAACCCGCCCCGCACCTGAGCCCGCCGCGCCTGATCGGCAATACCGGCGAGCCCGCCGAGTTCATCCTGCCGCTCGAGAACCCGAACGCGGCACCGGGCTCGAAGATGGACGACTTCAAATTCGACGCGATCACGTGGACGTTGACGGCGCACGAAGCGCGGCCGGGACACGAGCTGCAGTTCGCCAAGATGACGGAAGCCGGCGTGTCGATCCCGCGCGCAGTGTTCGCTTTCAACAGCGCGAACGTCGAAGGCTGGGCGCTGTATGCCGAATCGTTCCTCAAGCCCTACCTGCCGCTCGAGGGGCAGATGGGCTCGCTGCAGATGCGCCTGATGCGCGCCGCGCGCGCCTTCCTCGATCCGATGGTCAACCTCGGTCAGATCACGCCGGACGCCGCAAAGAAGTTCCTGATGAACGAGGTGCTGCTCTCTGAGCCGATGGCCAAGCAAGAGGCGGATCGCTACAGCTTCCTGGCGCCGGGCCAGGCGACGTCGTACTTCTACGGCTACGAAAAGCAGCTGGGCATCCGTGCGCGCGCGGAACTGCAGCTCGGCGAAAAATTCGACCTGCAGTCGTACCACGACTTCGTGATCAGCCAGGGTCTCGTGCCGCCCGAGTTGCTCGAGCAGGCCGTGCTG
>JANNGT010000392.1:0-7803 GCA_031404015.1 Gammaproteobacteria bacterium | reverse complement strand
GGCACCAACGTCGCGCTGATCAACTCGCTGGCGCACGTCGTCGTCACGGAAGGTCTCGTCGACGAAGCCTATGTGGCGGAGCGCTGCGAACCGGGTCCGTTCAACAAGTGGCGCGACTTCGTGTCGCAGCAGAGGAACTCGCCAGAGGCACTCGCAGAGGTCACCGGCGTGCCGGCGGCCCTCGTGCGTGGTGCCGCCCGCCTCTACGCGACCGGCGGCAATGGCGCGATCTACTACGGGCTGGGTGTCACCGAACACAGCCAAGGCAGCACGATGGTGCTCGGCATCGCGAACCTCGCCATGGCCACGGGCAACATTGGCCGTGAGGGCGTGGGCGTCAATCCGCTGCGCGGCCAGAACAACGTGCAGGGTTCGTGTGACATGGGTTCGTTCCCGCACGAACTGGCGGGCTACCGGCACGTGTCCGACGGACCCACGCGCGCGCTGTTCGGGGCCGAATGGGGCGTGGAGATCGAGCCGGAGCCCGGTCTGCGCATCCCGAACATGTTCGAGGCAGCGCTCGATGGCAGCTTCAAGGCCTTGTACGTGCAGGGCGAGGACATGGCGCAGTCCGACCCGAACACACAGCACGTCACCGCCGCGCTGTCGTCGCTCGAATGCCTGATCGTCCAGGACCTGTTCCTGAACGAGACCGCGAAGTACGCACACGTCTTCTTCCCGGGCTCGTCGTTCCTCGAAAAGGACGGCACCTTCACCAATGCAGAGCGGCGGATTTCGCGCGTGCGCAAGGTGATGACGCCGCTCGCGGGCCTCGCGGACTGGGAAGCCACCGTGGGTTTTGCGCGGGCGCTCGGCTACGAGATGAACTACTCGCACCCGTCCGAGATCATGGACGAGATCGCTCGCCTCACGCCGACGTTCACCGGCGTCTCGTACGCGAAGCTCGACGAACTCGGCAGCATCCAGTGGCCCTGCAACGACGCAGCGCCGACCGGTACGCCGACGATGCACATCGGCGAGTTCGTGCGCGGCAAGGGCCGCTTCTACGTCACCGAGTACGTCCCCACAAGCGAACGTGTCAACGCGCGTTTCCCGCTGATACTGACGACGGGCCGCGTGCTGTCGCAGTACAACGTCGGCGCGCAGACGCGGCGCACGGAAAACAGCCAGTGGTACGAAGAGGACGTGCTCGAGATCCACCCCCAGGACGCCGAGGATCGCGGCGTCGGCACGGGCGATTGGGTGGGCATCACGAGTCGTGCGGGTGAGACCGTGCTGCGAGCCGTGGTCACCGAGCGCGTGCAGCCGGGCGTCGTCTACACCACGTTCCATTTCCCCGATTCGGGCGCCAACGTAATCACGACCGAGAACTCGGACTGGGCCACCAATTGCCCCGAGTACAAGGTGACGGCGGTGCAGGCAGTCAAGGTGCAGCGCCCGTCCGACTGGCAACGCCGCTTCCACGAGCAGCATGAGCAGCAGGTCGGCCTGTTGCGGGGCGCAGGCGCGCACAGTCGCTCACGGCAATGAGGCAGGAGCAGGCGCGTTGAACGTCGAATCGCTGGTCACGATGGCGAACCAGATCGCCGCGTTTTTCGAGTCGGAAGCGGGGCCCGACGCTGCGCCGAAGGAAGTCGCGGCGCACATCACCAAGTTCTGGGCGCCGCGCATGCGCGCCCAGTACATCGAATATGCGCGCGCGGGAGGCCATGGACTGCAGCCATCGGCGTTGGCAGCAGCGTCGTTGTTGAATCCAGTGAAGATTGCGACGACGACAGCGTCATGACCGACCCACTCTTCGGTCAGGGCGGAGCGGCGGAGTGCGCGCGTACCCAAGCGAGTTAGGCCTCGACCCACTTCTGCGCAAACGCATGACTCGCGGAGCCGGATGCGCCAGGCGAAATACCCATCCCTTCTCATCCGTGCGCCTGACCGGCGCCGGCCCGCACTGGGCCCTGGGTGCTATTTGCCTCCGCCCGCCAGGTAGGCACTGAGGTCTGCAATTTGTGCCTCGGTCAGGGTGAGCTTGGCCTCGTGCATGTGCGTCCCGGCGACGATCGCCCGGACGGTGGCCGAGAATTCCCGCGGTGACGTACCCTGGAGGCTGGAGCGGACATGGCAGTCTGCGCAGGCCTCGTCGAAGACCTGCTTGCCGGCGACGGAGTCCGCCTCGGCAGTCCCCGCGAAGAAGACCACGGCCGCCGTAATCGCGACGACGGACGTGTTCAGGTAATTCATGTGCATGGCGCTTCAGTTCCTATGAGGGCAGGACCGCGAGTCGCGCTTTCACCAATGCCCTGGAGTGGGCGCGCGTATCCGACTATTACGCCGAGCCCAACCGCAAGGACTAGGCGGGACGCTCGCTGTGCTATAGGCACCGTCCTAGGAATTTTCCTGCCTGCGATCGAATCTGGAAACCACTTGTGAGCGGCAGATGGGCGCCACCAGTTCCCCTTAGTTCGGCAACTGATACACCTCGTGGATGAACCGCGAGTCTGCATTCGGCAGCAATCTAAGCTGGCAGCCCGGGGCCGAAGCCACGAGTTCGGTCGCGGATTTCTGCTGCAGCGGGCCCGCGATCGAGGCTGCGGCCGCTTTGCGCTCGGCCAGCAATTTCTCATATTCAGCGCCGCCGTTGGCTTGGTTCGCGATCATCACGGCAATCAACCGGCCCGCCGTCCCCGCCGCATCGAAGTCGTAGCTGACGGCCATGACGTTCGTGCCGACGTCACGGAAATCGCCTGACATCGCGCTCAGTCTGAATTTGCTCTGGCCGCCGCCGGTGCCGCCGGAAGCCGGCGAACCGCCGCGCTGCAGGATGTCGCGCTCGACGCTCGCGACGGTGTCAACTCCGAGCTGAACCCCGGCGACCTGGCAGGCTGCACTGGCAGACTTGGCCGCATGAGTGGTAGCCGCCTTCTCGCCGGGCAGCGATGAGCCTGCGGCCGTCGTTCGCGCGTTGCCCGGCCCAGTCGTCGCGTTTGCCGCGGTAGTGGCCGCCGGTGCGCCGACCCGCACCAATGCGCAGGATCCATCAAGCAAGATGCGATTTGGGCCTACGATTTCGAACGCCATGTCTTTCAAGTTGCTGGGTAACACGTAAATGGTTTGCTTTCCGGCGCTGCGGTACTCAATGGACCCACCAGGCCGGGAGCCGTCGAGTGCACTGCTCGAGTAGGTTGTAGGCTCAAAAGTAACGCCGTTCCCGAACGTCAGGACGCAGCGCGAAGGCATCAACCCATCGGGATTCGACTGCAACGTCTCCCAGAGCTCGCGGACCATGTCTTCACCGGTCGTCGCCCCGGACCCAAGGACTCCGAGCCCCTGGCCGCCGTCTTCCTGGCGCCAGCTGCCCAGCAGCACGTTGCGTTCGATCGGGACCGGCGGTAAGCGCAGCAGCTGTTGGCGGCGCTTCCCTTCCGCTACCGCCGCTGTGACGTACTGGGCGTCCTCCTCGTTGAGATCGTCCAGCCGCTTCCGATCTTCCGTGGAGAGTCCGCCGCTGTGCGGGAGATTGCGCAGGTCACGATCACTAAGGGTTTGCTGGGCTGCAGACGGTGCCGCCACGGCTAGCAGCAGCAGCGCGACTCCACACGAAATGAGCCGATTCAGCATGGTGGTTTCCTCCGGTCGAAAGGTCACCAAGCGTCACTAACCGATTTTTCGTATACGCCGATTGATCATAAAGGCAAGCCCCGCGGGGCCGGGCCATGCCCGCTGCACTGCAGTAATTTCGGCCGCCGCTGAATGGGCCGCTGCGTCTACTGCGGGTATAGTCGGCGTGGCAGCTGCCTAAGTCACTGCTTGCCCTGACGCAAAACGGTCCAGAACCAGGCCCCCCCTCTCCCTGCAACGGTCCTTGTCATTCGGGCTGCAATCAATCAAAAACCAGGAGAAAGCCGCATGCAACGCAAGACGCTCCATCGAATCGTGGCGACACTGATCGTCGCCGTAAGCCTTGGGATGCTCGGGTGCGGTGGTGGAGCCTCGGGCGAGCAGTCTGCCTCGACGCGCGGTGACGCGGGCAGCGGCGCGCCCTCGGGTGCTTACGAGTCGCAAATGCCTGACGGTACCGTCATGCGCCTAAGCTTCCACGGCGGCGGCGAAGTCGAAGTCGAAATCGCCATGACCGAAGAGGGCAAGACGAATTCTCACAACGGCAAGTGGATCCGCAACGGCGAAGTGATCCTCGTCGAAGGCGGCGAAGGCATGACGATCCAATTGAGCTGGCGGGGAAATGCCCTGGTCACTGACTTCGGCGGTGCCACACTGACATTCACCAAAGTCTGAGCGCGAACGTTTGCCGATGCGACTCCAATCCTATCCAGAGCTCTAATTCTTTCGAGCATCGGACAACTGGATCGCCGCCTGCAGCGTGTTGGCGAGCAGCATCGCGATGGTCATCGGCCCCACTCCGCCCGGCACCGGCGTGATCGCGCTCGCCACCTGCGCCGCCGGGTGGTAGTCGACATCACCCACCAGCTTGTCGCCCACACGGTTGATGCCCACGTCGATGACGACGGCGCCCGGCTTCACCATGTCGCCTTTGACGAATTGCGGCAGGCCTAGCGCGGCGACGAGGATGTCGGCTTCGCGACAGACCGCGCCGATGTCGCGCGTGCGGCTGTGGCACAACGTGACGGTGGCATCGACGCCCTTCTGCGCCAGCAGCGTCGCCATCGGCTTGCCGACGATGTCGCTGCGGCCGATCACGACTGCATGCTTGCCGGCCGTCTCGACGCCCGTCACCTGCAGCATGCGCATGACGCCCGCCGGCGTGCACGGCAGGAAGCGCGGTCGCCCCTGCTGCAGCAGCCCGACGTTCTCTGGATGAAACGCATCGACGTCCTTCGCGGGCAGGATCGCGTCGAGGACCAGCGTGCTGTCGATGCCCTTGGGCAGCGGCAACTGCACCAGGATGCCGTGCACGTCCGGATTCGCGTTCAAGGAATGCACCAGCGTGAGCAACTCGGCTGCGCCCGTGCCAGCCGGCAGTCGGTGCAACGTGCTCTTGAAGCCGGCTTTTTCGCAGGCGATCTGCTTGTTGCGCACGTACACGGCGCTCGCGGGATCGTCGCCGACGAGAACGGCGGCCAGTTGCGGGATGACTCCGTTGCGTGCCTTCAGCGCGGCCGCGCCAGCGGCGGCCTCGGCGCGGGTCTGCTCCGCGATCTGCTTGCCGTCGATCACCGTCGCCGTCATGAAGCTGCTCCGCTCGAATTGCGTGGGTCCCCTGGGGGATACAGGGGGCTGCCGTCACGCAGCCGGTAGAAAGGCGTGGTGGCCGGGGGCAACGCGGTGTTGCCCAGGATTAAGTCGACGCTTTTTTCCGCGACCATCATGGTTGGCGCATACGTGTTGCCATTGGTCACGTACGGAAACGCGCTCGCGTCGACGACACGCAAGCCCTGCACGCCGTGCACTCGCATCGAACCCGGGTCGAGCACGGCGTCCTCGCGCGTTCCCATCTTCGCCGTGCAAGTCGGGTGCAGTGCGGTTTCCGCGTCGTGCTTGACCCAGTCGAGGATCTGCTCGTCGGTGTCCACCTGCGGCCCCGGCGAGATCTCGCCTGCGTTGTATTCGCCCATCGCAGGCTGGTTCAGGATGCGCCGTGCGACGCGGATGGCCTCGACCCACTCGCGCCGGTCCTGTTCGGTCGACAGGTAGTTGAACTGCAGTGCGGGCGGTTGCCGAGGGTCGGTCGAGCGAATCTGTACCGTGCCCCGCGCATCCGAATACATCGGGCCGACGTGGACCTGGTAGCCGGGCCCGTCGAACGGCGAGGTGCCGTCGTAGCGGATCGCCATCGGCAGGAAGTGGAACATCAGGTTGGGATAGTCGACGTCGTCGTTGCTGCGGCAGAAGCCGCCGCCTTCGAAGTGGTTCGTCGCACCGATCCCGGAGCGTCCAAACAGCCACTGCGCGCCGACGGCCAGCTTGCGCGGCCACGAGATGTGCGGGTTGACCGCGACGGGCTGCTTGCACGCGAACTGGACATACACCTCGAGGTGGTCCTGCAGGTTGGCGCCGACGCCAGGCAGGTCAGCAACCGTCGCAATGCCCAGCGACTGCAGCAGCGTTGCGGGACCCTCGCCCGACAGTTGCAGCAACTGCGGCGTGTTGATCGCGCCGCCGCACACGATGATCTCGCTCGCATACAGCGTGTTCGTCACGCCCTTGTAGTGAGTGCATTCCACACCGATCGCCCGCTGGCCGTCGAACACGATACGACGCGCAAAGGCCAGCGTGCGCACCGTGAGGTTCGGCCGTTGCATGACCGGGTGCAGGTAGGCGCGCGCAGCGCTGTAGCGGCGGCCGCGGTAGATGTTCCGATCGAACCGGGTGAACCCCTCCTGGCGATACCCGTTGACGTCATCCGTGCGTAAGTAGCCTGCCTGTTCGGCTGCGCTGAAGAATGCCTGGAACAGCGGGTTGGTGGCCGGGCCGCGTTCGAGCTTGAGCGGGCCGTCGCCGCCGCGCCAATCGTCGGCGCCAGCCAGGCAGGTTTCCATGCGCTTGAAGTACGGCAGGCAGTGCGCGTAACTCCAGTTTTCCATGCCCGGGTCGGCGGCCCAACGCTCGAAATCGAGCGGGTTGCCGCGCTGGAAGATCATGCCGTTGATGCTGCTCGAACCGCCGAGCACCTTGCCCCGCGCGTGCGAGATGCGTCGGCCGTGCATGTGCGGCTCGGGCTCGCTCGCATACCGCCAATCGTAGCGGGGATTACCGATCGGCATCGAAAGTGCCGCGGGCATGTGGATCAGCGGGTCCGAGCGCCAGTCGGTGCGGCCTGCTTCAAGCACCAGCACCGACGTCGCCGGGTCCGCACTGAGCCGATTGGCCAGCGCCGATCCGGCGGAACCGCCGCCGATGATGATGAAATCGTAGTGACGCCTGGTCATAAGACGTGCATGGTCGCTGTGCGGCAGGTTTCAGGCAAGACGCGCGCCCTGACGACGCAGCTCTGCCTGCACCTTGGCGATATCGATGTGATCGAACGACTGGTCGTGTTTCACCGCGATGGCCGCCGCCGTGCCGGCGCCCTGCCCGCTCACGGCACAGCACATCATGTTACGGACGGCTGCATGCGAAACCTTGTCGCCCCCGATGCTGCGGCCCGCCACCAGCAGGCCTTGCACCCCTTGCGGCACGAGCGACCGGTAGGGCACGTGAAAGTACCGCCCCGTGGTGGGCAGGATCAGCAGGCCGTAGCCGTCGATGAATTCGGGAAAAATGCCAATCGAGTCGTCGAAACGGCCCTGCTCGCGCACGTCCGTCGCGGTCAGGTTGTAGCGCGCGTCGATCTTGCGGGTGTCGCGGATGCCGAGCGTCATGCCGAAGTTGCGCAGCTTGGCGCCCTCGCAGCCAGGCATGAAGTGCTTGAGTGCCTCAACGGCGTGGACCGCCTGCCGCCGCCCCTCCATCTCGCCACGCGTGAGGTCCGCAGGGTCGGTGCCATCGGCGGTCAGGTGAATCAGGTTCAGGTACGTCAGGTCGCCCTGGTCGCTGACCGCGCCCCAGGTGCCTGCGATCGTCGCGAGCGACGCCGGAATGACGCCGGCTTTGACTGCCTGCTTGAACGGCTTGCGCAGGAACGGCGAGAACAGCTCGTCTTCCTTGCCGGTGGTTTCGATCTGCCACTCGCCGCCGCCCTTCCAGTCGTTGTACGTCTGGGGATCGGCCTTGACGGCGTCGAGGAAGCGCTGCTTGTTGACGCCGGTCATCGAGAACATGACGGACACGGACATCATCTCTTCCCGCGGCGTCTTGTGCACGTTGGCACCCGCGCGGGCCGCGACGTCGGCGTCACCTGTGCCATCGATCACGCACCGGGCCAGGATC
>JANNGT010000391.1:0-1693 GCA_031404015.1 Gammaproteobacteria bacterium | reverse complement strand
CGTGACCACCAACGTGCCCGCCTTCGTCAACTATGCCCGGCTGTTCGGCCAGGTGACCGAAGCACCGGTCGAGGTGATGGTGGCCACGCAACAGCGGATGTTCCAGCGCCGCGGCGTCACCCAGCGCGACTGCGACATCCGCCTGCTGCACGCCATGCACGCCCTGACCCAGCACGAGCGCAAGCAATCCGGCGAGGCCCTCTCTCTCGAACCGCTGTCGCTGTAAGTGTCCGGTGCCATGCTCACGCCTCGTGAGCATGCCGTCCCGATGTTGACCTTGCACATGCCTGCGAAGCGCAAACATGGCACCCGCCTGGGCCTAATTTCCCATCGCCGCGAACGGCAGCAGGAATGCGCACGTTTCTGTCGACCGGCGCCAGAGTTATACTAGAGGGCTTGAGTCGCCCGCGCGACCGCCCCCCGAGCCCACGCAGGCGACTCATGGCACTTATCGTTTCGACGGACGAGGCCCCCGCAACGGCTCGCGCGACATGAAGATTCCCGAGGCCTACGGCCCATCCAAGTTCGGCTTGTCGTTCGAGCTGTTTCCGCCCAAGACCCCCGCGGGCGACGAGGAGCTGTTTCAGCAGCACGTTGCCCGGCTCGTCGAGTTCCGGCCCGATTTCATCACCTGCACGTACGGGGCAGGGGGCTCGACGCGGGCCAAGACGCTGGCGATCGTCGAGCAGGTCAAGAGCCGTTTCGGCTGCGCGGTGGCTGCCCACCTGACGTGCGTGGGATCGACCGTCGACGACCTGCGCGGCTTTCTGCGCGAGGCGTCCGCCCGCGGCATCGACAACATCGTGGCGCTGCGCGGCGATCCGCCCAAGGGAGACGCCCAGTTCACGGCCACGGCCGGCGGACTGCGGTATGCCAACGAACTGGTGAGCCTGATTCGCGGCGAGTTTTCCGACTTCGGCGTGGCCGTGGCCGGCTATCCGGAAACGCATCGCGAGGCCCCCAGTGCCCAGGCCGACCTGGAAAACCTCAAGCGCAAAGTAGCCGCCGGAGCCGACGTCGTCATCACGCAGTTATTCTACGACAACCAGGATTTTTGGCGGTTTCGCGATCGCTGTGAATCCGCCGGCATCCGCGTGCCGATCGTGCCGGGCATCCTGCCGGTCACCAACCTGGCGCAGATTCAGCGAATCGCGTCGCTGTGCGGCGCGCGGTTGCCGCGCGCGTTCCAACAGGGTCTGGAACGACAGGCGGAAAATGTCGACGGGCAGTTCGCCCTGGGCGTCGAATTCGCCACCCGGCAGGTTCGCGAACTGGTCGAGCAGGGGGTGCCGGGCCTGCACGTCTACGTCCTCAACAAGTCGCCTGCCACCGCCGGCGTGCTCCAGGCCGTGGCGCTGCCCCGCAGCGACGCGTGACGTTGACGGCCCTCTGCGACGCTTGCCCCCGGCCGCACCTTGTCTGGCTTTTGGACCTCGATAGAGCCCGCCATGCGGGTTTTTTCGGGTCACGCGTGAACGTGACGGGCGTTTGCGGCGTCAAAAGAATAGGTACCGATTCGATTTGCCGCGTTGGCGAGACTGGCCCCTTGGGGGGAAGTTTCTCAACTATGGCAACGCTGGCGCTCGATACAGAGAACAGAGTATGACGAGGCTGCCGGTGCCCAAGGGGCTGGCATTGACCAGGTTTGCGGTTTCGGATATCGCTTTGGTGCCTCAGGCGGTGGTGCGTCACG
>JANNGT010000390.1:0-4465 GCA_031404015.1 Gammaproteobacteria bacterium | reverse complement strand
CCGCGCTCGGCGACCAGCCGCTGTGCCTCGGCCCGCAGGTCGGCCCAGAAGGCCTTGTCCACGGCCTTGGATTCGCCGGACGCGAGGCCTTCGAGCAGCAGCCCCTCAAGACGCGCCTTGGCGTCCCGATCCTGGGCCTCGCGCAGCAACGTACGGAAGTACTCGCTGACGTTGCCGAAGCCCTTGGTGGCCACCTCGGTCTCGACGAAAGTCTTGAGCGATTCGGGCAATGAAATGGTGACGGTCTGCATGGCGTAGGTCCTGACGGCAGGTAACAAGCGTACGATAAGATCTAATAAGATCTATTGTCAATTTCCTGTCGACAGCTTTAATGAATCTACCGGGCTTGCCAGAACGAGAAATCCCAGCACGCCAACGGTCCTTTCCTTGGGCTCGCCATACTCACTCGCTAAGCAATCGCTAATTTTTGGTCCGTTTGGACCATATGCGGCGTTGATTGGCCTGTCAACCACAGTTGGAAGACTGGCTCGCGATTGTGAAGGCGGTGCTATAACGCGCCTCATGAACGACTCGAACCGCCATCGGACCCAGCGCGGTCCGATCCGCGCCGCGCGCGGCACGCAGCTTTCGGCCCGCAGCTGGCTCACCGAAGCGCCGCTGCGGATGCTCATGAACAACCTCGACCCTGACGTCGCCGAGCGGCCCGACGAACTCGTCGTGTACGGCGGCATCGGCCGCGCCGCGCGCGACTGGGACAGCTATGACCGCATCGTGCACGCCCTGCGTACACTGGGTGACGACGAAACGCTGCTCGTGCAATCGGGCAAGCCCGTCGGTGTGTTCCGCACGCACGCCGACGCGCCGCGCGTGTTGATCGCCAACTCGAACCTGGTGGGACGCTGGGCCACGTGGGATCACTTCCACGAGCTCGATCGCAAGGGCCTCATGATGTACGGCCAGATGACGGCCGGCTCGTGGATCTACATCGGCAGCCAGGGCATTGTCCAAGGCACCTATGAAACATTCGTCGAGATGGGACGCCAGCACTTCGGCGGCAGTCTCGCGGGCAAGTGGATCCTCACTGGCGGTCTCGGTGGCATGGGCGGCGCACAACCGCTCGCGGCGACGATGGCAGGCGCTTCGATGCTTGCGATCGAGTGCCGGCGCGATCGCATCCAGAAGCGAATCGCCACGCGCTATCTTGACGTCGGCGTCGAATCGCTCGATGAGGCGTTGGAGCTCATCACTCGCGCGCGCCGCGATGGCAAAGCGATCTCCGTTGGACTGCTCGGCAATGCGGCGGAGGTGCTGCCCGAACTGCTGGAGCGCGGCGTGCGCCCCGATGCGGTGACAGACCAGACCTCGGCGCACGATCCGATCAATGGCTACCTGCCTGAGGGCTGGACGGTCGAGCAGTGGGACCGCATGCGCGTCACGGATCCGGCCGCCGTGGAAATCGCAGCGCGCAAATCGATGGCGCGGCACGTATGCGCCATGCTGGAGTTTCAGCAACTCGGCATTCCGACGTTCGACTACGGCAACAACATTCGCCAGGTCGCGCTCGACGAAGGCGTGAAGAACGCGTTCGCTTTCCCGGGCTTCGTGCCTGCATACGTGCGGCCATTGTTCTGTCGCGGCATCGGTCCTTTCCGTTGGGCTGCACTCTCGGGGGATCCCGAGGACATCTACCGCACCGATGCCAAGGTCAAGGAGATGATTCCCGACGACGCGCACCTGCACCGCTGGCTCGACATGGCGCGCGAGCGCATCCAGTTCCAGGGCTTGCCCGCACGCATCTGCTGGGTGGGCCTGGGGCAACGTCACCGTCTTGGACTCGCGTTCAACGAGATGGTGCGTCGTGGTGAACTCAAGGCACCGGTCGTGATCGGGCGAGATCACCTCGACTCGGGCTCGGTAGCCAGCCCCAATCGCGAGACGGAAGCGATGAAGGACGGTTCGGATGCCGTCGCCGACTGGCCGCTGCTCAATGCATTGCTGAACACTGCTAGTGGCGCGACGTGGGTGTCGATTCACCACGGCGGCGGCGTCGGCATTGGCTATTCCCAACACTCGGGCGTTGTGGTCTGCTGCGACGGTAGCGATGCCGCGGCGCGACGCATCGAACGCGTGCTGTGGAACGACCCCGCGACCGGCGTGATGCGACATGCGGACGCGGGTTACGAGATCGCGGTCGACTGCGCGCGCGAGCACGGTCTCAACCTCCCGTTCCTGACCTGAACACTCAGGCGGTGATGGGAGCAGGATGGCGACGGATGAAATGCTTCAAGTCACTGCTGCTGCTCCTGCTGCCCGCTGCCGCCGCACTGGCAGCCACGCCGGTTGCTCCAGTCCTGCAGATCGTGGGATTCGGCGCAATGGACGACATCACGGGTGCCGCGACAGAAATCAGGACGCCTGGCGGCGTCTTCCCGTTGCCTCTGGCGTCGAGCTGGGCGACAGGGCTGTACGCGGGCGGCTTCGATCCTGCATACCAGGTCGACCAGATCAAGAAGGGGCATCGCCTGCTGCCCTGGTTCCAACTGCCTGCCGACGGGCGGACGATGCCCGCGTCCTATTACGAATCGGCGACGCAGGATATCGCGCGCAATCACCTGCCGCTGACGCTGGTGTCGACGCAATGGGAGGTGGCGGTGGCCGCGGCATTGACGCCTGTTGGTGGCGCCATGCAGCCGCTGTCGCCGTTCTCGCCGCTACCTGCCTGGTACGAAGCCGGGCTGCGCTGGGGCCGTCACCCCATGCTGGCACGGATGCAGGAGCTCTATCCCGATCCCCCGCGAATCATCTTCCTGTCGAACAACGAGCAGCCGAAGCTGTGGTGGCACGAGGTTCGCGACCAGGGACTCCTGCCCGCCGCGCTGGGGGACGAAGAAATCCGGCGCCGTGTCGGCGACGCCTGGGTCCTGCGTTACCGTGAATTGATTCGCGGCTTCCGCGACGGGCTCGTATCGCCCGCGTGGAGGCGCAACTCCCGGTTCGTCGGCTACGACGCCTTCGGCTTCGTGGACTACTTCCGCTGGGACGGGTGGCTCGACTACTCGCTGAACATACCGGGCCGTTTCGAACCGTGGCCGCTCGCGTGGGACGGCGCATCGGTGACCTACTACACCAGCGACTGGAGCAAGACCACGGACTTCAACGTGTTCAGCCCCCAGGTCGGTGCGAGCAATCTCGTGCCGATGCGCGAGTCCGCAGAGCGCATGCACGTCGACGACTATTGGTTCGAACTGTCGATCTGGGATGGCCAGACGGGCGACAGCAAGGGCAAGGATGCCTCCTATCGCTCGCTCGGACAGACCTACGACCCGGCGCGTTACCAGGGCTTCGTCCAGTTCGGCCTGTGGACCATCAGGCCCCGGGTCGCGCGCGAATTCCGCAATCCGGATCAGTCGCGCGCGATTGTCGGCGCCTACTTCGACGTCATCGTGGCGGCCGTGGATCGCGTGCATGACGATCCGGTGCTGCGCAAGTTCTGGCGCGCGGGCAAACTGCTGCAGAACGAGACCAGCCCCAGCCCCTATCAATCGTCGGTCCCGGCGGACTGGCAGCGCACGCCGCGGTGGTTCCTGCTGGACAGCAGCGGGAATCCTCCGCGCCCCTGGGACATCTACAGCTCCCAGTTGCAGGTGTTCTCGCTCGCCTTGCAGCTCGGCAATTCAACGGAGCGAGAATGGCTCGTGTACGCGTTCTCGCCGCTGGCGAGCGTCGCGCGGGACGTCGACGTGCGGATTCCGGGCGGACCGACCGTCACAGTTCGCTCCTCACGCAGCGGGTGCTTCACTCAGGTTCGCGAGTCCGATCGTCGGCAGACGACGATCGGCTGCTGACACGACGATGCCAGCCGCGGCCGCAGTCCGGACCGTCTGGCGCAACGCCTCCATCGCCACCTGCGACGACGACCGACGCGTCATCGTCGATGGCGCCGTGGTCACCGAAGGCGACACGATCACGTGGGTTGGTGCAGCGAAGAATCTGCCTTCCGGCCTTGCGCATGACCGCACGATCGAGCTCGCGGGCCGCTGGCTGACACCCGGCCTCATCGACTGTCACACGCACATCGTGTTCGGCGGCCAGCGCGCTGCGGAATTCGCGCGGCGCACGGCGGGCACGAGTTACGCCGACATCGCGCGGGAAGGCGGCGGCATCCTGAATACGGTGCGCGCGACGCGCGCGACATCCCTCGAGGAACTCGCCCGCACGAGTGAGCCGCGTCTGCGGGCATTGCTGCAGGAAGGCGTCACCACAATCGAGATCAAGTCGGGGTATGGGCTCGATTTCGAATCGGAGCGGCACATGCTGCTCGCGGCGCGTACGCTCGAACAGCAACTGCCCGTCACCGTGGTGACTTCGTTGCTCGCGGCGCATGCGGTACCGCCCGAGTTCAAGGGTCGCGCGGACGACTTTGTGACGTTGATCTGCGAGGACTGGCTGCCGCGCTTCGCGCAGCCGTCGAGCCCTCACCCCAACCCTCTCCCGCCTGTGCGGG
>JANNGT010000389.1:0-7144 GCA_031404015.1 Gammaproteobacteria bacterium | reverse complement strand
GTCCGTTACGCTGAAAACAGGCCACCGCATCACAGACAATGACAATCGTATTCAGGACTCGATGAAGATGATCTTTCAGGCGTGAATGGCCAGTCGGCATTTTTGGCATTCGTCAAGCGCATCACCAAGCAGTGGGTCGATACCTGTCTCAAGTGCGAGGGGGGCACCTACCCGGCGCAACTCATCTATCAAGAGCTGGCCGACATGGCGTGCAACCGCATCACGGCTGGCATCACGCGCAAGTTCGTGGGTGAGCGGCCGATCAAGGCGCTGCTCGACCCCTACAATCCAACCGGCTCAACGGCAAACGTGAACTTCACCACCTCCAAGATGCTGCGGTGGGAGACGAGTGCCGCCCACTGCCACATCAACTGGGCAATTCTCGATAGCGAGTGGGAGGGCGAATTCTGCTTTGTTGCAGAACGTCAACTACACGAATATCTGCACGGGCAGCAAGGTGTACGACCGGCTCGTGGCCGATCTGTCGAGTGCCGTCGGCACCATCAAGACGGGCCTGCAGACGGCAAAAGGCGTCGAGATGGGTCCGTTGATCAGCGCCGAGCAACGCGATCGCGTCGCAGGCTTCGTCAGGCGCGCGCGGCGGCAGAAGCACATCGAGATCACCGCAGGCGGCAAGGCGGGCACCGGCGGCGGGTTCTTCTTCGAGCCGACGGTGATCGCCAACGCGCGGCAAAGCGACGAGATCGTGCAACGCGAAGTGTTCGGGCCGGTCGTCTCGGTCACGCGATTCAAGGACGCGGACGACGCCGTCAAGTGGGCGAACGATTCGGAGTATGGCCTCGCGTCATCCGTGTGGACGCAGGACGTCGGCAAGGCGCTGACCGTCGCGTCGCGGCTGCAGTACGGCTGCACCTGGATCAACACGCACTTCATGCTGGTGAGCGAAATGCCGCACGGCGGCCTGAAACGCTCGGGCTATGGCAAGGACCTGTCGGCGTATGCGCTCGAGGATTACAGCGTGGTGCGGCACGTCATGGCCAAGCTGTAACTCCATTACTTACATGCACTTGCACTGGGATCTGCTGCGTTACTGCACCAGTTGCAATATGCAAGCAACGAATCTGTCACAGCAATAGCCAGTTGCAGGGGCAGAGTACTCCACGTCAGGCAAGTCCTCCCCCGACGAACCCGACACGGCCGAGAGGCAGCATCAGCCAGTAGATGGCAGCACGGACGGATGCATTAAGCCCTCGACGCTGACCGCCAACCGGAGCAGGACTTCCCCCGCCTGCTCCGGTTTTTTTACGCGCCGAGTTCGGCGAGCAGCCTGTCAATCATGTCGGCGGCCTGCCGCGCGTAGGCGCCACCGAACAGATTGAAGTGATTGAGCACGTGATACAGGTTGTACAGCGTGCGTCGCGTGCCCGCAGCCTGGTCAAGCGGCCACGCAGCCTGGTAGGCCGCGTAAAAGCGCGGACCAAACCCGCCGAAAAGCCGGGTCATCGCGATATCCGCTTCGCGGTCGCCGTAGTAGACAGCCGGGTCGAAGATCACGGGCTCCTTCGAGCCAGCCAGGGCGCTCCAGTTGCCGCACCACAGGTCGCCGTGCAGCAACGATGGAACTGGTCGGTAGCTGGAGAACAACGCGCCGCAGCGCTCGCCGACCTCGTGTCCACGCTCGACCACCCTGGCGGGCAGGCCATTCGTCGCTGCCAGGTCGAGTTGAAACGCCAGTCGACGCTCGCGAAGAAAAAGCACCCAGTCGTCCGCCCAGGCATTCGGTTGCGGCGTGGCGCCGATGAAATTGTCGCGGTCCCAACCAAAGCGCGGCCCCGCTATCCGATGCAGCGTCGCGAGCCGTTCGCCCATTTGCGCCTGCAATGCAGAGTCGCTCTCAGCGGGTGCAACGAGTTCGAGCCATTCGAGCGCCAGCACCGCCCGGTCTGCGACCGTAACGGCACCGAGCACCCGCGGCACTCGCAACGCGCCGGCCGCGTTGAGGACTTCGAGCCCTGCGGCCTCGGCTTCGAACACCGCAAACCGGTCGAGCGGCGCGAGCTTGACGAACGCGTCGCCGCCTTCTCCATGCCAGCGCACGCAGTGATGAATGCTGCCGCCATGAACCGAGGCCGCAGGCTGGGGCGCGTGACGACGTGACGTGATGCGCGAAAGCCAGTCGGAGATGACGCGGTCGGTGGTCACCGGCGCGATCGCAGTGTGGTTGCGCTCACCTCAACTGGCGAGGCGCGAGTGCAGTCGCCGCGCCTGGTCGCGCAGCAGGCGCCCAAAGCCGTGCGTTTCGCAGAAGGTATCAAGCGTGGCGAGATCCGGCTGCAGGCGTCGCAGCTCGCTGATGCGACTCACGGGCAACGGCATGTCGCACGCAATCTGCGTAAGTCGGCGCGAGAGCAGTGCAGTCTCGCGGTGTTCGTGCAGGCTGGCCGCGACAAACGCCGCGTTGCGGAATTTGAGCTTACCGATCTGGTCGATGCTGCCGAGAACGCCGTCGAGGGTCTGGAAATGCTTCAACAGTGTCTGTGCCGTCTTGCGGCCGATGCCTGGCACGCCCGGAATGTTGTCGCACGCGTCGCCCGTCAACGCCAGGAAGTCGGCCATGCGTTCGGGCGCGGCGCCGAAGCGCTCGGCGATGTCGTCGTAGCCGTAACGGACATCGGCCACCGCGTCCCAGTACACGTCGACGCCTGACAGCAGCTGGGTCAGGTCCTTGTCGCGGCTGACGATGGTCACAGGCAAGCCCGCGGCGCGCGCGCGGGTGGCAAGCGTGCCGATGATGTCGTCGGCCTCGTAGCGCGAACTGCCGAACTGCTGCACGCCGAGCGCCGTGCAGACTTCGCGGCACAGCGCGAACTGTCGCTTCAGCTCGACCGGCGCAGGCTCCCGGTTGGCTTTGTAAGCGGGATAGATTTCGGTGCGAAAACCGACCTCGAGGCTTTCGTCGAAGGCGACCGCGATGTGACGCGGCGACTCTTTCTCGAGTAGCTCCGCGAGAAAGCGCGTGAACCCAAGCACTGCGTTCACGGGATTACCGTCCCGGTCGACGACGTCGACCGGCACCGAGAACCACGCACGGAAGATGAAAACACTCGCGTCGACCAGGTAGATCATGCAGGCGGGCCTAGATTTCCCATTCGGGCAGATCGCCCTTGAAAGCATCGATGCCTGCGAACAATGCGGCAATGGTGCGGTGCTCGTCGGCCGAAATGTCGGGCCGCGCGATGTCGAACACCAGCATCACCCGCGTGCCGTCGCTCTCGTTGATGGCCTCGTGTTCGATTGAATCATCGAACACCAGCGCCTGGCCTTCCTGCAGTTCGCGCACATCGTTGCCCACTCGCAGTCGGCACCGGCCCGGCACGAGCACGGGCAGGTGCACGATCAACCGCGTGTTGGTGAGCCCATTGCGCGGCGGGATGAGCGTACCCGGCTTGAGCTGGCAGAACAGCACGGAGGGCGACCGGTTCGGGAGCTGCGCCAGCGGCACGTTGGCCAACGCCGCCAGCGTCTGCGGACAACGCGCCGCGTTCGCTTCGTGCAGCTGGCCTCGCTGCCACAGGTGAAATGCGCTCCAGGCCGGATTGCCAGCCATCACGCGCTGGTTGGCGGGCAGGCGGTTCGGGTCCGTCGGCACGTACGGCTTGAACGCGTCCGCATCGCGCAACAGCTCGTGCACCTCGGCGCGAATGGCGGGCGTCGCGGCTTCCAACGCTGCCAACCACGGAAACTCGTTGCTCTCGTAGAACTGCTTTTGTGGCAGCTGCGGCAGGTAGAAGTAGCGTGGCTCCTGCGCGTACGCGCGCTGGCGGCCAAGCAGGATGCCGACCGATTGGCCCACTCGGGTATCCGGCAGGGTCGCGGCCTGCAGGCCCTTCTGCTCCAGCCACGAGCGCATGTGTTCCTCATAGCGCTGCGTGAACATCTCGCTGGCCTGCTGTGCCCGTCGCATTTCCTGCGCCAGGTCAGGCGGGAGCTTGTCGAGGGGTGGCGACGACCGCAATGCGGCGCGATAGTAGGCCGAGGCCGCGCGGGAATCGCCCGCGTGCTCGAGGCTGTCGCCCTTCATGACCAGGGCGCGCAGGTTGCGGGGGTCCAGCACCAGGACGCGGTCGACCGACGCTGCCATTCCCGCCCAGTCGTCCAGCGCGCGGCAGGAGTACGCCAGGCCGATAAAGACCGGCACGTCGGCCTGCCCGGCTTGCGCGGCCCGCAGGAACAGGTCGCGGGCGGCGCGGGGATCGCCACGCCGTAAAGCGTCGGCGGCGGCTCGGGCAAGTGACTGCCCGTCTGCGATGGGTGTGTTCATGGTGCGCAAGGATAAGAGATCGGGCGACACCTTGGCAGGTTGCTGCCCGACGACGAACCTGGCCAGTGCATGCGACGATGCGGACATGAGCAGCCAGCCCCGCCTGAGGTCCGCATCGCAGCCAGCCGAGGTCCGCATCGTCCCGATCGCGCGTCACCACCTCGCGGGCTTTCACACGGCGCTCGACCACGTGGCTCGGGAGCGGCGCTTCCTGGCGATGCTCGAGGCGCCATCGTTCGTGCGGACACGACGTTTCGTGCTGGACAGCCTCAAGGCGGGCGCGATCCACGTCGTGGCCGTGGCCGGCTACGACGAGGTCGTGGGCTGGTGTGATCTGCGGCCGAAATCGGCGCCGTCGCTGCGACACAGCGCAGTGCTCGGGATGGGCATCATTGCGCCGTATCGAGGCATGGGCCTGGGCGGGAGCATGCTCGCCGCTACCCTGGAGCGCGCAAAGCCAGCCGGCGTGACCCGAGCCGAACTCATCGTACGGACCGACAACAAGGCTGCGATCGCGCTGTATCGACGCTTCGGGTTTGCCGAGGAAGGCGTCCTGCGCGACTACATGCGCATCGATGGTGTCGCTTACGACGCCCTGCAGATGGCGCGCCTGGCCTAGCGGCCCGGTCCGGGTGCAGGTGTCCCGGCACGAAGCGCTATAATCGAGCACGCCGGCCGGACCAGAGGGGACTCGTGGTTCGCTGTGGCCGCGCATCCCCCTGTTTTAATTAGATTTCTTCGGATAGTAACGATTGGCACATAAGTTGCCGGTCTGCTGCGATTCGAACGGAATGGACATGGTTGCCAACACCACGATGCCGCCCTTGCGGTTGCTGCGAGCCTTCTGCCTCGCCGCCCGCCACTCAAGCTTCAAAGACGCGGCGGACAGGCTGTCGCTGACGCCCTCGGCTGTGAGTCACCAGGTCAAGGAACTCGAAGAGCAGTTGGGCGTCTCGCTGTTCGAGCGACGCACCCGCTCGGTGGTGCTCACTCCGGTTGGCCGGCAGTTGCTGGACGACCTGGAGCCTGCGCTGGCCGCCGTGGGCAGCGCGATCGAGCGTACGCGCCATGCGGCCGGTGCACGCCGCCAGCTCACCGTGGTGATGCCGCCCTTCTTCGCGAGCGAGCTGTTCGCGCCGCGCCTGCCGGATTTCCACTCGCGTCATCCGGGCATCGACATCCAGGTGGACACGCACGACCCGCGGCCGGGCCAGCACTCGGGCTTCACCGACATCTCGATCGTGCTCGCGGGACAGGCACCGGCAGATGCCGACATCGAGGCCGTGCGCCTGATGCCGTTGCGGTTGGTGGCCGCGGCGTCGCGCAAGGTGGCCGATTCCATGGCAGGCAAGCAGAACGCGCGCGCATTCGACGGCCAGACGCTGATCATGCACCGCAACTTCCGCAGCGACGTCTGGGACCTCTGGTTGAACCAGGTTGGCCTCGACCTGCGCCGGGTCAGCAACGTCATCGAGTTCGACAACATGACGGCGGTGGCCCGCGCAGCCGAGCGCGACGGCGGAATCGCACTGGTCCCGGCCGTGGTGTGCCAACCCTGGTTTGAACGCGGGGCCCTGGTCCGCCTCAAGGGTTTCGACCTGCAAGGCAGTGACGCCTACTACCTCATGGCCCGCCGGGACGATTTCCAGCGCTCGGAGGTTCGCGCACTGGTGCAGTGGTCCATCGAGCAGTTCCAGATCGACGAGGTGCAACCGGATGAAAACGAATTGCAACCGGATGCCCAAGCGTGACGAATACTCATCCATCGATTGATGAGACTTCGTTTGTCGCACTGCAGCATCAGACGTAGTCTCGAACCGTCCAACGGCTTCGCGAGTGTGGCTCTGGGGTGCACTCCCCCTGCGACCCCCGCCACATGAACCCGTCGGAACTTGTCGGGTGGTCTGGGACGCACTCCCCCTGCTCCCCCAGGTCACTCGGCAAGTTTATTTTTTTGAGGGCAAGGCCACTCGCAACGGTCGCAGGGGCTGCCGAGCGGGATCCCAGGCCCGGGCCGCATCCTGCAGCCGCGCGATCCGCTCCGCGTCCGCCGGGTGCGTCGACAGAAGTGTCGGTGTGGCGTTGCGTGCAGTGCTCGCATACTTCTGGAAGATTTCGAAGACCGCGGCGGTCCCGCCCGCATGGCCGTAGTGGGCCTTAACCGCGCGCACCGCAGCCTCATCTGCGTTCTGCTCCGCCCGGCGCGAATAACCGAGTTGCACCGCCTGCGCGACGTGCGGCACCAGCGCGTCGACGTCGCCCCCGAGCAGCACCAGCCCCAGGACCAGCGTCGCAGACCCGCCCAATGCGCTGATGGGGTCGCGCTCGCGCAGGTGCGCCAGCTCATGCGCCACGACCATCGCCAGCGCATTCTCGCTTGGCATGCGCGAGTAGAGTCCGCGCGTCACCACGATGTGTCCGCCCAGCGTCGCGAACGCGTTCGGCGCGACCGCGTCCGACCAGTGCACGACCGGGCGCATCCCCGGGGGCAGGTCCATGTGTTGCGCAAGGTCTTCGGCGAGCCGTTGCAGGTCCGCCTCGACGGCCGCGATCGCAGCGGGGTCAGGGTTGGACTCGACCGGTGCCAGCACGCGTTCACCGACCCAGCGTTGCTCGGCTGAATACGGTATAAACCGCGCGAGTGCGCCGCCTCCGAAATACAACGCGGCGGCCAGGCCGAACACCACCAGTGCCAGGCTGAGCGCGAGGCGCACGAACTCGGACAGCACGCTTTCCCGCGAGACGTTGACCTCGTGCGGTACTTGCGGGTTCTCGTAGCTCACGGTGGCAGCAGCGCCGGACGTGCTCAGTCGATCAACGCGGTGCCGTAGGCCAGGAATTCGGCGGAGAACAGGGGCCGTG
>JANNGT010000388.1:0-4843 GCA_031404015.1 Gammaproteobacteria bacterium | reverse complement strand
TCACTTCCCGTCACTTCCCAGCCGCCGCGAGCCGCTTGGGCTCCGCGCCCGCGGGGAGCGTATACATCGAATACGCGAGCGTCATGCGGTCCACTTCCTGCGGCAGGTCCGGGTCCACGATGAAGCGCACCGTGAACTCGCGCTGCTCGGAGGCCTTGAACGTCTGCGGCGTAAAACAAAAGCACTCGGTCTTCTGCAGATACCTCGCGCTGGTCGATGGCGCCACGCTCGGTATTGCCTGGCCCACAACCGGCACCGACGCCATGCTCTTGATCAGGAACTTCGCCTCGTAGAGCTTGCCGGGCTGCAGCTGCATCTGCCGCTGCTCCGGCTTGAGCTCGAACGCGCTGCCTGCAGGCAGTATCGACATGAACTCAAGTGTGATCTCGCGACCCTTGCCGTCCTGCGATGCCTTGATCGCGGACGGCACGCTGTTGACGCGGATGCCGGCCGCTTCACAGATCACGTCGTAGAGCGGCACCAGCGCAAAACCGAATGCGAAGCTGCCCGCCACCATGACCAGCAGGCTGCGGGTCAGCGAGCGATTGGCCATGGGTCCTGCTGTGTTGTCGTCGTGGTCGTTCATCGGCGTGGGATGCAGCTCCTTGGAGGTGTGGTCGTCATCAGGCGCGGGCATTCATCACGCCTGCAGCGATGAACGCCACGTAGATCGCGATCGCGACCACCGCCAGCACGATAGTGGTACGGCGAACACGACGGCGTTGCTCTGCGGTCTGGCGATCCTGGTCTGGCATGCGTTGCGCTGCGGACTGTACGTTGCTGTGTCAGTGATTACTTGACGACTGGGGCCTGTTCAAACGTGTGGTACGGAGCGGGCGACGGCACCGTCCATTCCAGGCCATGGTTGTAGGCACCGTCCCAGACGAGGTCGGAGGCCTTCGCGCCGCCGCGCGCGCACTTGATGACGATGTACACGAACAGCAGCTGCGACAGGCCGAAGCCGAACGCGCCGACCGACGAGACCATGTTCCAGTCGCTGAACTGCGTCGAGTAGTCCGGGATGCGGCGCGGCATGCCGGCCAGGCCGAGGAAGTGCTGCGGGAAGAACAGCAGGTTCACGAAGATCGTGGACATCCAGAAGTGCCAGGTGGCGAGCTTCATGTCGTACATGTGCCCCGTCCACTTCGGCATCCAGTAGTACACCGCCGCCATGATCGCGAACACCGCGCCCGGCACCAGCACGTAGTGGAAGTGCGCCACGATGAAGTACGTGTCGTGGTACTGGAAGTCGACCGGGGCGATGGCCATCATCAGGCCCGAGAAGCCGCCGATCGTGAACAGGAACAGGAACGCCAGCGCGAACAGCATCGGCGGTTCGAACGACAGCGAGCCCTTCCACAGCGTCGCGGTCCAGTTGAACACCTTCACGCCCGTGGGCACGGCGATCAGCATCGTGCTGAGCATGAAGAACATCTGGCCGGCGAGCGGCATGCCCACCGTGAACATGTGGTGCGCCCAGACGATGAACGACAGGAACGCGATCGAGGCGGTCGCGTACACCATCGCGTCATACCCGAACAATTTCTTGCGCGCGAATGCGGGAATGATCTCCGACACGATCCCGAACGCGGGCAGGATCATGATGTAGACCTCGGGGTGCCCGAAGAACCAGAAGATGTGCTGGTACAGCACCGGGTCGCCGCCACCGGCTGCGGCGAAGAACGTCGTGCCGAAGAAGTGGTCGGTGAGCAGCATGGTCACCGCGCCCGCGAACACCGGCATCACGGCGATCAGGAGGTAAGCCGTGATCAGCCAGGTCCACGTGAACAGCGGCATTTTCATCAGGGACATGCCGGGCGCACGCAGGTTCAGGATCGTTACGATGATGTTTATCGCACCCATGATCGACGACGCGCCGGCCAGATGAATGGCGAAGATCGCGAACGGGAATGCGTCGCCGGTCTGCAGCACCAGCGGCGGGTACAGCGTCCAGCCCCCCGCGGGGCCGCCGCCGCCCGGCACGAACAGCGACAGGATCAGCAGCGAGAACGCCGCCACCAGCAGCCAGAAGCTGAAGTTGTTCATCCGCGGCAGTGCCATGTCCGGGGCGCCGACCTGCAGCGGAATCATCCAGTTGGCGAGGCCGACCGTTGCGGGCATGATCGCGCCGAACACCATGATCAGTGCGTGCACGGTGGTCATGGTGTTGTAGAACTGCGGATCGACCAGCTGCATGCCCGGCACGAACAGCTCGGCGCGGATCACCAGCGCCATCGCGCCGCCGACGAAGAACATGACGAGACTGAAAATCAGGTACATCGTGCCGATGTCCTTGTGATTCGTCGTCGTCAGCCAGCGCATGATGCCCTTGGGGGGGCCATGGTCGTCGTGGTGGCCCGGTTCGGCCACCTGAACGTCACGATGGGTGGCGGAAAGCGTGTCCGGAAATCTCTGCGTCGTGCTCATGATCGTTTACTCCGAGTCCGCGATCAGCACGGCAGGGGTCGTTAATTCAGCGGGGGTGGCGAGGGCAGCCGCGGCGGTAGCGATCGGCGACGCGCTGGACGCCTGGCGAGCGGCCTTCTGTCCGGCGAGCCAGGCCTCGTAGTCGGCCACCTCCATCACCTGGACCACGATCGGCATAAAACCGTGATCACGCCCGCACAGCTCGGCGCACTGACCGCGGTAGGTACCCACCGTGTCGGCGTTGAACCACAACTCATTGATGAAGCCGGGGATTGCGTCCTTTTTCATGCCGAAGTCCGGCACCCACCAGGCATGCAGCACGTCGGCCGCGGTGATCAGCACGCGCACCTTGGTGTTTACCGGCACGACCAGCGGGTTATCGACTTCGAGCAGGTAATTTTCGACCGAGGTCGGCTCGACGCCGGAGTCGAGTTGGCGGGCCTCGTTGCTGGTGCGCGCGATCGTGGAGAAAAAACTGACGCCGTGATCGACGTAGTCGTACTGCCATTTCCACTGGTAGCCCGTCACCTTGATGGTTAGCTCGGAGCCGCTGGCGTCTTCGATCGCAACGAGCGTCCGGGCCGCGGGTATGGCCATGGCGACCAGGATTGCCACCGGGATCAGGGTCCAGACGACCTCCGCCGTGGTGTTGTGATCGAAGGTCGCCGACACCGCCCCTTTCGATTTCCGAAACGTGGCGATCGAATAGATCATCACGCTGAACACCGCTACGGCAATGGCAACGCAGATCCAGAGGATCAGCATGTGCAGGCCGTAGATTTCGCGGCTCAGTTCGGTAACGCCTTCGCGCAGGTTCAAGGTCCAGGCGGCTGCCGCCGGTGCTGACCACACTGCGGCAAGGGCCGCCATGGAAATGGCCCCGAGGGACCGCTTCACCATCTTCATTGGCACTACCGAAACTCCCGTGTCATTGAACCGGCACGCCCACAGGGCGGGCCAGACCCACGCGTCGAGCGGGTCCTCACGACCGCGCTACAATGCAGGGGATTCACTCGACTTGCCCACCAGCTGGCGAAGCCGTCCCGCCAGCCCCAGGCGCTCTTCCTCGGTGAGGAAACGCCCCACCTCGCACGCACGACCGTGCGACTCGATCACGAGTCGGCTCGGATGCTGGGCCACCGGCGGGTCGCGCAGTTTAACCGTCGCCCAATGTCGTGCAAATACCGTGCGGCTGGGTTTTGTGGACCCATGCCGCTCGATCACTACCGAATCGTCGGTAATTAGAATGAGTTCACGACGCTGGCCGGCGCGCATGCTCGCACGGACGGCCCACCAGAGCAGGGCGATCTCCAGACCCGCGAACGGCAGAATCGGCCACAGACCCTGCAGGGCAAAGTATCCCGCAACCGCGAACGTCACCGCGGCGAGCCCGCCCACGAACCAGCGTGCAGAGTGCTCAGTCAGCGAGCAGTTGGGAGCCAGCTCGATGCGGTAGGCGGAGGTGGGCGGGTTGGCTTCGAGCGTGGAAAAGACCATCGGGTGGGGCGAAAGGGCTGCAATGAAGGAGGAATCTACTCCGGCGACATGGCCGCGAACATCCTGTACACGACTGTTCGCAGCCGCCAGATTGCAGATTCCGCTGTACAACTATGCCTGCATCGCAGCGAGCAGCGTCTGTCGCAGGCGCAGCTCGCCGCTGAAGTCCAGGACCGCGTTGCCGAAGGCCGACCGAGTACTGGTCCAGGGCGCGATTGCCAGCGGCGGGGCGCCCAGCAACCGTTCCAGTGTGGCCAGGTTGTCGGCGCGGCGCTCGAACGCCGGATCGATCTCGTTCGCAATCCACCCCACTAACCTGCACCGCCCGGCGGCCTGGATGGCTTCGGCGGTCAGGGCCGCATGATTGAGGCAACCCAGGGTCGCGCCCACGACGAGTATCACGCCCAGGCCCAGGGCCTCGGGCAGGTCGCTCATGAATCCTTCGGGATGTCGCGGTACCCGCCAGCCGCCAGCGCCCTCGACGATCGCGATGTCCGCCAATGCGGTCGCGCGCCCATACCAGTCCACCATCTTCGACAAGGTGATGGTCGCGTCGGCGTCGCGCGCGGCCAGGTGCGGCGCGATGGCCGGCTCGAAGCACCAGGGGTTGACGGACCGGTAGGCCAGTTTGACGGGCGCCGCCGCCTGCAACTCGAGCGCGTCGCTGTTGCGCAGCTCTCCGTCCGGCCCCGACAGCTCGCTGCCGCTGGCGACCGGTTTGAGGCCGACGGCCCGGACTTGCTCGTCCGCCAGCAGACGCAGGATTGCGGCGCTGACCGCGGTTTTGCCCACGCCCGTGTTGGTGCCGGTGACGAAGATGCCAGGGGTCATGGGGAAGGACAGGAAGGACAGGAAGGGCAGGAAGGGCAGGAAGGGCAGGAAGGGACGCCCGCACGCGCACAAGCACCTCGTTATCGGC
>JANNGT010000387.1:0-18730 GCA_031404015.1 Gammaproteobacteria bacterium | reverse complement strand
CAAGACGGCACAGCGACGGCTGGTTGCGCGGCTCCGTAAGGCCTCGTTAGGCAACTTGGGTGACGTGAAGCCCGTCGGCAAGGGTGTCGTCGAAATGCGTGAGCACTTCGGTCCAGGCTGGCGCATGTACTTCACCTTGCGTGGTACTCAACTCGTCGTGATGCTCGGCGGTGGAGCGAAGTCTTAGCAGCGAACGGACATCACCGCGGCGCAGCGTCGCGCTGCGGTGATTGAAGAGGAATGATCATGAAACGCAAGACAGTCAAGGCCAGTGCTCTGCCGGAATTCGATCCCGCGGAGTATCTCGACAGCGACGAAGCGGTAGCCGAATACCTCACCGCCGTGTTGGCCGAGAACGATCCGGCTCTGCTGGCCGCGGCGCTCGGCGACATTGCGCGGGCGAGGGGCATGAGCGATATAGCGAAGTCGACGGGGCTCGCGCGCGAGGCGCTTTACAAGGCACTGCGACCGGGCGCTCAGCCGCGGTTCGACACGGTATCGCGGGTCTGCGCTGCCCTCGGCGTGAGGCTCGTCGCTGAACCGATATCCTGAGTCAATCGGGATCGCAAGGCTGGCACGCGTTCTTCTTGTCGGGCATGTGCTGATTCGTCTTGACCGTGGCTTGCGCGCGCAGTTCGTGAGTGCTACAAACGTGGTACGCCGCATGCTTGCAGGACTTGACTCATGGCTGCAACGACCACGATTCGCTTGCCACCCAAACTGCGCGCGCGCATCCACGCGCTCGCGAAGCAAGCCGGACGTTCGGCCCACAGCTTCATCCTCGAAGCGGTGGAGCGGCATGCCGACTACGAGGAGCAGATGCGCAGCCTCGTCAAGGAAGCATTGGCGGCCGACGAGGAGATCGAGCGGACCAGTGAGGTGTATCGCGCTGACGACGTGCACGCCTGGGTAGAACGCCTGGCTCGCGGGCAGGACGCTGCACGGCCGAAGCCGTGGCGACGGTAGTTTATTCTGCGCGGGCACTGATCCACCTCGAGCGCGCCTTCGAGTTCCTGGCAAGCGAGAACCCGGACACAGCCATCGCGGCGGCCCGGGCCATCCGCTCGGCTGTCGAGAGCCTGGCCGAGCACCCGCTACTCGGGCGGCGCGTTCACGGCGACATTCGGGAGCTCGTGATTTCCATCGGCCAGACGGGCTACATCGCGCTGTACCGATTCGTCGTCCCGCAGGACGAGGTGAGGGTGCTTGCGATCCGACATCAGCGGGAGATCGGATTCGTGCCCTAGGCACGTTGCGCCGTCTGCTCTCTGGTTGCGACTAACCAAGGCGTGACGGTTCGCTGCGCGGTCACACGTGAATCACGCGCGAGATCGCCGTTGGCTGTAAGTGATTCGACGCACTCAAGCGCAAGGAAATCTATGCCACGACCGGAACACGCATGCGAGTGCGCCTGTTCGCCGGCTTGGATTTCCAGCCGGGAGACCAACTCGTGCCCGATTTCGCCGGCCTGGGTTATACGCGCGGCGTGCCGATGGGCGGGCGCCTGAACGCACCGCCCAAGGGCGCCGCCCCACTTTTATCGTGCGGGCAATGCGCGATCCGGACTTCGACCCGAGCGAGCGAGCGTTCTACTATGTCCGCGTGATGGAAATCCCGACGCCGCGCTGGACGACCTACGATGCCGCCCACTTCAAGGTGCAGCTGCCGACCAAGGTGCCCGCCACGGCACAGGACCGTGCCGAAGACGATCCGGCTCTGCTGGCGGCAGCACTTGGCAAGCAGGGAACTTTGTAAATACTGGCTTGATAATATCTGTCCAAACCTAGTTGATTGATAAACAACCGCATTCACGGTAATTGCGTAGTAACATAAGTGGCGTAAAAAGAATAAGCACGCAAAGAAAAATAGCGATCCGGCGTCGTGCTGGATGGTGTGCATAGCTTAGGAAGGGTACTGCGATGAACGGAACTCGTTCGCGTTGCGCGTCGTTTGTTTTCATTTCCTTCATTGCGTGCGGCAGCTTCACTGCTCATGCGCAGTCAGGGCCTCAGCCCACCGGCATTCCCGGCCCTAACGTCAACATCATTGGGCCGACGCCCTATCCTTCGGGCGTTGCGCCAGTTGCGGGAGAGCCGAGTCCGCTGATCGAGGATCTGCAGCTCAAGCAGAAGAACGAGCCGCAGTGCGCCATCCGCCCGGACGAACCGCGGCATTTCTTCTGCATTTACAATGACTATCGCGGCGTGGACACGCCCGCAATCGGCGACTCGTGGATTGGTGCGAGCATGTCGCGAGACGAAGGTCTCACCTGGCTGAGCCGGCTGGTGCCGGGGTTCAAAAGCGACACACTGCACCCGTCCCTGAACCTCGGTTTCGCGGCGGATCCGATGATTGCCGCGGTCCCCGGGCTCGCCGCCGTCGTCGGCTTCCTCGCCGCCAATCGCGACGGCAACCAGCCAGGTGGCCTGTTTGTCCAGCGCTGGGTGGAGCTCAACAAGGAAGACGGGTTCCCGTGGGCGTACGCCGACACGAAGCGGGCGTCGAGCGGCACGTCTGGTCAATTCCGCGACAAGCCGGCGATGCTCGCAACGCTGGCACCCGCGGGGACCGCCCCGCTGACTCTTGGTTTCACGGTCGACGGGCAGGCCGTTACCCGGCAGGTCGCCGCGGGCACGCTGCACATGGCCTACTCGAATTTCACCGGCAACGATGTAAAAGACACCAGCCAGATCAAGTACCTGAAGTCCACGGACTACGGCACGAGCTGGAGCAACGAAGTCAAGCTCAGTGAGGCAGTCGCGCTCAACCAGGGCGTGGCGATCGCCGCCGACCCGAGCGGCCAGAACCTGGTAATCGTCTGGCGGTCGTTCGACTTCAACAGCAACCAGCCAAACTCGCTCGTGTATGCCTCGTCGTCGAATGGCGGCAACAGCTGGTCAAAAGTAAGGACACTCGGGCCGAGTTTCATCTGCCCGTTCGACCAGGACGTGTCGGAAATGCAGTTCCGCTCCAAGGCGCTGCCTCAGGTCATAAACGACGGGACGAAGTTTTACGTCTTCTGGGCGCAGCGGCAGGGCAATTGCTTGACCGGCCAGTCCCGCATCGTTTACCTGACCTCGAATGCGACAGGCACGACTTGGAACAACGCGCCGACGGCAGTGGCACCGTTCAACGGCGGTGGCCACCAGTTCATGCCGGCTGCGTCTGCTGCGGGTGGCGTGGTGCAGGTCGCCTGGTACGATACGCGCGAGGACGAGTTTTACGCCGGCAGCCCGGCGGCGCTGGACGCCTTAATCACGGACAGCGTCGTCACGAATCCCACCGGAAACGACATCGATACGGCAGGCCAGCCGATCAACCGTCGCCATACGGCGGACCTCTGGCAGGTGCAGTTCAAAGGCTCGCAGCTCCAGGTTCCGGTCAAGGTCTCGCAGTACGCCCGGGGCACGTTTGCAGGCAGACGGGACGTGCAGTTGGAGCGGAACTACGTCAACGCACGCATTTTCCGCCAAGGCACGGCGCCGTTTGTCGGCGACTACATCGCCGCCACCGCGCCCGCATTCCGCCTGAACGGCGCCGGACAGTGGATTTCCAACATTGGCGCGCCGAGCGCTTCGGATCGCGCCCCGGCCGAACCGACGTTCCAGGTGGCCTGGACGGATAACCGGCACATTCGCAGCAACGTCTTCCTGAACCCGGGCCTCACGACGGGATACACGCCGCCCATTTATAACCTGCAAGGCGAGCCCGGGGACCCGTCCGGTGCGACGCAGTGCGTTCCCAATGATCCACTGAAGGCATTGTCACGTGCCCAGCGTGTATTCAGTTCGGTGATCAAGCCCGGCGTACTGCTGTCAGCCGCCGCACCCACCAAGCGTGCCAGGATCACCAATGGTCGGCCTGAACGCGCGCACGTCATCCAGCTGCAGAACCTGGCGGACAAGGTCCCGAACACGTCCGACAACGACCCCAACGTGGCGCAGCAGGAAGTACGCCAGTACCGGGTTGTACTCAGCCTTCCCAACCAGCCTGCCAATGGCGATTCGGCGTCGTTCGATCAGTTCGTAACAACGGCGGTCACGGTGCTGGACGTGCAGGTTCCCGAGGGCTCGTCCGCGGCGCGAACGGTGTTCGTCAAGCCGGGCACAGGGCGTCCGGCACCGGTCGTCGCAGTGAACGTTTTTGAATGCACTAACGCCACGGGCGTGTGCACTCCTGGCATCAGGGTGGGGTCGCTGGTCCTGAATGGAAATCCGCTGGCAGCCGATCTGCAGGACCCGGATTCGGGCTGCGTAGCGACCAACAGCTGTCTGTCGATCACGGAGTTCGAGGCGCACAACCCCGACCTGGACACCTACCTCTACAGCGTCGAGAACCCGCCCTACCGTAACCCGAGCTTGCGCAACCCCAGCCTGCGCAACCAGACCTACGAGAGCCCATCACTGCGCAATGAGACGATCGAGTCACCGAGCCTGCGCAACCCCTCCCTGCGCAACACCTCGTTGACCGACGACGGCGCGGTGGCGGCGGATCTCTATACGGACTTCGTTTATGACGTCGAGAACGAGGGCAACACGACCACTGGCTACAACCTTCGGCCACTCATCACCGGCACAGATTCGGCGGAGTTGTCGACACAACTGATCGTGTCGCGCGTGTACCCCGAGCCGTATGCTTTTGGTTGCGATTTCTCGGACAAATCGAGTCTCGAGACGCAGCAGGTCATCGTCAACATCGTACAACCCAACGTGACGGGAGCAGATGGCCCGGATCCGCTCGCCGATCCGGGTGCGACTGCGGGTCCCGACATCGGTACTTTCCTGGTCGAGCCGGGCGGCAAGGCGCAGGTCACGCTCAGGGTCTGGGGTGTGGACGGTGTTGCGAACGGCATGGTCGCGAACCGTGTCTGGATGAAGGTTTACTCACAGGCGGTGAACACCGATGGCGGCGTGGGATTGAACAGGAGCTTCGACGTCATAGGCTGCGTGGGTTGCGGCGTGGACCCCGACGTGACGCCGCCGCTACTGCCAACCACTCCTCCGTTCCCGTTTAATACCGGACTGGCGATCGAAGCCAACTCCCCGGGCGGCTGGCTGCCGGTGTACGACACGCCAGAGGCGACGGACAACAGCGGCCAGGCAACGGTAACGTGCGACATACCTTCCGGCAGTTCCACGGCGTACCCGATTGGTAACAACCAGTTCGTCACCTGCACGGCGACGGATCTTGCAGGTAACACCTCGTCTGTCCAGTATGAATTTGACGTCACCGACACCAAGCCGCCGGTGCTGACTGCGCCCAGCGGAACGATTACGGTTGCCGCGGTATCGGGCCAGGCCTACGCGGACGTCACCTACCCGAACCCGGTCACCGCGACGGACATCGTGGGCGTGCAGTCGCTGATTTGTGTCGCGTCCGGTGTGACCAGCAGCGACCTGACCGTGGGCGGCAGGTTCCCCGTGGGTACCACGACGGTGACCTGTACCGCGAAGGACGGGGCGCTGCCCACTCCCAATGAAGCGGTCGCTTCATTCAACGTGAAGGTTGAGGACCGAGAGGCGCCAACCTTGACGGTCCCTGCGTCTTTCACCGTCGGCACGGACCCTGGCCAAAATTTCGCAACGGTTGCGTTCAATCCGCCGGTTACGGCGACGGATAACCTGGGCGTTGCGTTACTTACTTGTAGTTCCTCATCACCCGGCGTCAGCGGCGTAATGGCCACGGGCGGCAGGTTCCCGGTAGGCACGTCGACCGTGACCTGCAGCGCGACGGATACGGCAAACAACACCGGCATCGCGAACTTCACCGTCACGGTCGAGGACAGGACGGCTCCGGTCGTGACCGTGCCGGCCAATGTCGTCGCTGAGGCCGCCAGTGCAGCCGGTGTAATCGTGACGTATGCGTCGGCGACCTTCAGCGACGCCGTCGGCGTGGTGAGCTCGGGCTGCACGCCGGTTTCCGGCAGCACCTTCGCCATTGGCGCGACAACCGTGACCTGCACGGCGACGGACGCGGCGGGCAACACCGGCAGCGGGAGCTTCACCGTCACGGTCAGGGACACGACGCCTCCGCCCTTCTACGTCAATGGCGCGCCGCTTCCTCCGGGAGGCACCTTGGCTTCGATCAGCCAGGAGGCCACCGGTCCCGGCGGTGCAATCGTGACTTACACCACGCCGGAGGCGGTGGACGCGGTTTCGTCCACGACCGTCGTCGTGTGCCTGCCCGCTTCGGGGACCTTGTTCGCGCTCGGCAACACCACGGTCACCTGTACGGCCACTGACGCGGCCGGTAACAAAGGCACCGCGACGTTCACCGTCACGGTCAAGGACGAGACGGCTCCGGTCGTGACCGCGCCGGCCAATGTCGACGCTGAGGCCACCAGTATCGCCGGTGCAGCAGTGACGTATGCGTCGGCAACCTTCAGTGACGCCGTCGGCGTGGTGAGCTCGGGTTGCACGCCTGTTTCCGGCAGCACGTTCGCCTCTGGCGCGACAACCGTGACCTGCACGGCCACTGACGCGGCCGGTAACACAGGCAGCGCGACCTTCACTGTCACGGTCGGGGACAAGACAGCCCCGAGACTGTCGGTGCCTGCCCCCATCACGGTTGAGGCGACTAGCGCCTTGGGCGCGGTAGTGAGCTTCACCGCTTCAGCGACAGACTCCGTGAGCGGTACCCTTGCGACGAGCTGCACGCCGGCTTCGGGCAGCAGGTTCGCCATTGGCGCGACACCGGTCACCTGCACGGCCACGGACGCAGCCGGCAACACCGGCAGCGCGAGCTTCACCGTCACGGTCAGGGATACGACAGGCCCAAGCCTCACGGTGCCGGCCAACATCACGGCCGAGGCGACCAGCGCTTTGGGCGCGGTAGTCAGCTTCACCGCTTCAGCGACGGACTCCGTGAGCGGTTCGGTTGCGACGAGCTGCACGCCGGCTTCGGGTAGCAGGTTCGCCATTGGCGCGACGCCTGTGAACTGCACGGCCACGGACGCGGCCGGTAACAGCGGCAGCGCGACCTTCACCGTCACGGTCAGGGACACGACAGCCCCGAGCCTGACGGTGCCAGCCAACATCACGACGACGACCAACGGCACGACGGCTGCAGTCACGTATTCCGTCACCGCGACGGACTCCGTGAGCGGTTCCGTTGCGCCAACCTGCTCGTCCTCGTCGCCGGGTGTCAGCGGGGTCTCCGCGACGGGCGGGACGTTCCCGGTGGGCACCTCGACAGTGGCCTGCACGGCGAAAGACGCGGCTAACAACAGCACGTCGAAGTCGTTCACCGTCACGGTCAACAGGACCGGGTACTACGGGCTCGACGGCGTTTATGCCAATGGGCCGAAGAGCAGGACCAGCGCGGTGCCGCTCGATTTCGGCTTTACCGGCGCAACTGGCGCGCGCGTGGATAGTTCGCTCGCGCGGCCCACGGTCCAGGTCTTCTACGCCGGCGCGAGGTGTCCGGGTACTAGGCCCGCCAACCCGACCTTCACGTATCCCTCGGGCGGCAGCGACTACCGGTACTCGACGTCGTCGCTGAACTGGCAGTTCAACTGGAAGCCCAGCGTCAACGGGTTGTCGGCGGGTTGTTATTACGTTGCCGTGAAATCGGACCAGACCGGTCAGGAGTTCAACAGCACCAAGAGCCCAATTACGCTGACGAAGTAAAACGCAGCAGCCTTCGCGCTGTCGCGGCTCGGCTCTACGGCCCCAGGTTCACCAGAACCTGGGGCCGTTCGTTTTGGTGCGGCAGGCATGGCGCGCAGCGCCGTGACTGGCGCTATCCGCACCCACGTGGTGGTGGGGCGGTGTGGGTAAGCCGGCCAAGAGATGCGATGCCCGGTACTTGCACGGAATGCCGCCACGTATATCCGACGGACACAGCATGAAGGTCGCGCGCATTACCCTGGGAGAGCTGCACGCCTGCCACTGGCTACCGACATCGCGAGGTGTTGGGATGGGTGTGCAGCAGTCAGCAGAGCCATAGTAGCGGCACGGCACCGGTGCTGCGAAGGGCTAAACCTGTCATGAGCGGACAGTCACGCGCGCTCTCTGAGCGATTGGAACAGAAGCCGCCGCGAGTCCGGCGGGCTCAAGCCCGCCCCCTACCCGATGAGTGGCAGGCGCTGGCGGGACCGGCCTCGCTACTGTCCGGAGAGCTTGCGCGTGAGCTGAGCGTTGGCGGCCGCCAGCTTCTGCGGCACGGGCGCGTAGTAACGGTAGGTGGGCGAGTCGTCGAGGAACAACGCACTTGCTTCGCCGCGCCGCTTCACGGTGGCCTCGAACTCGGACTTGGCCTCGGCCGGATACCCGGCCGCGAGATACGCCTCGCCAAGGTTGTAGCGCACCAGCCAGAGGTCGGCGAGCCCCACCGCAACCTTGAGCGCGTCGATCGCCTCCACCGGCTTCTGCTCGCGCAGTGCCAGCAAGCCTTCCAGCATCTTGGCGTAGGCCCGGCTCTGGGGCTGCAACTGCTGGCTCAGCTGGCCCACGATCGCCTTCACCTTCGCGATCTCGCCCAACTCAAGGTAGAGCAAGGCTGCCGGCACCAGCTCCGCATCGGTCCCTGCCTTCTCGGAGAGTTCACTCAACGTCTGGAGTGCTTCCTTGCGCTTGCCTTGCAGCACATAGGCCTTGGCCAGCGCGCCACGCTTGGCGGCAAGTCCCTGTTCATTGCCGTCCTCCTGGTCCGCGGCAATCCCGGCCAACAGCAGTGTCTCCGCGTCGGCCGGCTTGCCATCGTACAGCGCGATGTCTGCCATGCCGATGGCGGCGAGCGATGCGCCGGATGCCCCGGCCTGTGTCGACACTCGCTCGTAAACCTGCCGAGCCGCCGGAAGATCCTGCACGGTCATGGCTTGCATCGCCAGCGGCAGGTAGGCGAGGTAATAGGACGGATCCGCCTTGACGACCTTGCCTGCTTCCTCGACGGCGGTTTTCAGGTCGCTGGCGTACATCGCGAAAAGCGCATAGTTCGCCCGGAACTGGATGTCCTCGGGGTAGACGTCGAGCACGCGCTTGCCTTCCTTCAGCGCCTGCTGGAAGTTCAGCGTCATGAAATAGGCGATCGCGAGGTTGTTGTGCGCGGCTCCGTCCGCCGGGTAGAGCTCGACGAGTTGCTTGTAATTCTCGATGGCCTTGTCGTAATTGAGCGAGACGACGGAGTAGTAGAGGCCGAGGGTGCGATACCGCTCGCGTTCCGTCATGCGGTCCAGCCGCTTCAGCGCCTGGTTCCATTGCTCGGTGGCTTCGCTGCGCCGCCCGAGCTTGAATGCAGAGAGTCCCCGGCCTGAATAGGCGCGCGCGAAGTCCGGGTCCGATTCCACGGCCTTCTGGTACACGGGCAGGGCTTCCTCGTCCTTGTTGCCCGCCGCGAGTGTCTGTGCCCGCGTGTAGTAGCTCGCAGCTTCCAGCGAGGCCGCCGTAAACGTTTCCTTGTCGGTCAGCTTGCCGTCCTCGAGCGTCGTATCGCCGAGGGCTTCACGCACCTGTCCGGCAATCGAGCCGACGGCTGGCAGCACGTCGTCCCGGGTCGCCGCGATCGCCGTTGCGTCCTTGATTATCCTGCCGTCCGCGGGATCGACCGCGCGCATCGTCAGGGCATAGCCGTCGTCCGCGGGTTCGATCATCCCGGACAGCACGACCTTGATCCCTTCCCGGACCGCAACCAGCCGCGCGGCCTCATCATCCAACTGGCTGCCTGGCTTGATTTCCGTGGCCAGTCGCCGCGCGGTCTCACGCGGGTAGTTGGTGATGAACGGCGCGCCTTCCAGGCCGACGCCGAGGGCCTCCTCCAGCGTACCGTCGAACACTGGATCGCCGGTGCGGTTCGAAAGGTCGGCAATCAGTACCGAGACGGCCTTGATCCCGCCGCCGGCCGACTCTTCAAGTCGCTTGGCGCGGTAGTTGCCGTAGAGGGAAATGCTCAGCGCTATGCCCAGCACACCGATCAGCAGGATGTTCCACAGGCGCCCACCGACCAGCGGTTTGAGCTTCCTGTTGATGATGACTTCTTCGTCGCGTTTGAGCCCCTCTGCGGTCAGCTCGTAGAGCCACGCCACGACGATTACGATGACGAAGCCGATCAGGCCGATGACGATCATCGCCTGGAAGACCCAGGCCGGCGCATGGAAGGCCGGCAGGATCATGCTCGCGGCCTGCAACGTAATCCACGCGATGCCCGCGTAGAGTGCCGCGACCCGGAACACGTGCCGACGTTTTAGTTCTTGATAGACGCTCATAGGATTCCGTTGCGAGCGCCTAAATAGTACGCGGAAATCCGGGTGCCGTGGCTGCCGCTTCGCTGGGTCCGCAGCCAGGCAGGGGTGTGCTCCGCGCAGCGGGCAGTCGCGAGTTCTTGCCTCATGCAGAAATTCGTCGGACCCTGGGCGGATGCTTGCGCGCTCGCCAGAGGTCGTGATTGACCTGCATGTTGAGCCACATCTCAGCGCTGGTCCCGAGCGCTCCCTCGAGCCTCAGGGCCATGGATGCGCTGACGCCGGCGCGGCCGTTGAGCAACGCAGAGAGGGCTTGCCGCGTGACGCCCAGGCGCTCTGCGGCTTCGCCGATGGATACTCCTTCCGGGAGACACTCACGGAGAACTTCGCCGGGGTGCGCGGGGTTGTGCATGTTGCTCATGAAATGATTCCTGTCAGTGCCAGTCCAGATAATCGACTGGTTCCACATCGTGGCCGACGAATCTGGAAGCTGCGCGGCAGTTGCCATTGACCTTGATCGAGTAGAATCCACGCAATCTCGTCAACTGACAAGTGACACATTACAAATGGAGTGCGCCGTGCGTCCACGACGCGCCGGTGTGGCTATGACCCACGCATGAATGACTTGCGCCGGATTGTCGCCCCCCGCTGGGCGGCCGCACTCTGTGGGTCGCTCGCCGTCACCCTGGGTACTCTCGCTGCGGGCGCGCAGAGTCCGCGCGACCTGCTCACCGCGTCGATCGAGTCGGTCCTCGTCGAGGAGGGTCTCGTCGGGGCGACGTGGGCGCTCGTGACTCCGGAGGGCACGACGATCGG
This sequence comes from Gammaproteobacteria bacterium, assembly GCA_031404015.1. Classification (GTDB taxonomy): domain Bacteria; phylum Pseudomonadota; class Gammaproteobacteria; order Steroidobacterales; family Steroidobacteraceae; genus RPQJ01. The sequence goes on along the minus strand of JANNGT010000387.1, from coordinate 7,737 downwards.
CGCCGCCGGCCTGAACGATGCTTCGCGTCAGCGAACGATGTCCCCAGACGACCGCGTGCAGGTTGGCTCGGTCGCGAAGACACTGGTCGCTACTGGAGTGCTCGCGCTCGTTACAAAAGGTCGCGTCGACCTTGACGCGCCGCTGGCGCAATACCTCCCGCAGGTGCCGATCGAAAATCGATGGGACTCCGACACGCCGCTGCGGGTGCGCCATCTGCTGGACCACACTGGCGGTCTCGACGACGCGAGGATGTGGCAGGTGTTCTCGCTGCGCGCGGACCCGGATGCGCCGCTGCGTGACGGCCTCACGCACCCGGGCGGCACGCTGCGCCTGAAGTACCCTCCGGGCGAGCGCTTCTCGTACTCCAACACGGGATACCTGTTGCTCGGGATGCTCATCGAGCAGGTGACCGGCACACGCTACGAGAGCTGGCTCGATGCTGCGTTGCTCGCGCCGCTCGGCATGACCTGGAGCACCTTCGCCCATGTCACGCAGACGGGTCCCGGCGCCGATCCAACACTCGCGATGGGCCACTTCGACCCGAAGTCGACGAGCGCCGCCGTACCCAACCATGTGCGGCCGGCGAGCCAGTTCACCACGACGGCCGCCGACATGGCGCGCTTCGCGAGCTTTCTCATGGGAGATGGCGTGGTGGATGGCCGCACGCTCGTGGACATCAGCCTGCTGCAAAGTATGTCAGTCGCGACCACGACCGAGGCGGTGCGCGGTGGACTCGCGGCGGGCTACGCGCTCGGTCTCGCGCGTCGCGACCGTCACGGCGTGGTAGGGCGGTGTCACCTGGGCAACATCGGCACGTTTCGCTCGGCGATCTGCCTGTACCCGGAGCAACAACGCGCGTTCTTCGTTGCCTTCAACAGCGACCCCGAGAACGGCCGTTTCGACCGGGTGGAGGCGCTGCTCGTGAATGCGCTGGGCGTAATCTCGCCTTCGCTGCAGCCCGTCCAGGCGCCGGGCGTCGACCCCAACGAATGGGAGGGGTTCTATCGGGTGCGCCCGAACCGCTTCGAGCAGTTCGCGTACCTCGACGAGCTTGCGGGTGTCACGCGTGTGCGCTGGGATGGAGAGGAACTGCACCTCGAACCGCTCGCAGGATCCGCGCGGGCGCTAACGCCAATTGGCGGCAAACTGTTCCGCGCGCCCGATCGGCGCGAGGCGACGCACGTGCTGCTGCGGACGTCCGAGGGCAGGGCGGTCGTCAGTGACGGGCTGCGCACGCTGGAGCGCGTGAACGCCGTGCATGTCTGGGGGCTGTGGTTAAGCGCCGGGGTGGGGGTCGCGGCTCTGGCTTACCTGCTGGTCGTGGGATCATTTCGCAGCGTGATCGCGCTGCGCCGGAGGGTTTGGCGCAACGAGCCACTGCGTTGGCCCGCGCTGTGTCTCATGCTGCTCGTCATCGCTCCAGGCCTCTATCTCACACAGTCGTTCCTGGCGATCGGCGATCCGACGTTGGCCAACGTGGCGATGGCGGTGCTATCCGGTGTACTGCCGGCGGCATTGTTGGTCGGGGCCGCGCAGCGCGTGCGGGCTGGGGTCGGCTCACTGCGCGCGCGCCTCGATCTCGGGGCGATCGCGGGACTGCTGCAATGGTACGCGGTGCTGGTGGCCTGGGGGTTGGCGCCGCTCGTGCTGTGGCGGTAAGAAACCACGTTCAGGAACGCCGCACGACGGCACGGTAGCCGAGTGCGCCGACAGAAACGGCCGCGACCAGCACCAGGATGAGCTGCACCAGCCGCCAGTAGACGTGGTCGACCAGTGACCTGAGTTGCCCAGTGGCACGCTCCGAAACCTGATTCAACGCCGGCATCTTGCCATCCGCCTGGCCGAGCAGCACCTGCAACTGCTGCGCCGTTTCGCCCATCACGCGCAGCCCCTCGGTGTATTCCGTCACGTCGAAAGGCCGCGCCGCACTCCGGCCCGTCGCCGATGCGGGGCGGTCGAAGCGGGCCAGCAGCACGTCCAGCGCAGCGATGGTCTCGCGAACCGAGTCGGACGTCGTGCCGCCGGCCTCGAGCGTCGAGCGCAATTCGACGACCAGCGACTGTAGCTGGCCCTGGCGCTCGTCCAGGATTCCGGTCAGTTGCTCGATTGCAGCGGATCGCTCCTCGGCCAGCAGGCGCGGCAGGTCCGCGACGAGGTTGCCCGCCGTCTGTGCGGCGCCGCCGATACGGTCTACGTTTTCCAGCAGCCCCGCCGACTCCGGGGTCAGGGCCAGTTGGAAGGCCAGGCGCTGCGCCTCCATGCTGATGAGCTTCGGTGCACGCTGGCCGTAGTAAACGGCCCGCTCGGCCAGCTGGCGTGTCTGCGCGAGTTCGCGCACGGCGGGGTCGAGGTTGCTCAGCGGATCGATACCCAGGAAGGAGAAGATGCTGTTCGACGATGCGGTGCCAGTGGGCGTGACGCCGGTCGCGAATGCGAAATCCTCGAAATGGATGAACGGCACCGCGCGCACAACTGGATTCTTCCGATGCCAGGCCTCGATGCCGGAGCGCAACTCGATGACCTGCGCCTCGCTCAGCAGCACCGGTGCAAAGGTCCACACACGTTCCTCCAGCCCCCTGTGCGCGCCGAGCAGGCCTGCGGCACGCGGGCCGTAGAGTTCGCCGACCCAGCGGTCCTCGATCACCATGCGGCTCAGGGTGGCGAACACCAGCATGTCGATCGCGTTGAGCTCCGGATTCGGGCCGGTCGCGATCGTGAAAGCGCTGGTGGCCTGCGAAACCAGCCAAGACTGTGCTGCCAACCGCTCCCGTGGATCGTCGGTGGACTGCTGAAACACGCCGACCCGCTCGGTGACCCACGCGGTGTACTCGTCGGCGAAGCGCATGACGGAGAGCTGTAGCTGCAGCAGCGCGGCGGCACGCTCCTCGGCGGCTCGGTCGCGGAACAGCCTATTGGTCGCCGCGCACCCCGACAGCAAGCAGGCGCAGGCAAGGAGCACGAGCAGAACCCGGGACACCGGGGGAGGGTGAATCATGATGATGCCGCTTTCGCTTGGAGGCAGGTTTTCGCGGGCGCATTGTATCGTCTGCTGCCTTGCGGCCCGCCCGCCGATTTGCCGGCAGCAGAATGCAGGCCATGTGAGATACGGGCGCACCATTGCCTGCACCAGGCGAGAGCGCCGCAGGTTTTTCGGAGATGATGGCAGTCCTGGTACGGGAAGGGAGCCAGCGTGAGTACGGGTCTGATAGCACTGCTGGACGACGTGGCCGCGATAGCCAAACTGGCCGCTGCCTCGCTGGACGATGCCGCGGCACAAGCGGCCAAGGCGGGTTCGAAGGCGGCATCAAAGGCCGCCGGCATCGTCATCGACGACGCTGCCGTCACGCCGCGATATGTAGTGGGGTTTGCGGCGGACCGGGAGCTGCCGATCATCGGCAAGATCGCCTTCGGGTCGCTCAAAAACAAGCTTTTGTTCCTGTTGCCGGGCGCGCTGCTGCTGGGTTATTTCGCGCCCTGGGCCATCACGCCGCTGCTGATGCTCGGCGGGGCGTTTCTGTGCCTTGAAGGCTGGCACAAGGTGGCGGACCTGTTGGGTCGCGGTCGGCATGACGCCGGCACAGATGCCGACGGGCTCTCTGGCGACGACGAGGCCAGGGCGCCCGAGGTTGTGGAAGGCGAACGCGTCAACAGCGCCATTCGCACTGACTTCATCCTGTCGGCCGAGATCATGGCCATCACGCTGGCCACGCTGACAGGGTTGGCAACCTGGGTGCAAGGTGTAGTGCTGGGGCTGGTGGGCATCGGCATGACCGCGGCGGTTTATGGCGCGGTGGCGCTGATCGTCAAGGCCGATGACTTCGGCGCCCTGTTGGCGCGCACGGGCAACGGGGCGGTGCGGGCCATAGGTCGCGGCATCGTGCTGGGCATGCCGCTGTTCCTGAAATTGCTGAGCACAGTCGGCATGGTGGCGATGCTCTGGGTCGGTGGCCATATCGTGATCCATGGCGCTTACGAGCTGGGCCTGAAAACGCCCGAGCTGTGGGTTCAAGACGTGACCGCCCTCGCGCGCGCAGCCACCCCGGTGTCCCCAGGACTTGTGGCCTGGGTTGTCAGGGCGGCCATCGATGCGGTGGTGGGCCTCGCAGTGGGTGCCCTGGTTGCGCCGTTGGCTGCAGCCACTTTGTCAGGTCCCCGGGTGCACTCATGAGAACCGCACTTGCCCTGGTCAGCTTGTTGGGATCGCTGGTTGCCTTGCCGGCCCTGGCCCGATTCGACGTCACCGCGGCCGACATTGCCGTGCGTGCGTTCATGGCGAAGGAAGGCATCCCGGCCGCGCACGTCACGATCATCCGCGGCAACGAGGTGCTACTGCAACGGGGGTTCAGTGCGGCCGGCGTGAATGGACCCGTACCGGACGCGGGCTCCATTTTTCCGCTCGGTTCGATCTCAAAACAGTTCACGGCGGCGACGATCCTGGCGCTCGTCGATGCGGGCAAAGTGCGGCTCGACGCAAGCGTTGGGGACTACCTGCCTGAGTGGTTCGCCGACGAACCCGCTCTCCGGATTTCGCACCTGCTGTCGCAGACATCCGGACTTGCGGATTTCCTCTGGTTGGAAGGCTACCGGCCACTTGCGGATAGTCCAGCGACTCCGATCGCGGCCTATGTCGCCCTCGGGGCTGACGCACCGCGCCGGTTCGCGCCCGGCGCCCGCTGGTCTTACAGCAACACAAACTACAAGGCCCTGGCGCTGATCGTGGAGCGTGTGACGGGCCGGCCGTTCGGCGATGCACTTGCGGACCTGGTTCTGCGCCCGGCGAGACTGGACGGAATCATGTCGTGCCATAGCTTGCGGCCCGCTCAATTCGTCCCCGGTGTATCGGCCGAAGGCCGGCCTACCCCGCTGGACGCCAGCGCCGCCGCCTACACCGGGGATGGCGGACTGTGCGGCAACGCCACGTCGCTGGCGCAGTGGATCCGCTTCGGCCTCGCACCCAAGAAGGGCAAAATCTCCCGCCTCGCATCGCCAAGCCGGCTGGCAGATGGCACACAGGTTCCTTATGGCTTTGGCCTCTCGACGCGTGAGTTTCTCGGCCACTCGATGGTCTGGCACAGCGGCAACGTCGACAGCCACAGCTCCATGATCGCCTACCTTCCCGCAGAGGACCTCGGGCTCGTCATCCTGACCAGCAAGGGATGGTTGTGGCTGACCGAGATGATGCCGGCGTTGCTCGGGGATGCACCATCGGCCCGCGCGAGCGCGTCGGCGCCGCCGCCGTCAGGTCGCTTCGAGGATGGACTGTTCAATTACGCCATGACTCCCGCTGGCGATACTTTGCGAGTGGAGATCGATCTGATCGGTCCTCTCGACTTCATCCCGGCCGGTCCCCGCGAATACGTTGCCGAAAAGTACCCGGCGACGTTTCGCATTCGACTGCCCGCGGATGGATCACGCGATGGGTTCGAGTTGGATTGGGGCGAAGTGCGTTCTTATGCGCGGCGCGTGGCGGAATGAATGCGCGCCGAACTCCATACGCCCTAGCGAATCCAGCATATCGCGCTGCGCGAAACCACAGCTACGAGCGGTAACCGTTTAACAACGGCGAAACCGAAGCGTGCCATTCAATCAGGAGATTTCCATGTCCACATCGTTTCCTTTCGTGCGTCTGCGTGCTTTGCTGCCGTTCGCCGCGCTGCTGACCGGCGCGTTGGCTTTCCAGGGAGCCAACGCTTCTGATTCCAAGGCCAAGGCGCCTGCGGACATCGTCGACACGGCCGTCGCAGCCGGCAGCTTCAACACGCTGGCCGCTGCGCTCAAGGCGGCCGGTCTCGTCGAGACGCTCAAGGGCACTGGCCCGTTCACCGTGTTCGCGCCGACGGACGAAGCCTTCGCCAAGCTGCCCGCCGGCACAGTCGAGTCGTTGTTGAAGCCTGAAAACAAGGCGAAGCTTGCCGGGATCCTCACGTACCACGTGGTGGCCGGCAAGGTGATGGCCGCGGACGTCGTGAAGCTCACGAGTGCGAAGACCGTGAATGGCCAGTCGGTCAAGATCGCGGTTGACGGTGGCAAGGTCAAGATCAATGACGCGAATGTCGTCAAGACGGACATAGCCACGAGCAACGGTGTCATCCACGTGATCGATACGGTGCTGCTGCCGAAATAACGTCCTGTTGTGCACCGCCCCCTGAGCGGGGGCGGTGCCTTGACGTCAGCGCAGAGTATTCCCAACTGTCGGCAACAACGCTTCGAACACCCTTACTACAGCCTCGTGCGATTGCCGGTCGTCGACGAGAGGGATGAATCCTTCGGGTCTTTCTGCACCGTCCAGAAAGACGGTGACACTACCGGGCACGGCAACTCCGCTGGCCGGTTGCCGTGTCACCACGATGCGATACGCGGTTTCGCGGTAGCGGTAGTGCACCGTGTACGACGGCCAGTCCGCTGGCAGTCGAGGTTCTATCCGCAGCCGATCGACTTCGAGTCGCAGTCCGAGCAGCGACTCGAGCACGAGTCGATACATCCAGCCGGCCGAGCCCGTGTACCACGTCCAGCCGCCGCGCCCGAGATGCGCCGGCGCTGCGTAGACGTCCGCAGCGACAACGTACGGTTCGACCTTGTAGACATCGGCGTCCGCCTGCGTCAACGCATGGTTGACCGGGTTGATGATCTGGAAGAGTTCCCAGGCGCGCCCGGTGTCGCCTGCAGCGGCAAAGGCCATTGCCGCCCAGATGGCCGCGTGCGTGTACTGGCCGCCGTTCTCGCGCACGCCCGGCACGTAGCCACGAATGTAACCGGGCTCGAGGTCCGAGCGGTCGAACGGCGGATCGAGCAGGCGCACCAGCCGTTCGGAACGTCGTACGAGGTGCCGGTCGAGCGATTCCATTGCCTGGCGCGAACGCACGGCATCGCCGGCACCGGAGAGGACGGACCAGCTCTGCGCGATCGAGTCGATACGGCATTCGGTATTCTTCGCCGCCCCGAGCGGCGTGCCGTCGTCGAAAAAGGCGCGCAGGTACCACTCCCCATCCCACGCGTGCCGGTCGATCGCGGCGCGCATTTCGTGGATGGCCGCGTCAAATTCATCGGCCACCGTCGCGTCCGATCGCGCGCGCGCCAGTTGCGAGAACTGCCGCAGCACCTCGCAGAGGAAGAACGCGAGCCAGACGCTCTCGCCCTTGCCACCGATCCCGACGAGGTTCATGCCGTCATTCCAGTCGCCCGACCCCATCAACGGCAGGCCGTGACTGCCGAGTCGGAACCCATGGCGCGCGGAGCGTACGCAGTGCTCGTACAAGGATGCCGATTCGCCCGACCGGACCGGCAGGTCGAAGTACGACTCGTCCTCGGGCCCGACCGGGCGACCCTCAAGGAAGGGCAACACCTCGTCGAGCACGCCCGTGTCGCCGGTCGCGAAGACATAGCGACAGGTCGCGAGTGGCAGCCAGAGGTAATCGTCGGAGCAGCGCGTGCGCACGCCACGGCCCGACGGCGGATGCCACCAGTGCTGGACGTCGCCTTCGATGAACTGGCGACTCGCGCAGAGCAGCAGGTGCGCGCGCAGTCGCTGCGGCTCGGCATGGATCAGCGCCATTGCGTCCTGCAACTGGTCGCGGAAGCCGAACGCGCCGCCCGACTGGTAATAACCGCTGCGCGCGAGCATCCGGCACGCGAGCGTCTGGTACAGGAGCCAGCCGTTCGCGACCGATCTCGAACGCATTCTCCGCCGCTCCGCCGGCATCCTCGACGTGGCCATCGACGCGGCCGGCGCCGAGGAG
>JANNGT010000386.1:0-8296 GCA_031404015.1 Gammaproteobacteria bacterium | reverse complement strand
ACCTCAGCGTGCTGTGGGGCCTGTCCGCGATGGCCGGGCCGACTCATCCTGAGTGGGTCGATCGCGACCGCTTCGTGCTGTCGAACGGCCATGGCTCGATGGTGCTGTATTCACTGCTGCACCTGACGGGCTACCCGCTGTCCCTCGAGGACCTGGCCAACTTCCGCCAGTTCGGTGCGCACACCGCGGGCCACCCCGAAGTGGACCGTCACCTCGGCATCGAAACCACCACCGGCCCGCTCGGCCAGGGGCTGGCCAACGGCGTGGGCATGGCTCTCGCCGAGAAGCTGCTCGCGGCCACCTTCAACCGCCCCGGCCACGAAGTGGTCGATCACAACACGTACGTATTCCTGGGCGATGGCTGCCTCATGGAAGGCATCTCGCACGAAGTCTGTTCGCTGGCCGGCACGCTCAAGCTCGGCAAGCTGATCTGCTTCTATGACGACAACGGCATCTCGATCGACGGCGAAGTGCACGGCTGGTTCACCGACGACACGCCGAAGCGCTTCGATGCGTACGGCTGGCATGTCGTGCCCGACGTCGATGGCCACGATGCCGCGGCGGTCGAGGCAGCGATCCAGGCCGCAAAGGCCGACCCGCGCCCGTCGTTGATCTGCTGCAAAACCTTCATTGGCTGGGGCGCGCCCAACAAGCAGGGCACCGAGGCCACGCACGGCGCGCCGCTCGGCGACGCTGAAATCGCGGCCACCCGCGAGAAACTCGGCTGGACGTCGCCGCCGTTCGTGATTCCCGACGAGATTCGCGCGGGGTGGGACGGCAAAGCGAAGGGCGCTGCCGTGGAACAAGACTGGCAGAAGCGGTTCGACGCGTATCGCGCGGCCTATCCGGAGCTCGCTGCCGAATTCGAGCGACGGCAGCGTGCTGAGTTGCCGCCCGACTGGCGCGCCAGGGTCCAGGACTTCATCGCGGCGCAGATCGAAAAGCCCACGGCGCTCGCAACGCGGTCGTCGTCACAGCAAGTGCTTAATGTGCTCGGCGCGGCGATCCCCGAGATGCTGGGCGGCTCGGCCGACCTCACGGGTTCCAACAACACGAACCACAAGCTGTCGCAGTCGGTCCACAACCCGGCGGACGGTGGCAACTACATTCACTACGGTGTGCGCGAATTCGGCATGTGCGCGGTGATGAACGGCATCGCGCTGCACGGTGGGTACATTCCTTACGGCGGCACGTTCCTCGTGTTCTCCGATTACGCGCGCAACGCCCTGCGCATGGCTGCGTTGATGCGCCAGCGCGTCGTGCTCGTTTTTACGCACGATTCCATCGGCCTGGGCGAGGATGGCCCGACGCACCAGCCCGTCGAGCACGTGGCCAGCCTGCGCCTGATCCCCAACATGCGCGTGTGGCGGCCCTGCGACACGGTCGAAACCGCCGTGGCGTGGGCCGACTCGATCGACCACACGACCGGTCCCACGTCGCTGATTCTCACGCGGCAGGCGCTGCCGCCGATGCCGCGCACCTCGGCACAGGTCGCTGCGATCGCGCGTGGCGGTTACGTGCTGAGCGATTGCGAGGGCATGCCGGAGATCGTGCTGATGGCCACCGGATCCGAGATTGGCCTGGCGGCCGACGCCGCGAAGCTGTTGACGGCCGAGGGTCGTCGTGTCCGCGTTGTCTCGATGCCCTGCACCAGCGTGTTCGACGCGCAGGATGCCGCGTATCGCGCCAGCGTGCTGCCCGCCGGAGCAAAGCGCGTGGCGATCGAGGCGGGCTCGAAGGAGACGTGGTGGCGCTACGTCGGTCTCGAGGGCGCCGTGGTCGGCATGGACACGTTCGGGGCCTCCGCGCCGGCCAAAAAACTCTTCGAGCATTTCGGCTTCACCGCGGCCAACGTGGCCAAGGTCGCGGCCGGCCTGCTTTGATCCTTCTTTTTTTGCAAAGCACTCAGTTCTGACGGGAGACGCAGACAATGACTATCAAGGTCGGCATCAATGGCTTCGGTCGCATCGGCCGCATGGTGTTCCGCGCGGCGATCAAGGATTTCGCCGACATCGAGATCGTTGGCATCAACGACCTGCTCGAGCCCGAGTACCTCGCGTACATGCTCAAGTACGACTCCGTGCACGGCCGCTTCAAGGGCGACATCTCGGTCGAGGGCAACTCGCTGGTGGTCAACGGCAGGAAGATCCGTCTCACGCAGATCAAGGATCCCGCGGAGCTTAAGTGGGGCGAGGTCGGTGCCGACATCGTCATCGAATCCACGGGGCTGTTCCTCGATGCCGCCACTGCGCAGAAGCACCTCGCCGCGGGCGCGAAGAAAGTGATCCTGTCGGCGCCGTCGAAGGACGAGACCCCGATGTTCGTGTACGGCGTCAATCACACGAAGTACGCCGGCGAGGCGATCATCTCGAATGCATCGTGCACGACCAACTGTCTCGCGCCCGTCGCCAAGGTGCTGCATGACACCTGGGGCATCAAGCGCGGCCTGATGACCACCGTGCACGCGACGACCGCCACGCAGAAGACGGTGGATGGCCCCTCCAACAAGGACTGGCGCGGCGGCCGCGGAATCCTCGAGAACATCATTCCGTCGTCGACGGGTGCCGCCAAGGCAGTGGGCAAAGTCATTCCCGAGCTCAACAAGAAGCTCACGGGCATGTCGTTCCGCGTGCCCACGTCCGACGTGTCGGTGATCGACCTCACGGTCGAGCTCATCAAGCCCGCCAAGTACGACGAGATCTGCGCGGCCATGAAGGCCGCGTCGCAGGGTGCGATGAAGGGCGTGCTCGGGTACACGGAAGAAAAGGTGGTCGCGACGGATTTCCGCGGTGAGTCGTGCACCTCGGTGTTCGACGCCGATGCCGGCATCGCGCTCGACGACACGTTCGTCAAGGTCGTGTCCTGGTACGACAACGAGTGGGGCTACTCGAGCAAGGTGCTCGAAATGGCGCGCGTCATTTCCAAGTGACGGCCACCGACCAGGCGCAGGCCGCCACCGCAAAAGTGAACAGCATGTTCCGTGTGCTCCGCATGGGTGATCTGGACCTGAAGGGTAAGCGGGTGCTGATCCGCGAAGACCTCAACGTGCCCCTCAAGGATGGTGTGGTGACCAGCGATGCGCGCATCCGCGCGTCGCTGCCCACGATCCTGGCCGCGCAAAAAGCGGGAGCGCGCGTCATGCTGATGTCGCACCTCGGACGCCCCGAGGAAGGCGTGCCGCTCGAGGAATTCTCGCTGGCCCCCGTGGCTGCACGGCTGTCCGAGCTGATGGGACGCAAGGTCCGGTTTGAGCGCGAGTGGCTCAATGGCGTGACCTGCGAGCCGGGCGAAGTCGTGCTGCTCGAGAACGTGCGCTTCAACAAGGGCGAGAAAAAGAACAAAGACGAGCTGGCACAGAAGATGGCGGCGCTGTGCGACGTTTACGTCATGGACGCATTCGCCACGGCGCACCGCGCCGAAGCCAGCACGCACGGCGTCGGTAAGTTCGCGCCGGTGGCCTGTGCTGGCCCGCTGCTCACGAACGAGCTTGAAGCGCTCGAGAAGGCGCTTGGTAAGCCGAAGCGGCCGCTCGTGGCGATCGTGGGCGGGTCGAAGGTGTCGACGAAGCTGACGGTGCTCGAGACGCTGCTCGGCAAGGTCGACAAGCTGATCGTCGGCGGCGGCATCGCCAACACGTTCCTCGCGGCGGCAGGCCAGCCGATAGGCAAGTCGCTGTACGAAGCCGACATGGTCGGCACCGCGCGCGCGCTGCTCGAGCGGTCGAAGCAGACGGGCGTCGAGATCCCCTTGCCGACCGACGTGGTGGTGGCGAAAGAGTTCGCTGCCTCTGCCGAGGCCGACGTGAAGGCGGTTGGACAGGTGGCCGCCGACGACATGATCCTCGACATCGGACCGGACACTGCCGAGCGATTCGCTGCCGCGCTGAACGGTGCCGGCACGGTGGTCTGGAACGGACCGGTCGGTGTCTTCGAGTTCGACCAGTTCGGTGAAGGCACGCGAGTGCTGGCGCTGGCCGTGGCGCGCAGCCCGGCGTTCTCGGTCGCGGGAGGCGGCGACACCATTGCCGCGATCGAGAAATACGGCGTCGAAGAAGACATCTCGTACATCTCGACCGCGGGCGGCGCCTTCCTCGAATTTCTCGAAGGCAAGAAACTCCCGGCCGTGGAAATGCTCGAACAGCGTGCCGCCGGATGAGCTCCGTCACCCTGAGCAAAGAGGTTAAGAGCGCTATGCTGACCCGCCGGACCAAGATCGTCGCCACGCTCGGTCCTGCGACCGATGCACCAGGCGTGCTCGAAGACGTCATACGCGCTGGCGCCGACGTGCTGCGAGTGAACTTCTCGCATGGTGGTGCGGCGGACCACAAGCGCCGTGTCGATCACGCCCGCCAGGCTGCGGAGCGCGTCGGCAAGCACGTCGCGCTTCTCGGCGATCTGCAGGGACCCAAGATCCGCATCGAGCGCTTCGCCGGCGGCAGCACCGTGCTGACCGAAGGTGCGCCATTCACTCTCGACCCTGCGTTGAACACCCACGATGGGACGGACCGTGGTGTCGGCATCACTTACACCGAACTCGCGCACGACGTCGCGCCGGGAGACGAGCTGATCCTCGGCGACGGCCAGATCGAGCTCGTCGTCACGGCCATTGATGGCGACAAGGTCGAGTGCCGCGTGCTGGTCGGCGGGGAACTCGGCGACCAGAAAGGCATCAACCGCCGCGGTGGCGGGCTGTCGGCCCATGCGCTCACTGAAAAGGATCGAGAGGACGTCAAGCTCGCGGCGAGCCTCGACATCGACTACCTCGCCGTCTCGTTCGTGCGGCAGGCGGCCGACATCGACGAGGCGCGCCGATTGCTTGCAGCGGCAGGCAGCGATGCGCGCATTGTCGCCAAGATCGAGCGCAGCGAAGCGATCCCACGGCTCGAAGAAATCGTGCTTGCGAGCGATGCCGTGATGGTGGCGCGCGGCGACCTCGGCATCGAAGTCGGCTACGCCGAACTCACGGGCCTGCAGAAGCACATCCTGGAAGTCGCGCGCAAGCATGATCGCGTGACGATCACCGCCACGCAGATGATGGAGTCGATGATCCAGAATCCGGTGCCGACGCGCGCCGAGGTCTCGGACGTTGCCAACGCGGTGCTCGACGGCAGCGACGCGGTCATGCTCTCCGGCGAATCGGCGGTGGGAAAATACCCGGTGCGCGCGGTCGAATCGATGTCCGAGGTCATCGTCGGCGCAGAGAAATACCAGATCGCCCGCAATCGGGGCGGCGAGCGCTTCGAAGGGCGCGTCAATGAGTTCGCGCAGGCCATCGCACACGCGGTCATGTACACGGCGAATCACATGACGGTCGAAGCCATCGTGGCGTTGACGGAGTCCGGTGCGACGCCGCTGTGGATGTCGCGCATCCGCTCTGACATCCCGATCTTCGCGTTCACGCGCAACGAACGCACGCGCCGTCGCGTCGCGCTGTATCGGGGTGTGTACCCGATTCCGTTCGACATCACGCACACGGACCCCGCCGAGCTCTACAAGGCCATATCGCGCGAGCTCATCGAGCGCCAGTTCGTGAAGGCGGGCGACGAGATCATCCTGACGCTCGGCGAACTGTCCGGCGTCTCCGGCGGAACCAACACGATGAAGCTCCTCGAGGTCAGCCAGTGACAACCCGCAGCAAGTTCGAGGGAACGGAGCGCTACGTCGCGACCGATGACCTGATGATGGCCGTCAACGCGGCCGTCACCCTGGCGCGCCCGCTGCTCGTGAAGGGCGAGCCCGGCACGGGCAAGACGCAACTTGCCGAAGAAATCGCACTTGCGCTCGACAAGCCGCTGTTCCGCTGGCACGTGAAGTCGACGACCAAGGCGCAGCACGGCCTGTACGAATACGACGCGGTTTCGCGATTGCGCGATTCACAGCTGGGAGACGCCAAAGTCAACGACATCGGCAACTACATCATTCCTGGGCGGCTCTGGGAGGCGTTCCGCAGCGAGCGGCAGGCGGTGTTGCTGATCGACGAAATCGACCAGGCCGACATCGAGGTCCCGCACGCCCTGCTGCACGAGCTCGATCGCATGGAGTTCTACGTCCACGAGACCCGCGAACTGATCAAGGCCGAAAAGCGCCCGATCGTGATCATCACCAGCAACAATGAAAAAGAGCTGCCGGACGCATTCCTGCGCCGCTGCTTTTTTCACTTCATCCGTTTCCCCGATGCCGAGACGATGACACGCATCGTCGGCGTGCATTTTCCGGAGCTGAAGCGCGAGCTGCTGGCCGAGGCTCTTAATGCCTTCTACAAATTGCGGGACGTGCCGGGGCTAAAGAAAAAGCCGTCGACCTCGGAACTGCTCGACTGGCTGAAGCTGCTGCTGGCGGAGGACATCCCGCCGGAGGCGCTGCGCACGGACGATCCGCGCAAGAGTCTGCCGCCGCTGTACGGAGCGCTGCTGAAGAACGAACAGGATGTGCACCTGTTCGAGCAACTGATCTTCCTGCAGCGGCGTCAGTCGCGGCAATAGGCGCGCGTCCGACCGTGATGGCGCGTGCAATGGCCAGATCGAGACAAGCGGGTGCCGTGCTTGCGGCGCGGCGATCATCCCCTGCGGGGCATTCCCGGCCGGGACGCCGTAAACCCATCCGTGGGGGCTCCGGGCGCGGCGTCCATGCCGCGCACGGCCCGGCCGGAAACGCCCCGCAGGAGACGTTCGCGCGCGAGCCGCAAGCGTCGAACGAGCGGCGTTGGCTGAAAGGGGCGCATCGCAGCGCCAGCCCGACATTGCGTCGCGCGAGCCATCAGCCGTGCTGACGTCGTTCTTCTACACGGTGCGTGAAGCGGGTGTGCCGGCCTCGGTTACCGAGTACCTCAAGCTGCTCGAGGCGGTGAAGGGCGGCCTCGCCAATTACAGCGTCAACGATTTCTATTTCCTTGCGCGCACCACGCTCGTCAAGGACGAGAAGCACTTCGATCGTTTCGATGGCGCGTTCGCCAAGTACTTCAAGGGCATCGAGCACTCGTTCGAGCACCTGCAGCAGGCGCTCCCCGAGGACTGGCTCAAGCTGCTCGCCGAACGGCACTTCAGCCCTGAAGAACTGGCCCAGATCCAGGCGCTGGGCGGCTGGGATAAGCTCATGGAGACGCTCAAGCAGCGGCTCGAGGAGCAGAAGGGCCGGCATGAAGGCGGCAACAAGTGGATCGGCACGGGCGGTACATCACCGTTTGGGCACGGTGGCTACAACCCTGAAGGCATCCGCATCGGCGGTCCTGGCGGCAAGGGCAAGGCTGTCAAGGTGTGGGAGCGCCGCGATTACCGCAATCTCGACGACAACGTCGAACTCGGCACGCGCAACATCAAGGTTGCGCTGCGCAAGCTGCGGCGCTTCGCCCGTGAAGGCGCGGCGGACCAGTTCGACATCGACCGCACCATCTCGGCCACCGCGCGCAACGCGGGCCTGCTCGACCTCAAGTTCCAGCCCGAGCGTCACAACACGCTGAAACTGCTGCTCTTCTTCGACGTGGGCGGCTCGATGGAGAGCCACGTGCGTGTGTGCGAGGAATTGTTTTCGGCGGCGCGCGGCGAGTTCAAGCACCTCGAGTACTTTTACTTTCACAATTTCATCTATGAGTCGGTCTGGAAAGACAGCCGGCGCCGCCACGGCGAGCGCACGACGCTGTTCGACGTCCTGCGCAAATATCAGCCGGACTATCGCGTGATCTTCATCGGCGATGCGAGCATGAGCCCGTACGAGATCATGCAGCCAGGCGGCAGCATCGAACATTGGAACGAAGAGGCGGGCGCCGTGTGGCTGCAACGGCTGACGCAACGCTTCCAGCGCTACGCCTGGCTCAACCCCGAGCCGCAGGACCGCTGGGATTACGTGCAGTCGATCGGCATCGCGCGCCAGTTGCTGGCGAACCGCATGTTCCCGTTGACGTTGCACGGGCTCGATGACGCGATCCGGGCGTTGAAAGCGTAGGGCAACGACTTCGCGGCGCCAGCCAGGTCCCGTTGGGTACTGCCGGTGAGTGATCCTTACGGCCTCCGCGACAACCAAACGTTCACGGCGCGACGACAGGTTCCGTCCGGTTCGACCCGGGCGGGCCGTCCGCCGCATGGACGCGGCGGCCGGAGCCCCCATGGATGGGTTTACGGCGTCCCGCCGGGGTCGAACCGGACGGGACATGGCTAGCGTCGCGGCACGATTGATTTGCCGCGAATACTACCAAGGAATCAGCGACCGCCCTTCCCACCCGCGGCCTTCGCCTTCAGCGCCTTGATGTCCGCAAGCACGACCTGCGAATGGCCATCCGGATCAACCGACTCGTAGTGCTTGGC
>JANNGT010000385.1:0-3099 GCA_031404015.1 Gammaproteobacteria bacterium | reverse complement strand
AAAGCAATACGAAGAAGAGACGAACCTCAAATCCTATATCGTGCTCGACTCAAGCCGCTCGATGGATTATGCATCCGCCGCAGCCCGAGACATCCCATGCGCAAGACGATCGATTTCCTGCTCAACGACTGGCTCGACGTGCCTGCGCTTGCCGAGCGACCGCGCTACGCTGACCACAGTCGCACCACGTTCGAGTCCGTGCTCGACACCTGCCAGCGCATCGCGGACGAAAAGTTCGCCCCGTTCAACCGGCTGGTGGACGTCGAGGAGCCGAAAGTCGTCGATGGCAACGTCGTGCTGCCACAGTGCAGTCACGATGCCGCGCGCGCTTACGTCGAGAGCGGCATGCTCGCGGCCGCGCAGGACTACGAACTGGGTGGCATGCAGCTGCCCTACGTCGTGGACCTGGCGGCAAACGTGTTCTTCGCCAAGGCGGGCATCGGCCTCGGCGGCGGCGCCATGCTGACCGCTGGCAATGCCAACCTGTTGCTGGCGCACGGCACGCCGGCGCAGATCAAGGCATTTGCGCAGAACGAATTCACAGGCAAGTGGTTTGGCACGATGTGCCTGTCGGAGCCGCAGGCGGGCTCGAGCCTGTCGGATATCCTCACGCGCGCAGTGCCGGACGGCTCCGATCATGGCACCGACCCGCTCGGGCCACGCTATCGCCTGACTGGCAACAAGATGTGGATCAGCAACGGCGAGCACGATGTCTCCGAGAACATCGTGCACCTCGTGCTGGCCAAGATCCCCGACGCGGACGGCAAGCTCGTGCCCGGCGTGCGCGGCATCTCGCTGTTCATCGTGCCGAAAAAGATGGTGAGCGAGCAGGGCGAACTCACCGGTGAGCGCAATGACGTCGCTCTCGCTGGACTCAACCACAAGATGGGTTATCGCGGCCTGCCCAACACGCTGCTTAACTTCGGTGAAGGGCGCTTTCCGGTGGCGGGTCGGCCGGGTGCGGTGGGGTACCTCGTGGGCCGGCCAGGCGACGGCCTCAAGTGCATGTTCCACATGATGAATGAGGCGCGCATCGGCGTGGGCCTGGGTGCCGTGGGCATCGGTTACGCGGGCTTCAAGGCGAGCCTCGATTACGCGCGTAACCGCAAGCAAGGTCGCCCGGCGACAGCGGCCGGCAAGGATGCGTCGTCCCCACCGGTCAACATCATCGAACACGCGGACGTGAAGCGCATGCTGCTCGCGCAGAAGTCGTACGTGGAAGGCGGCCTCGCCCTTGCGTTGTATTGCGGCCGTCTCGTCGACGAAGCACGCACGTGTGCGCCCGAAAACCTGCCTGCAGTGAAGGCGCTGCTCGAGATCCTGACGCCGATCGCGAAGAGCTGGCCGAGCGAATGGTGCCTGGAGGCCAACAACCTCGCGATCCAGGTGCTGGGCGGCTACGGTTACACGCGCGATTTCCCGGTCGAGCAGTACTGGCGCGACAACCGCCTGAACATGATCCACGAGGGTACGCACGGCATCCAGGGGCTGGACCTGCTCGGACGCAAGGTGCTCATGGACGACGGCAAGGCATTGCAACTGCTGGCCGGACGAATCGGGCAGAGTGTGCAGGCGGCCGCGGCACATGCCGAGCTGCAGCACGAAGCCGCCGCCGTGGCGCGGGGACTCGAAAAATTACTGGCGGCGACGCGCGAGGCGTGGAGTACGCGTGAGCCCGAGGCGACGCTCGCCAACGCCACGCCGTACCTGCAGGCCTTTGGCCACGTCGTGCTCGCATGGCTCTGGCTGGACGTCGCACGGGCGGCCGTCGCTGCGGCAACGCCCGCGGATACGGCAGAGCGTACGTCGTTCCTGCGCGGCAAGCGGCAGGCAGCGCGCTACTTCGTCGACTTCGAGTTGCCGAAGGTCGATGCGTGGCTGGCCGTGGTGGCGGCGCGCAACCCGACCTGTCGCCAGATGCAGGATGCCTGGTTCGAGAGTTGACGAGCCATGCATTGCGGTTTGTCACTATCGCCGGCGCCACGCGAAAGTAAACCATCGTACTGTCCGCACCGCTAGAATCCGCGTCGGACCAGCACCAGCAAAACCCAGGAGCATTTTACCGATGAGACTCGTCAAGCTTTCGATCGCCGCCCTCTGCCTGGCGTTTGCGTCGGGATGCAGCACGCCCGAAGTCGCCGCGACACCGGCAGATGCGCCTGCAGCATCGCCCGCAGCCGCGCCGAGGGGCCAGGCCGTGGTCGCGACCATCGAGGTGACCGCGACCGTGACCGCGATCGACCAGTCGACGCGCGCCGTCACGCTGAGGCAGGACGATGGCACCGAGGTCTCGTTCGTCGCCAGCGAAGACGTCAAGAACCTCGCGCAGGTGCAGGTCGGTGATGTGCTGCACGTGGTGTATGCCGAGGCGCTTGCCTATGAAGTCAGGAAGGGTGGCACGGCGGCGGCGCCGATGACTGCGGTTGCCGGCGGCGCCGCCGAATTGGGCCAGCGACCCGCCGGTGCGCTCGCACGCCAGACCACCGTAACGGTTGCGATCATCGCGATCGATCCGCAAGTGCCCTCGGTGACGTTCCAGGGCCCCGCGGGCAATACCCGGACGATCAAGGTGCTGCATCCCGAGAAACTCGAAGGCGTGCGCGTCGGTGACACGGTTGACGTCACCTTCACGGAAGCACTCGCCATCAAGGTCGTCGAGGCGCCCGCCAAGTAAGCGGCAGGTCCAGGCTGGCGCCCCCCGGTGTGCATCGCCATCGGGCGGGCGCGGGCGAGTTCGATGGTCGGCGTGGCAGGCGGGTGCCCCCGCCGCGTTAGGATTGCGCCGACGGCAGTGGGTCCACGTGCCTGACCGCGGAGGGGTGTCCGCCTCCCTATGCTCGGTGGCCAATCCCGCACCGCGCTCCGGAGAATTCCATGCAAGTACACGAAGTCATGACGCCAGACGTCACCACCGTTCGCCCCGATTCATCCCGGATCGAAATCGCGAAGATCATGCGCGAAGAAGACAACGGTGCCGTCCCAGTCACGGACAACGAGCAATTGCTCGGCATGGTCACGGACCGCGACATCGTCATTCGCGGTCTGGTCGAAGGCCACGACGGGCTCGATCGCACTGCCGCCGACGTGATGTCACCCGAT
>JANNGT010000384.1:0-7927 GCA_031404015.1 Gammaproteobacteria bacterium | reverse complement strand
CGCTCAACGTGGGTGCGGGTGCCGAAGTGCAGCGGCCGCTTGCGACGGTCGTGATCGGAGGCATCGTGTCGTCCACGCTCCTGACCCTGCTGGTGCTGCCCGCGCTCTACCGCATGCTGCATCGCGAACAGGACGGCGCCGAACTGGTGGTAAGCCGATGACCCTACAGGCAAAAACCTGCCTGGCCCGGACGCTCGAGACCTCGCGCGTGCCGCTGACGATTGCTGTGCTGTTGCTGGGTTGCGCCGCGGCCTTTGCACATGGTGTCACCGGCAGCGACAAAGCATTTCTCGAGCAAAGCAGCGGGCGCCAGCTGATCGCGTTCATCTACCTGGGCGCGAAGCACATGGTGACGGGATACGACCACCTGCTGTTCCTGTTCGGCGTGGTGTTCTTCGTCCACCGCATGCGCGAGGTCACCGCCTACGTGACGCTGTTTGCGGTGGGGCACAGCGTTACGCTGCTCTACGGGGTACTCGGCGGCGTCCACGTCAACGCACACCTCGTCGACGCGATCATCGGACTGTCGGTGGTCTACAAGGCACTGGACAACCTCGGGGCCTTCCAGCGCTGGTTCGGGGTCCAACCCAATACCAAGGCGGCAGTGCTGTTCTTCGGGTTCTTTCACGGCTTTGGCCTGGCCACCAAGCTGCAGGATTTCGAGTTGTCGCGCGACGGGCTGGTGGCGAACATCCTCGCGTTCAATGTCGGGGTGGAACTCGGCCAACTGGTCGCGCTCAGCGCCATCCTGATCGCCATGGCCTTCTGGCGCCGCACCAGCAGCTTTAACCGGCAGGCGTTCATGGCCAACTCCGTGCTGATGACGGCAGGCTTCGTCCTGATCGGCTACCAGCTCACGGGCTACTTCGTTTCGAACTGAGAAAGACATGCCGCAATCCATTCAGAATGAACTGCCGTCGACGCGCCGCCTGCTCAAAGCCACGGCAGCAGCCGTTGCCGTGGCCGGCGTCATCCTGGTAACGACGGTCCTGCCGGCTGAATTCGGCATCGATCCCACCGGGATAGGCGGCCGCCTCGGGCTCGACGCGCTCGCAAGTGCGCCGCCGGCTGGCCCATCGCCAGACGCTTCACCAACACCAGCACCAGCACCAGCGGCGGCGTTGGCACCAGCTGCAGCTCCCGAGCCCGCGTCGGCCCCGATAGAACTTGATGCGGTCGGGCAGCCGGTCCAGCCCGTCGATGGCAGCGTAGTGAGCAAGCGCGCCGGTGCCTATCACAGCGAAACCTATTCGGTCACGCTGGCACCGGGCAAGGGTGCCGAGGTCAAGGCGCCCATGAAAGCCGGCGATGGAATGGTTTTCCGTTGGGTAGCCAGTGGAGACGTGGCGTTCGACATGCACGGCGATCACGCGGGCTCCAGCAACAACGAGTACACCAGCTACTGGATCGAGCGCTCGCAGCGCGAGGCCTCGGGCACATTCACCGCTGCGTTCGATGGCAACCATGGCTGGTATTGGCTCAATCGCGGCACCGAACCGGTGACGGTGCAGGTCGAGGTCTCCGGCTTCCAGGGGAGGTTGTTCCGTCCCGGGCATCAGTGACCGACAGTTGCCTCATGCTGGCGGTCGCCGACCTCATTCGCATTTATACGATCCCTTACTCAGGAGTAGAAAAATGTCCTCACGCATCAAGATTCTGTCTGCCGTCGCCGTTTCGTCCACGCTGTTCGCAGCATCCGCCGGCGCTCACGACCCGAGCGAATTCGAACGGAAGATCGCCGCGCCGGTCGCCAAGGCGGTGCCGACCACGTGCGAGCAATTGGCCGATCCGACCAAGTATTCGACCGACGTGAGCAATCCCGACATCAAGGCACTCAAGGCGCGTTGCGACGCGGCAAAGAAGACGGCGGACGGAAGTTCCAAGTAACGAGCAGTGGTAGCCGCGCGTGACCATTCAGTCGGGCCGTACTCGCGGTATTGCTGACGCGCTGCTGGCGGCCCTGACGTTTGGTCTGACGGTGCCGCTGCGTCACCAGCATCCACACGTTCCGGATGCTCATCATCGCCACGACCACTAGGTCTGCTGCAGATCCAGAATGCCATGAGCGGACTCTCATCGCTCGCAGGATTGTTCGTCGCTGCGTTCGCCGCAGCCACCATCATTCCAGCTCAGTCCGAGATGGTGCTCGCTGGGCTGCTGCTGACTGGGAATCATCCTGTCGTGCTGCTGGTCATCGTTGCCACCGTGGGCAACGTGCTGGGTTCCGCGGTCAACTGGGCGCTTGGCCGGGGCATCGAACGATTCAAGCATCGGCGCTGGTTTCCGGCTGACGCTACGGCGTTGGTGCGAGCCCAGCGCTGGTTCAAGCGATTCGGAAGGTGGTCGCTGCTGCTGAGTTGGGTGCCATTCGTCGGCGACCCGCTGACGGTCATTGCCGGCGTGCTCCGGGAACCGTTCTGGTCATTCCTTTTGCTCGTGACGATCGCGAAGCTCGCCCGATACATCGTCCTTTGCGCGATCGTGCTCAATGCAGCGTGAGTCGAGCACAGTGCCAGGCAATTCTGTTTGCCTGACCCGAGGTATCGTCCGATACAGACTGGTTCAGTCAAGAACTCCACAAATTATTGAATTAAAGGAAGATTCTCACAATTAACCCCTGCGCCTAGCCAGAGTCGGCGATTCGGCTGGCAGGCCCTTGCGATAGAATTACGGGTTACGCCGTTGCTCACGGTGTCGAAGGCACCTGCACCCACGCATGGAATGTGACCCAACTGGGCTGACGCCGACAACCGTCGACGTCAGCGCTACGCCGTTCTACCGCGTTCGACAGGCTCGTCGCCTGCCTCGCGGGGGTGCCCGATGGACCTCCTGATGGAGCCTTCCATCTGGATAGGCTTGGGCACGCTCGTCGTGCTCGAGATCGTGCTCGGCATCGACAACTTGGTGTTCATCGCGATCCTCGCCGACAAGCTGCCGCCGGGGCAGCGGGATCGCGCCCGGCAGATAGGACTGACGCTGGCATTGCTGATGCGACTCGGCTTGCTCGCGGCCATGTCATGGTTGGTGACACTGACCAAGCCGGTGCTGACACTGGGTGGACTGACGTTCTCGGGCCGGGACCTGATCCTTCTCGTCGGTGGCCTGTTCCTGGTTTTCAAGGCCACGGTGGAACTGCACGAGCGCCTCGAAGGCAGCTTGCAGCATCGCGGGCCCAATCGCGCCGTCGCCAGTTTCTGGCTGGTCGTCACGCAGATCATCGTCCTGGACGCAGTCTTCTCGCTCGACGCCGTGATCACCGCGGTCGGCATGGTGGACGAACTGGGCGTGATGATGGCGGCTGTGGTGATCGCGATGACCGTGATGCTGGTCGCGTCGAAGCCGCTGACGCGCTTTGTCAACGCGCACCCCACAGTGGTGGTGCTGTGCCTGGCATTCCTGCTCATGATCGGCTTCAGCCTCGTGGCCGAGGGCTTCGGCTTCCACATTCCGAAGGGGTATCTCTACGCCGCCATCGGCTTCTCGATCATGATCGAGTTCTTCAACCAGCTTGCGCATCGCAACCTCCGGATGAACGAGGCACGGTTGCCGCTCCGCGAGCGCACCGCAGACGCCATCATGGGGCTGATGGGGGTGCGCAGGTCGGTCGAACCCGAAGAGTCGGCGACCGCAGTCGCGGGCCCGGCCCTGGACCAGACTTTCCACGAGGAAGAGCGGTCAATGATCTCGGGCGTCCTCACCCTCGCCGAACGGTCCATCCGCAGCATCATGACGCCCCGCGGTGAGATCTCGTGGGTGGACAGCGACGCGGAACCTGCGGAGATTCGCAGCCAATTGTTCGAGACTCCGCATAGCCTGTTCCCAGTTGGGCGTGGCTCGCTCGACAACGTTTTAGGCGTGATGCGAGCCAAGGACATCACTGCCGCGCTTGACGAGGGCCTGGACATCGCGGCCTGCGCCGAGGCACAGCCGCCGATCATCGTGCCGGACCAGATCGACGTCATCCGGAGCCTGGCGGTCCTGCGCAAGGCGAAAGGCAGTCTCGTGCTGGTGGTGGACGAGTTGGGTACGGTCCAGGGTCTCGTCACGCCGCTCGATATCCTGGAGGCGATCGCCGGCGAGTTCCCGGACGCAGATGAAACTCCAGAAATCAGTCGCGACGGCGATGCATGGCTGGTGAGGGGTTCGGCTGACCTGCACCAGCTCGAGCAGGCCCTGGGCGACGTCGAGCTGGTGAGTCCGAACGACGAGTACGCGACCTTGGCCGGCCTGCTGCTGGCTCAGCATGAGGAACTTCCCGATGTGGGCGAATCGTTCGACATGGGCACTCACCGCTTCGAGGTGCGGGAGATGTCGGACCGCCGCATCGAACTCGTGCGCGTCACTCGCGCGTGACGGCCCGGAACCTTCAACCGTTTCCGGTCCGGCGGCTGCCGCTCTCTGCCGTCCTGCGGCAATTGTCTGCCGAGCCGGCGAGCGAGCGCGTCTCAGTGCGGGATCTGTTTGCGGCACTCGGCGATCGCGCGCTGGCGGCCCTGCTGTTCGTGTTCGCCGTTCCCAACGCCATTCCGAGTCCTCCCGGCCTTTCCACGGTGCTTGGCGTGCCGCTGTTGTTCCTATCTGCACAGTTGCTGCTTGGTCGCAAGGCTTGGTTGCCTGAATTCATTGCCAAGCGATCCATGACGAAGACCGATTTCCAGGTGCTGATGGGTCGCGTGCTGCCTTGGCTGGAGCGAGCGGAGAAGTTGCTGCGGCCGAGACTCAGCGGACTGGCGTTACCACCGATGGAGTACGCGCTCGGTTTCATCTGTCTCATGCTGGCGGTGATACTGGTGTTGCCGATACCGCTCGGGAATAACCCGCCGGCGTTCGCGATCGCACTCATTGCACTCGGAATTCTTGAGCGAGACGGGTTGTGGGTGCTGGCGGGTTTAGGCGTCACGGCCCTATCCCTGACCGTCGTGTCAGGAATTCTGCTGGCCATATTCACAGCAGCGACCGCTCTCGCGACGAGCGCTCTGCAGTAGAACGGCCGCACAAGCGGCAATGGTTCGGGTGGCGGGGGAGCAGGGGGCTAGGCCATGCCGAGCAGGCGAAGCAACGCATATGCAATCAGAAAGCCTGCGCCCGCACAGGCGAGATAGGCCGCCCGCGCGATCCTGAATTCCAATTCCCCCGGGCGCGGACTACCCTGCACGACCGACCGTTTTCCGGCGAACGTCAGCAAAGGTCCAAATGCTTGGCATCCGCTCTCGAATGAACCGCATGCCCGCTGGCACGGGTGCGCTGTTCTTCATCCAGATCTTCGCAACCCTCGGGTTCGCCGTGCTGTATTCGACGCTGGTCTTGTACGCGACGCGGCACTTCAATTTCACGGCCAAGGACGCGGCCGCGATCATGGGGCTGTTCGGCGCGTTCAATTACGGGTTGCACCTGTTCGGCGGCTACCTGGGCGGGCGGTTCCTGAGCAACCGCAACTTGTTTCTCGGTGGCATGACCCTGCAGATGCTCGGCTGTGCGCTGATCGCGACGGGCACGCTCGCGGCACTGTACCTGGGGCTCGCGCTGTTCCTGACTGGCAGCGGCCTCAACGTCACCTGCATCAACATGATGCTGACGCAACGCTTCAAGCCGGAGGACCTGCGCCGCGAAGCGGCGTTCCTGTGGAACTACGCTGGAATGAACATCGGCTTCTTCGTCGGCTTCGCCGTCGCTGGGCATTTCCAGCTCACCGAGGACTATCGCAGCCTGTTCCTGTTCGCGACGGTCGGCAACCTGACGGCGATCGTGCTCGCGGGGTTCAACTGGAAGGCGCTCAAGGACATCGAAACGCCGCTGCTGCACGCGACGGTCAGTCAATACAGGGCGCGCAACACTGCCGGCGTATTGATAGTCGTCGGACTGGTGCCACTGGTCTGGTACCTGCTGCAACGCGCCGGATCGACCGAAACGCTGTTCAAGCTAGGCGGCCTCGCCGTTGGTCTCACGCTGCTTTACCTGACGTTGAAGCACCGCGACATCCGCGAGCGCAACAACATGTGGGCGTACCTGATCCTCGGGCTCGGGTCGCTGGTGTTCTGGGCGCTATTCCAGATGGCGCCTAGCGGGCTGCAGCTGTTTGCCGTGCACAACGTCGACTTGTTCGTCTGGGGCGTGCAGGTCGCACCGCAGTGGATCCAGAACATCAACACGGTGGTGATCGTGCTCGGCGGTCCGCTGATGGCGGCACTGTTCATCCGGCTGCGGGCCCGCGGTTGGCGCATCGACATCCCGCAGCAGTTCGCGATCGCGCTGCTGCTGATGGGGCTCGCGTTCCTCGTCCTGCCGGTCGGCATCTCGATGGCGGACAACCTCGGCAAGGTCGCCTTCGTCTGGTTGTTCCTGTGTTACGTGCTGCAAAGCCTCGGCGAGCTGTTCATCTCGCCGATCGGCTACGCAATGATCGGCAAGCTCGCGCCGCGCCAGTACCAGGGCGTGATGATGGGCAGCTGGATGCTGGTCACCGGCCTGGCCTCACTCTTTGCCGGCGATTTCTCCGGCATGGTTCCCGAACCTTCGAGCACCACTGCGATTGCCAGCAACCCGGAGTATGCGAGCCTGTTCGCGCGGCTTGGCTGGGGCAGCACGATTGTGGGTGTCGTTCTCGTCCTGCTGATTCCTTTCCTGCGACGGCTGATCAAGGACAAGACACCTGACTAAGCGACTTCGTCGTGCGTTTCGGCGCGCTTCATCATGCGCCTGACCTCAGCGGATGCGTGAATGGCAACAATCTCCACCTCCGGATGCTTTCCCCTGAAGACCCTGAACACCTCATCGGCGAACGCCTGGCCGACACTCGCAACACCGGAAAAGTCCAATACAACTACTTTGAACTTCTCGAATCGCGACAGCAGGCGCTTTGCTTGAGAACGCGAAACCAAACTGTCGTCGCCGTATCGCAATAGATTCACAGGCACGACTGTTTTTGTGAACCCATAGTCCTCCTCTTCCGAGGAGAACTTGTCGAACACCTTGCGGACGGTACGCGCCGTATGGTTGTGCAGGAACATTGTGACCAGCGTCCCATCAGTCGGCTTCTCACTCCGATCGAGTATCCAGTCTTCTGTTTTATCGAACTCGTGAGAGAAGAATACGTCTCTCGACAGGATGTCGAACTCATCGAACATCCTTGACGTAAAGAAGATTCCCTCGCCAGAGTGATTGGCCGGGTCCGTCGTAAACTTCCCCTTCGCCAACTCGAGGACGGCGTGACGCGCGTCGTCCAGACCAAGCGCTGCCTGGATCTTTTTGAAGATACCGATACCGTCGTCGGAGATGACCACACGAGTCGACGCTGCAGTTTTTGTGACTTCCACGCGAACAGTCACGGCCTCCGAGTGCTCGAGAACGTTGTTGAACATTTCCGTAAAACCGTACTGCCAGATCTCTACCAGGTTCTCTGGCAGCATGCCGATCAGTGGAGAAATGTCTCTACGCCAGACGACATCCTCCGCCAACTCGCCGGATAGTCGATACACGTTCTCCCACGAAACCAGCGTCGCAAGCATGTAGCGCTTGCTTCGCGTGGTGCCACTGACTGCCACGGCGCCTTCGGCAATCAGTCGCTGCAGGTGCTTATGAACAGCCTGTCGAGAGCATCCGAATTTCACCGAGGCGACGCGCACGATATCTGCCGGGTGCTGCTCGATGTTCTCAATCAAGAAGCGCCGTACGGGCTCCCCGCGCGCGCGGACTTTGCTCATGGCTTGTCAACCTCGGTTAAAACGATTGTCAACTTACGTCCGAGTTTTGTCAACCATTGCGCTGCGCGAGCACGTTGCTTGAAGCGCTTCCAGCGGAGCGGGCGTGACGAACAGTCCCGCACTCAGATACAATCAAGAATCATTCGCATATACGAATCCGGCCAGTCCCTTATGAAACGCCCTCCGCTGCATCGACTGTTGATCGGCCTCGCCATCGCGGCGGCGGC
>JANNGT010000383.1:0-20885 GCA_031404015.1 Gammaproteobacteria bacterium | reverse complement strand
GCCCAGGCCGCACCGCGTTCACCGACGCGACGTTGATGATCGATCCCTTGCCCTGCTCGCGCATGATGCGGCCCCCGAGCACTGACGCGAAGAAATAGCCACGGATGTTCACGTCGACCGTCTTCTGGAACGCGCCCAGGTCCGTGTCGAGCACGTGCCCGTAGTACGGGTTCGCTGCGGCGTTGTTGACCAGTACGTCCAGTCGGCCAAAGTCCACCTGGATCTTCGCGAAGAGCGCATGGAGCGCATCCATGTCACCGATGTGGCACGCGATGGCCGTGGCCTTGCCGCCGGAGGCGTTGATCTCAGCGGCCACCTCCTCGCAGGCCGCCTGTTTGCGGCTGGACACGATGACCTGCGCGCCGTATTGCGCGAAGCCCTTCGCCATGGCTTCGCCAATGCCACGGCTGGCGCCCGTGACGAGGGCGACGCGACCGGAAAGATCAAAATTTACGGACATGGGTTCAGGACCTCGGTCTGGTGATTCAGGCGATCGCGAGTCGCTGTTGCGCCGCGGCGTATTCCGCAACCATGCGGTCGATGACCTCACGGGCCGGCAGCACGTCGTGGATGTTGCCCACGCCCTGGCCCCCGCTCCAGATGTCGCGCCAGGCTTTCTTTTCCATGTTGCCGCCCGAGCCGAAGTTCATCTTCGACTTGTCGGCTTCCGGCAGGTTGTCGGGATCGAGGCCCGCGGCCACGACGCTGTGCTTGAGGTAGTTGCCCTTCACGCCCGTGAACAGCGAGGTGTACACGATGTCGTCGGAACTCGAATCGACGAGCATCTGCTTGTACTCGGGCAGCACGTGCGCCTCGGTCGTCGCGAGGAAGCGCGTGCCGATGTAGGCCATGTCCGCGCCGATCGCCTGCGCGGCCAGCACGTCGGCGCCGCTCGACATTGCGCCCGACAGCACCAGCGTACCGTCGAAGAACTGCCGGATCTCGCGGACCAGAGCAAACGGACTGCCCAGGCCGGCGTGTCCGCCCGCACCGGCACACACCACGATGATGCCGTCGACGCCCTGCTCCACCGCCTTGCGGGCGTGACGGACGCTGATCACGTCGTGAAAAACCAGTCCGCCATAGCTGTGCGCAGCTTCGACGATCTCGCGGGGCGGTCGCAGGCTCGTGATGATGAGCGGAACCTTGTGCCGGACGCAGGCGTCCATGTCGTGCTGCAGCCGGTCGTTGCTGACGTGCGCGATCTGGTTCACGGCGAACGGCGCGACTTTAGCCGCGGGGTTCGCGGCTGCGTACTCGTCCAGTTCACCGCGAATGCGCATGAGCCAGTCGTCGAGGATGGCCGCGGGACGTGCATTCAACGCGGGGAACGAGCCGATGATGCCGGCCTTGCATTGCGCGATGACGAGTTCCGGCGTCGAGGCGATGAACATCGGCGCACCGATCAGAGGCAAACGGAGACGATCGCGAAACGCAGCCGGAAGCGACATCCAGGACTCCTCTAGCGTTGCTTGTCGTAATAGCGTTGCCAGGTCGGCAGCTTTTCCGGCCAGTCCGCCGGCACCGCGAGATCATACGCCCGCATGCGGGTGGCGAGCCCCGGCCCGAACGCGTCCAGGTATTCAGCCGTGGGCACGTAATACATGAACGACAACCCACGCTCTGCAAACCGCCAGCGCCCATCGCAGCGACGATAGACGTCCTGGTAACGCATCGCCGCGAGCATCGGCTGGCCTTTGCGATTCATCTCGGCATGCGAGAGCACGAGGCCCGTCGCGCAGTCCGGGTCCATCGGATCGAATTCGACGATGCGGTCGTGCGTTACGTGATTGCTCGGGCCCAGCACCGTGAAGCGACCGTTGAACATGTCGACCGCCGCCTGTCGCCCGCGTGAGTTCATTACGCCATCTGCTGACCAGATGTAGACGTCGGGCGTGAACAGCGCGTCGATCGCGTCGACGTCGCGGTTATCCATGACGAGGCAATAGCGCGCGATCAGTTCGCCGATCGCAACGCGGTCCTCCAGGTGGCGGACACGTTCCTCGAGCGTACGTCCAAGCTGCATGGTGGCTCCCCTTTGACTCTCTGACGATGCACAACTCTAGGTCTGGCTCACGCGAAAAGAAACAGTACTGCTTGTTTTTTTATGACCGATGCCCGTGTTACGCTCCGGCCTCTCCTTGGAGAACCTTCATGGCGAAAGCACCCGTGCGTAAACGCAAATCCGCCGCGACCGCGCGCTCCGCGGCGCCCAGCCCGCTGCCTGCGAAGCGCCCGGCCAAGGCACGCAAGGCCGCGCAAGCGATCCCGCTGCTGCCCCCGGAGGACCTCGCGCGACTGCGCATCAATGTTACGACGCTCGGCGATCTGCTGCTGACCGCCGCCGACCGTCACCCCAATTCGCTGGCACTGGTGTTCCCTGATCGCACGCTCACCTATGCGCAGCTTGCCGCCGGCGCGCTGCGTCGCGGCCGGGCACTGCAGGCCCTGGGCGTGCAACCGCGCGATCACGTCGGCGTGCTCATGCACACGTGTGCCGAGTTCGTCGAGACGTTCTTCGCGATTGCGCTTTGTGGCGGCGTGGTCGTGCCGATCAACGCGCGCTACAAGTCGGGCGAGCTGGCCTATGTCATCGAGAACGGCGACCTTGTCACGGTGATCACCACGGACGCGGTGGCCGACTCGGTCAACTTCGTCGAGCGACTGAACGGCGCCTTCAAGGACCTGACGCGCAATCGCAAACCGCGCAAGCTCAAGGTAGCCGGCGCACCGAAGCTGCGCAACATCGTGTTGCTCGGCAAGACAAAAGCGAGCGGCTACCTCACGGAGTCGGACTTCGACGCGGCCGCCAAGTCGGGCAACGACATGGACGTGCATCGGGCGCGACTGCGCGTGCGCGTGCGCGATACTGCGCTGATGCTCTACACATCGGGCACGACCGCGAACCCGAAAGGCTGCCTGATCACGCACGAAGCGATGGTGCGCAACAGCATCGCGCTGGGCCGGCACCGCTACCGCCTGACGCACGACGATCGCATGTGGTCGCCGTTGCCGATGTTCCACATTGCCGCGGTGCTGCCGATGATCGCGATCTTCGACGTGGGCGGCACGTATTTGACGATGGGGTACTTCGACGCTGGCATCGCCTTGCAGATGCTGGAGAAGTACAAAGTCACGGCACTGTACCCCAGCTTCGTCACGATCATGCAGGGCCTGGTCTACCACCCGACGTTCGAGCAAGCCGATCTCTCACGCGTGCGCCTGATGAACAGCAACTTCGCGGTGCAGCCGCCTGGCGTCGCCGAACCCATCATGGCGGCGATGCCGCAAGCGCTGCAGGTCGGCAGCTTCGGCATGACCGAAGCGGCCGGCACCGTCTGCACGGGCGGCTGGGACGAAACCGAGGCGCGGCGCATCAGTCGGCTGGGCCGCCCGCTCCCTGGCCTCGAGGTGCGCATCGTCAATCCGGAGACCGGCCACGACATGCGCAACGGCATGCGCGGCGAAGTGTTCGTGCGCGGCTACTCGCTGTTCGAGGGTTATTACAAGGACGCCGAGAAATCCGCGCAGGCGTTGGACGCCGACGGCTGGTTTCATACGGGTGACATCGGCTCGCTCGATGACGACGGCACGATCATGTTCCACGGCCGCATCAAGGACATGCTCAAGGTCGGCGGCGAGAACGTCGCGGCAGCCGAGATCGAAGGCCTGCTCGGCCGGCACCCCGCGGTGAAGCTGGCACAGGTCGTTGGCATTCCCGATGCGAAGTACGTCGAGGTGCCCGCCGCGTTCGTCGAACTGAAGCCCGGCATCAAGGCGACCGACAATGAGCTCATAGATTTCTGCCGCAGGGAGATATCGAGCTTCAAGGTGCCGCGACAGATTCGCTTCGTCGACGAGTGGCCCATGTCCAGCAGCAAGATCCAGAAGTTCCGCCTGCGCGACGCGCTGGTGCAGGAACTGGGCCTCGGCTGAACCGTTCGGCTGCACTGCAAGGAGACATGTAATGACACCGCGCTTCGGTCCCGTCATGCAACTCGGCTTCGTCGTCCCGGACCTCGAGCGTGCCATGGCGCACTGGACCGGCACGGTGGGCGTCGGGCCGTTCTACGTGATGAGCCACATCAAGTTCGCCGAGGCGCTGTACCGCGGCAAGCCCACCGACGCCGACATCTCGGTGGCAGTCGCGCAGTGGGGCGAGGTGCAGGTGGAACTGATCCAGCAGTACAACGACTCGCCCTCGATCTATTCAGACTTCTCCGGGCGAGCGCAGGGCGGCCTGCAGCACGTCGGCGTCATGACGCAGTCGGTGCATGACGATCTCGCATCGCTGCGCCCACTCGGCATCGAGGCCGTGCAGCAGGGCTCGACCGCGAACGGCATCCGCTTTGCGTACATCTCCACCGACCAGCATCCCGGCGGCATGATCGAACTGATCGAGCATGGCCCGGCAATAGACGGCTTTTTTGCGATGGTGCGCGAGGCCGCGCAAGGCTGGGACGGCAGCAATCCGGTGCGCCGCCTGTGAGGCCGGCGCTGCAACCCGTGCAGGTCGCCTATCACGTGCCGGACCCCGAGGCCGCCGCCATACAGTGCGCGCGTGATTTCGGCTGGGGGCCGTTTTTCCTGATGGAACACATCCCGCTCGAGCGCAGCCTGCATCGAGGCGTGCCCGCGGAATTCGACCACACGTCCGCCTACGGACAGGCCGGCGAGCTGATGATCGAGCTGATCACGCAGCACAATGACGGTCCTTCGGCGCTGCGCGACCTCTTCGCGCCGCACGAGACCGGCGTGCATCACGTCGCTTGCTTCGTGGAGGACTTGCCCGCCGAACTGCAGCACTACCGAGTGCAGGACGTGGAGATCGCACTCGACGCGCGCACGAAATCGGGCGTCGACTTCGCGATGGTCGACCTGAGCGCGACGCTCGGCCACATGCTGGAGTTGTACGAAGCCAATGAGGACATGCGGCGGTTTTACGCGCACGTCCGCAAGTGCGCGGACGGCTGGGACGGCGACCGTCCCGTGCGCCGGCTGCGCGGTTAAACACGGAGAACACGATCATGGGCAGACTCGAAGGCAAGAGCGCCGTCATCCTCGGCGCCGCCGGCCGCGACAACATGGGCCAGGTCATGGCGCGCACGTTCGCGCGCGAAGGGGCCCGGGTCATGGTCGCCGGTCGCCACGAAGGGCCGCTCAACGAGATCGCCGCGGAACTCGGCGGTCATGCGCAGACTTGCGACATCACCAGGAAGGCGGATGTCGAGGCACTCGCGAGCGCCGCGATGGAGGCTTTCGGCAAGGTCGACATCGCGGTCAACTGCACGGGCTGGGGCCTGATGGCGAAACTGCTCGATACGACAGAAGAGCAACTCGACCAGCTGGCAGCGCTGCAGTTCAAGGGGCCCTATTTTTTCCTGCAGTCGTTCGTCGGCCGCATGGCGAAGTCCGGCGGCGGCTCGGTCATCAATATCTCATCGGCGTCCGTGCATGCAGTGCTCAACAACCACGCGGCTTACATCGGCACCAAGGCCGCAGGCGAAGCGCTGGTGCGCTGCTTCGCCAACGAATTCGGCGTGGGCGGCGTGCGCGTCAACTCGATCGCGCCGGGCCTCACGTCCACGCCGATGACCGAACGCGAAGTAAGAATGCCGGGCCTCGAGCAAGCGTTCCTGAAGGAATATCCGCTCGGCCGTATCGGCACGACGCAGGACGTGGCCGACGCGGCGCTGTGGCTCGCCGGCGACGAATGCTTCATGACCGGCCAGGTGCTGCAGGTGAACGGTGGGCTCACGTTGCGCCGCAATCCCAGCCAGCGCGAAATCAGCACGAGCCTGAAGGCGCACGCGGCGCCGAAACCGGCAGGCTGAAGCGGCGGCGGGCGTCGCTTACGACTTGGGTGCGGCGGGCTTGCTCGAAAGTTCGCGCAGGCGATCTTCCAGGTATCTCACCATGCGTCGCTCGTGCTCGCCGATGTCGTGGGTGAGCAGGCTCACGGCGAGACCGTCCATCACGTAGTGGACGAGGTCCAGCGCGATGTCGAAATTCGCTCCGGCCCCTTCCCATTCCGGGAACAGGTCGACCGCCGTCTTGTACCACTCGCGCTCGAACGCTTCCTGGGCGGGCTTCAGGATTGACTGCAGCTCCGGGTCCGTGCGCGACGCGATCCAGAGTTCGAGGAACGCGACGTACATCGGATGCTTGACGTGCTCGAAGTACGCTTCGAGCGCGCGATGCACGCGCGTGTCGTCCCGCGGCAGGCGGTCAATCGCCTTGCGAAACGCCTTGAGCCGCTTCGAATGCAGGTGCTCGACGGCAGCGCGCACGATGTCGATCTTGGACGGAAAGTGATGCAGCATCGCGCCGCGCGAGAGGCCCGCCTTCTCCGCGATCACCGTCGTCGTCGTGCACGAATAACCCAGGTCGACCACGCAGGACAACGCGGACTCGACGATCTGCAGCCGGGTCGACGCGCTTTTCTGGGCCTGCCAGCCGGCCGGCTCAGGTGCGGCAACTTCGGCGGCTTCGCGCGAACGGGGCTTCATCGATGATCCTCGGCAACGCTGTAAGAACTGCGCTGAGAATGTGGGTCCTGTCGGGAAAAGTCAAAGGTGATTGAAACCGGCAGGGGTGACTGCTAAGTTCGGCCGCGCCTGCCACTTCGGTAAGGCCAAGCAAATGCGGCGGGGAGCATCCACATGGGTCGACTGAACGGAAAGGTTGCGATTGTCACGGGCGGATCGGCGGGGCTCGGGCGCGCTGACGCGATCGCACTTGCGCGCGAAGGCGCCAAGGTCGTCGTCACGGACGTCAATGAGGGGGACGGCCAGAAGGTCGCGGCAGAGATCAATGCGCAACACCCGGGTTCCGCTGCGTTCATGCAGCAGGACGTGCGCGACGAAGCACGCTGGCAGGCGGTCATCGCCGAGACAGTCAAGCAGTTCGGTGGACTGCACGTGCTCGTCAACAACGCAGGCGTCGTCAAGATTGCGACGCCCGAGGACTGCACGCTCGAGGACTTCCGCTTCCAGAACGCCGTGATGTCGGAAGGCGTGTTCCTGGGCTGCAAGCACGCGATACCGGCCATGAAGGCGAGCGGCGGCGGCTCGATCATCAACATGTCATCGGTTGCATCACACCTGGGCTACCCCGTGTATTTCGCGTACAGCGCGGCCAAGGGCGCCGTGCGTTCGATGACCAAGGCGATCGCGGTGCACTGCCAGATGAACAAGTACAACGTGCGCGCCAATTCGATCCACGCCGGTGCCATCGACACACAGATGGTGCGCGATGCCACGAAGTCGCTCGGCATGGAGATGTCCTATTGGGAGCAGACGCCGACCGGCCTCGGCAAACCCGAGGACGTCGCCCACCTGGTCGTCTACCTGGCGTCCGACGAATCCCGCTACGTGAACGGCACGGAAATCCTGATCGACAACGCCCTCATCGTGCAATGAGGCCGACCGCCGACGGCACCCCCGGGGCGGACAATAAAAAAACAGTCAGGACTGTTTAATTTAGACTGCCACGGACTATAATCGGATGCTCGGGTCCCCGCGAGAACCCGCCGCGAACACATTGGAGTCAGCGCATGGACCTGGGTCTTAGAGGCAAGAAGGCAATCGTGACCGGCGCCACCCGCGGCATCGGCCGGGCCATCGTCGAACAACTCGCCGCGGAAGGCGTCGACATCGGCTTCTGCGCGCGCAACGAAGACGAAGTGGCCGAGACCACCGCGGCGCTCAAGACGCGCGGCGTCAACGTGTTCGGCGCTTCCGTCAATGTGCGTGACGGCGACGCCTACAAGGCATGGCTCGAAAAGACGGCCGCTGACCTTGGCGGTTGTGACGTGTTCGTTGCCAACGTCAGTGCCGGCGGCGGCATGGACAGCGAAAAGAACTGGTGGAAAAACTTCGAGATCGACGTGCTGCACACGGTACGAGGCTGCGAAGCGTTGATGGAGCGCCTCAAGACCTCGGGACAGGGCTCGGTCGTGATCATCAGCTCGACCAATGCCATCGAGACGTTCGCGGCGCCGATGGCGTACAACGCGATGAAGGCCGCGCTCATCACGTATTCAAAGCAGCTCTCGCAGTTCGTCGGCAAACACAACGTGCGCGTGAACACGCTGTGTCCGGGTCCGATCTACTTCGAAGGCGGCGCCTGGGAAATGATCAAGGGCACCAACCAGAAGTTCTACGACTCGACCGTACGACAGATCCCGAACGGTCGCATGGGCACGCCCGATGAAGTGGCGCGTGTCGTCACGTTCCTCGCGAGTCCTGCATCGAGCCTGGTGACGGGCGCCAACATCGTGGCCGATAACGGCTACACCAAGGGCGTGCGGTTCTAAAGCGCCATGGCCAAGGCAGCGATCGACGCGTATTTCGTCTGCGGGGGCAAGTACCACGACATCGATTACGCGCGATTGCAGCTGCTGGGCCTGCTGGGTGAACACGCACGCATCCGGACGCGCATCGCCGAGGATTACGCGGACATCGCCGCCATCGAGGCGAGCGATTTCCTGGTCACCTATACGGTCGACATCGTTCCCGACGAGGCAACGTCGCAGCGACTCCATGACTACGTCGCGGGCGGCAAACGCTGGCTGGCGCTGCACGGCACGAACTCGATCCTGCGTTACGTGAAAGGCCGCGGTTGGGAAGCGCCGCGCGATGCGCAGACGTTCATGCAGACGCTCGGCAGCCAGTTCGTCGCGCATCCGCCGATCGCGCCCTATCGGGTCGAAGTCACGCAGCCTGCGCATCCGCTCGTGGCGGGCATCGAGCCGTTCGACGCGCAGGACGAGCTTTACCTGAGCGAGCTGCATCCGCCGTTTGAGACACTGCTGCACACGCGCTGGACGGGCGAGGCCAAGGGCTTTGCCGAGCGCGACTGGACCACGGACGAGCCACGGCCCGTGATGTACCTGAAGCGCGTGGGCGCCGGCGAAGTGCTGTATTTCACGCTCGGCCACGCGCGCGGCCATTACGACATGCGCCCGCTGATGGACGAGTATCCGACGGTCGAGCGCGGCAGCTGGCCCGTGCCGGCCTTCACCGAACTGCTGCGCCGCAGCCTGCGCTGGGCCGCGGGCGAGCCCCAGCTGGAGGCGTCTGCATGAGCTCCGATCCCAGGGACGATGAGCTGCTCGCCGCGTCGAAGACGCCATCCTTCCGCAAGGTCCGGCGCGTCTCGCCTGAGCAGAGCCCGGTCACGCCGTGTGCGAAAGAACCCGATCCGGACCTGGGCCACGAGCTGATCCGCAAGGAGCGCTACACCACCGCTGAATTCATGCAGCTCGAATGGGAGCGCGTGTGGCAGAAAGTGTGGCTGCTCGGCGCGATGGAATCGGACCTGCGCGAACCGGGCGATTTCGTCGCAACCGAAATCGGCCGCGAGTCCATCTTGATCGTGCGGCAGAACGACGGCGGTGTGCGCGCGTTCTACAACGTCTGCATGCACCGCGGTAACCGGCTGCGGCCCACGGGCGTCGGCAGCGCCGAATCCTTCAAGTGCCAGTACCACCATTGGGACTACTCGCTGGACGGTTCCTTCAAGCGCATCCCGGACCTCGACACGTTTCCGCAAGGCGCCCCGCCCTGCCGCGGCCTGAAAGAGTTGCCGTGCGCTGCCTGGGGTGGCTTCGTCTGGTTCAGCCTCGACCCGAACATCGGGCCGCTGCACCAATTCCTCGATCCCGTGCACGAGCACCTCGCACCGTACAACTTCGCGAAGATGGCACTCACGCGCGACATCACGGTCGAGTGGAACTGCAACTGGAAGGCGTCGGTCGATGCGTTCAACGAGAGCTACCACGTGCAGGGCATTCACCCGCAGTTGATGTGGTACCTGCACGATCTCGACATCCAGATCGACTGTTTCGAGCGCCACAACCGTTACCTGATCCCGTTCGCGACATGGAGCCCGCGGGTGCGCCGGCCGCCCGCGATTCCCGACCCGATCAAGACCATCATGAAGACGGCGGGCATGGATCCGGCCGAGTACGACGAGCCGTACGAGAACATCCGCCGTGACGTGCAGCAGTGGAAGCGCAAGCACGGGCCCGCGCAGGGCAAGGATTACTCGAAGCTCAACGACGACCAGCTGACCGACGACTACCATTACCTGATCTTCCCGAACGTCACGCTCAACGTGCACGCGGACGACCTGATGCTGTTCCGCCAACGGCCGCATCCGACCGATCCGGACCGCATGTACTACGACATCTGGACGTTCGAGCTCGTGCCCGAGGGCCACGATTGGCCTGCGCGGCCGCGTCACCAGCAGTTCAAGCACGGCGAGAAGTCGATCGGCCTCGTGCTGGACCAGGACGCGGCGAACCTGCCAGGCGTGCAGGCTGGCATGCATTCGAATGCGTACGAAGGCCTGTGGATCGGCGCGCAGGAATTGCGCATCCGCCATTTCCACAAGGTCATCGACGATTACGTTTATGGGCCGGGCGGCAAGCCGCCTGGCGCTGTCTGAACTCCACGCGCCAAACCCGGCACCATCGAGGCGACATGGCACCACCTCTTTCCGCGGAGCGCCTCGCGCGCGCATACCGCCAGATGAAGATCATCCGTGAATTCGAGGAGCGGTTGCACGTGGAGATCGCCACGGGCGAGATCCCCGGATTCACCCACCTTTACGCGGGCCAGGAAGCGGTCGCGGTCGGCGTCTGCGAACACCTCGACGATGCCGACTACATCGTCAGCACGCATCGCGGTCACGGCCACTGCATCGCGAAGGGCTGCGACGTGACGGGCATGATGCTCGAGATCTACGGCCGCGCCGACGGCCTGTGCAAGGGCAAGGGCGGCTCGATGCACATCGCGGATGTGACCAAGGGCATGCTCGGCGCCAACGCAATCGTGGGTGGCGGTCCGCCGCTCGCCGTAGGCGCTGCGATCGCCTGTCGCAATCGTGGCAATGGCCGCGTCAGCATTGCGTTTGGCGGTGACGGCAGCTGCAACCAAGGCACCGTATTCGAGGCCATGAACATGGCCGTCGTGCTCAAGGTGCCGGCGATCTTCGTGATCGAGGACAACGGCTACAGCGAACACACCGGCAAGGACTACGCGGTGGGCTCAAAAGACATCGCGGGTCGTGCGCGCGGCTTCGGCATGCCGGCAGAACGCTGCGACGGGGCCGACTTCTTCGCGGTTTACGAAGCAGCCGGACGGCTGATCGAGAATGCGCGCCAGGGCCAGGGCCCCTCGACCCTGGAGGCGACGATCACGCGCTTCTACGGGCACTTCGAAGGCGACCCGCAGCTGTATCGCGCGAAGGACGAAGTGAAGAACCAGCGCGAGACGATGGACTGCCTCAAGAACTTCCGTGCCCGCGTCACCGCCGAAGGCTGGTTGTCAGCCGCGACGCTCGATGCGATCGACGCTGAGGTGATGCAGCTGATCGACACGGCCGTTGCGACGTCCAAGGCCGCTGCACCGCCGCCGGACAGCGAAGTCGAAACCGACGTCTACATCTCTTACTGAGCCCAAGCGCATGCCACAGAAATCTTTCCGCGACGCGCTCAACGAAGCGCTGCACATCGAGATGGAGCGCGACGGTTCCGTGATCGTGCTGGGCGAGGACGTCTCCGGCGGCGCCGGCGGCACCTCGGGACAGCGCGAGGCCTCGGGGGGCATCTTCGGCGTGACCAAGGGCCTGCTGCCGAAATTCGGCGCGGACCGCGTCATCGACACGCCGATCTCCGAATCCGCAATCATTGGCGCCGCGGGCGGCGCGGCACTCGCCGGCATGCGCCCCGTGGCCGAACTGATGTTTGCCGACTTCGTCGGCGTGAGCATGGACCAGATCTTCAACCAGATGGCGAAGTTCCGCTACATGTTCGGCGGCAAGACGCGCTGCCCCGCCGTCGTGCGCCTCGCGATGGGTGCCGGCATGAACATGGGCGCGCAGCACTCGCAGTCGATTTATTCGCTGCTCACCGCCGTGCCGGGCCTCAAGGTCGTGGTGCCGTCGAACGCGTACGACGCCAAGGGCCTGCTGATCCAGGCCATCCGCGACGACGATCCGGTGATGTTCTTCGAACACAAGGCGCTGTATCCACGC
Organism: Gammaproteobacteria bacterium; assembly: GCA_031404015.1. Taxonomy (GTDB): domain Bacteria; phylum Pseudomonadota; class Gammaproteobacteria; order Steroidobacterales; family Steroidobacteraceae; genus RPQJ01. The sequence continues at coordinate 8,843 of JANNGT010000383.1, read as the reverse complement.
AAGGGCGAAGTGCCCGACGGTGCATACACGATCCCGTTCGGCGAGGCCAACCTGCTGCGCGAAGGCGAGCACGTCACGGTCGTCGCGATCGGCCGCATGGTCGTGTTTGCAGAAAAGGCGATCGACGCGTTGGCGAAGGACGGCATCACCTGCGACCTGATCGATCCGCGCACGACGTCGCCGCTCGACGAGGAAACGATCCTCGAGAGCGTGAGCAACACCGGCCGGCTGGTCGTCGTGGACGAATCGAATCCGCGTTGCAGCGTGGCGTCTGACATCTGCGGCATCGTCGCGCAGAAGGGATTTCGCTCGCTGAAGGCGGCGCCGCGCATGGTCACGGCCCCGCACACCCCTGTACCTTTTGCGCGCGAGCTCGAACGTGCCTACGTGCCGAGCCCGACGCGCATCGAGGCGGCCATCCGCGCAGTGATGGCGGAATAACGCTGCGCGTTCAGGCGACGTAGTCGAAGAACTTGAGGTCCATCTCGCCGGCGACCGTGGCGAGAATCGGTGGCACCAGCCGTTCATGGAACGCCGTGCCCTGGTGCAGTTGGAACGCGGCCTCGTCCTTGAACCGGGCGTAGACGACGTATGTGTCGGACGTGTCGCGCAAACGGATGATGTCGTAGACCAGCGTGTCCGGTTCGCTCTCGTGCGTAAGCTGCGAAAGTTCGGCTTGCAGTCGTTCGAAGTCCGCCTCGTGGCCCGGCTTGATCTTGAGCGTCGCGATGAAACAGGTCATGTGTTGATCTCTTGGCTGTCGTTGGCGTGCGTGAGGTGGGTCAGGCTTCGAACGGATCGAGGTATTCGCGTTCCCAGGTGCCGTCGACGCAATCGATGATCGCAGGCGCGTGCTCGGCGAGCCACGGGGTCGCCATGTGCGCGTGCTCCTCCGCCTCGCTGGCGAACGATTCAAGCACAGCGTAACGGCGCGGTTCGCGCAGCTTGAAGAACTCGTAGAAGATCGGGGTCTCGTTGGCGAGCACCTTCGCCGTAAGTTCCTTGCAGACGCGGACGAATTCTTCCTCGCGCCCAGCCTTGACGGTCATGCGCGAAATGAACGTGAGTCGAGCCATGGGCAGCCCCTGCGTGACGACGTAGTGTCGCCATGAGATGGTAAAGCGGGTTGCGCCTAAAGAAAACAGTCAGGCCTGTTTCTTTTTACCGGGTTCCGGTAAATTGCCCGACGATGTCCGAAGTCCTTTTCCAGCGGGTGTTGCCCCTGTCCGAGCTGGCTCCCGGCGCGATGCGCTGCGTCGAGGTCGGCGCAGTGCCCGTGTTGCTCGTGCACGGCAAGGACGGCACGCTGAGCGCCGTGCATAACGTCTGCACGCACGCCTATGCGCGCATGGATGAAGGGCGCTTGCGTGGCAACCGTGTGATCTGTCCGCTGCATGGCGCAAGCTTCGACGTACGCACTGGCGCCGTGCTCGGCGCACCCGCCACTGTGCCGCTTGCCAGCTACCCTGTCCGCATCGCGGACGACCACATCGAGGTCCAGGTTTCCGCATGAACTTCCAGCTGACCGACGAGCAGAGTGCGCTGCAGGAAACCGCCCGCCGTTACGCGCAGGAGCGCCTGCCCGCCATAGCGCGGGAGTGCGAGGAGACCAATCACGCGCCTGGCAAGGCCCTGGTGAAGGAATACGCCGAGATGGGGTTTCTCGGCATCAACGTGCCCGAGTCACTTGGCGGATTGGGGCTCGGCAACCTCGAAGCGCTGCTCGTGCTCGAGGAGTTCGGCAAGATTTCCTCGGCCGTCGCGTTCCCCGTCTTCGAATCCTGCGTCGGGCCTGTGCGCGCCATCGAGCGCTTCTCGTCCGATACGCTGAAGCAGCGTGTCGTGCCGGCCGTGTGCCGCGGCGACATCCAGGTGGCCGTGTCGATGTCGGAGCCGCAGGCCGGTTCAGCGTTGACGGACCTCACGACTCGCGCCGAGATCAAGGGGGATAAGGTCGTACTGAACGGCACCAAGCGGTGGTGCTCCGGTGGCGGTCATGCGGACGGCTACGTCGTGTATTGCCGCTTGTCGGAGGCCGAAGGCGCCCGCGGCATTGGCGCGGTATACGTGGAAAAAGACGCACCGGGAATGACGTTCGGCCAGCCCGAGTCGCTGATGGGATTCCGTGGCATCCCCTCTTCCGACATCTATTTCGACAACGCGACGGTCTCGGCGGACAACGTGGTCGTGCCCGCCGGCGGCTTCAAGAAGCTCATGGAGGCGTTCGACCTCGAGCGCTGCGGTAACGCGACGATGGCGCTCGCGCAGGCCTCGGGCGCGCTCGAGGACGTGACCGCCTACGTGCAGGAACGCCAACAGTTCGGCAAGGCGCTGGTCGAATTCCAGGGCGTGCAGATCCGCCTCGCGGAAATGAAGATGCGCGTCGATGCGGCGCGCCTGCTGATTCATCGTGCAGCGAGCAACGCGCAGAACGGCCTGCCGAGCATCCTCGATTCGTCGCTCGCGAAGTGTTTCGCCAACGAGATCGCGCGCGAGGTCTGCGGCCACGCCGTGCAGCTCATGGGCGGCTACGGCTATTCGCAGCAGTACCCGATGGAGCGTCGGCTGCGTGACGCGTGGGGCTGGGGTATCGCAGGCGGTGCGATCGACATCCAGAAGGTGAACATCGCGGGTGCGATGGTCGGCCGGCGCTTCGACCAGAGACGCTGATGAACCCAGGCGTGCTCGCCGGTGTGCGCGTGCTGGACTTTGGCCGTTACGTGGCAGGACCTTACTGCGCCACACTCCTCGGGTACCTCGGCGCCGAAGTGATCCGGGTCGAGAAACGCGATGGCGGGGAGGACCGTTACATCGCTCCAATTGCAGCCGGTGGCGAAGGCGGCGTGTTTTTCCAGACGGGCTGCAACAAGCAATCCCTGACGTTGGATCCGTCGAGCCCGGCTGGACGTGAAATCGTCCGACGGCTCGTGCTGGAGACGGACGTCGTCGTCGCAAACCTGCCGCCCGCCTCGCTGCGCGCACTGGGCCTGGATTACGCGAGCCTCAAAGCCGTGCGCCCCGACGTGATCCTCGTGACGCAGACGTCGTTCGGCGACCATGGTCCGCTCGCCGATCGCGGCGGTTTCGACGGCGTCGGCCAGGCCATGTCCGGTGCGATGTACATGACCGGGATGCCGGGTCAGCCGGCGAAGGCGGCGGCCCCGTACGTCGATTTTTCGACCGCGGTCATGTCGGCCTTCGGCGCGATGGCGGCCCTGATGCATCGGGCGAATACCGGGGAAGGCCAGGAAGTGAAGACGAGCTTGCTCGGCACCGCACTGGCCGTCTTCGGCTCGCACCTCGTCGAGCAAGGCGCGGTCGCTGCCAATCGAACGCCCTCCGGCAATCGCGTACAGACCTCGGCGCCCTCGGACGTGTTCGCGACGCGCGACGGCCATGTGCTCACGCACTGTGTCGGCAGCGGTCTGTTCAAGCGCTGGGCGAGATTGATGGGCGACGCCAATCGCTGGCTCGCCGACCCTCGCTTCCAGAGCGACCAATCGCGCGGCGATCACTCGGCGGAGATTCTGGCGCGCATGCGCGAGTGGTGCGCGGAGCGCACGACCGCCGAAGCGTTGGCCGCCCTCGACCAGGCCGGCCTGCCATCGGGTCCGGTCTTTACGCCGCAGCAGGCGCTCGACGAGCCACAAGTCGCGGCAATGAAGTTCTTCACCAGCATCGCCGATTTCCCGGGAACTTTGCGACCGGTTGCGGTGCCCGACCTGCCCATCGAACTCTCGGCCACGCCCGGCGGCATCCGGCAACGGCCGCCGCTGCTCGGCGAGCACACGGACACGATCCTCGAGCGCCTCGGCTATTCGCGCGATGAAATTGCAGCGCTGCGCGCCAACAAGGTTATCTGACTACAGCCGCGTGACCCGGTAACCGAGACGCGGAAAGTGCACGACGACGTCACCGCATCGCGCATCGGTCCGCAGCACGGCAATCTCATTGCAGGTGGCAGTGACCACCGTGCCGCGCACGCCGCCACGCTGCGTGTCGTCCGGCGCAACCTCGACCTCCATGCCAGCGAACAGGCCCTGCACATCGTCGGGATCGCACACGCCCCGCGTTTTGGGCGTGGCCGCACGCGCGATTTCAATCGCCTCGCTGGCACTGCACTCCAGCCGCTGGCCTTCGCCCAGCGCATTCACCCGCTGTTCCCATGCCGCTTGGTGCGTAAAGCCGGCATAGACCGCGTCGCCGCCCGGCACGCCCCGCGTAAACCACGGCACGGTCCAGGCATGGATGTCCCAGAGCCCGGGCGCAGCGCCGCCTAAAAAGCCGCGACCGTCGGCCAGTTGCTCCTCGATCAGGCTGGCATGAGCGCGCAACTGCGCGCGGGCGTGCTCGGCGCTGCAACCGGCGAAATCGATGTCAGGAAAGAGAGCCTGGCGATCACGCAGGAACTCAGCGGGCCACGCGCTGCTGGTCGCAGCGATCGCGAAATGCAGGCCCGCGCGAAAGAACGCATCGGCCCACTTCACGCCGGCGCGGGCGAGGCCTGCGTGACCGCCTGGAAACAGCGTGGGCAGCGGATGGCGCGCTTCGAGTTCGGCTGCGATGAGCTGCGAGTCGATGTAGATGTCGGCGCCGATCTGCAGCACGGGAGTGCCACGATAGCCGCCCGTCAACGCGAGCAGGTCGTCCTTGGGCGGCATCATCGGCGTGGTCACGCTGCGCCACGACGCCTGCTTGATGGCGAGCATCTTGAGCGCGCGTTGCGTGAACGGCGATGCGTCGTACGAGTGCAGGATGAGGTCGGTCATTGGCGTCACTCCTTGCTGCGGTCCGCGACACTTTGCGCCGTCTGTCCATACAGATACTTGTAGGCCTCGGCGTCGGCCATGCGTTCGTGCCCTTTCTCGTAGGCGCGTTTGACGGCCGCCCGTTCGCGGATGGCGTGGAACCAGCGCTGCACGCTGGGAAACGTTTCGAGCGCCTGGCCCTGCCGTTCGTGCGGCACGATCCACGGCCAGCAGGCGATGTCAGCAATCGAATAGTCACCGGCGAGAAAAGGCCGGTCTGCGAGCCTTCGCTCCAGCACGCCGTACAGGCGATTGACCTCGTCCGTGTAACGCTTGATGCCATACGGCACGACTTCAGACGCGAACGCGCGAAAGTGATGTGCCTGCCCCGCCATCGGTCCCAGGCCTCCCACTTGCCAGTACAGCCACTGCAGCACCTCGAAACGGCCGCGCGTGTCCGCAGGCAGCAACTGGCCGGATTTCTCCGCGAGATACTGCAGGATGGCGCCGGACTCGAACACGGAGAGCTGTCCGCCCGCGGCCGTCGTGTCGACGATTGCGGGGATGCGGTTGTTCGGACTGATGCGCAGGAATTCGGGCGTAAATTGCGCGCCGCGCAGGATGTCGACCTCGACGATCCGGTAAGGCAGCCCGCATTCCTCGAGCATCATCGCGATCTTGAGGCCGTTGGGAGACGGGTAGAAATACAGGTCGATCACGCGCTGCGCTCCACGCAATAGCCGATACGCGGAAAGTGCACGACGACCTCGCCGGCGCGCACATCGGCCCGGCGCACTGCAATCTCGTCGTGCTGCAGCGTGACCAACTGGCCGTGCACGGGCACCTTGCCGTAATCGTCGGGTGTCACGCTGACTGCATCGCCCACTGCGAATGCAAGCGGGTCCGTCGCGCTTACACCGCGCGGCGGCAATGGTTGGGACCGTCGCGCGATCTCGAGCGCAGCCTCCGCCTCCATTTCCGTGCGCGTGCCGTGGCCCAGCGCGCGCATGCGTTCTTCCCAGCGCGCGAGCGCAGAGTAAGGCTGCAGGACCTCATTCATCGCTGCGACGAAACCTCGCGCCATCCAGAACACGTAGTACGCCGTGGCGTCCGCCAGGCCCGGCCTCGGTCCCAGCAGGTATTCGCGCCCATCGGCGAGCTGGCTTTCGAGGAGGCACGCGTGTGCCTGCACCTGGCCGAACAGGTGTGGCGCGCGGACGCGAAACGTCGCGAAGTCCATGTGGGAGAAGAACTCGCGCCGGTCCTGGATCAGGTCGGCGGGCATTTCGTCGTTCAGGCCCATCGCGAGGCCCGCGCCTGCGTCGAACACCTTGCCGGCCCACGCAGCCAGCGCAAGCGACAGACCCTGCGCGCCGTCCGGGAACAGCGTGGGTTCTGGATGACGACGTTCGAGTTCGAGTGCAATCAGGCTGCTGTCGCAGTAGATGTCCGCGCCGACCTGCAGCACGGGCGTCTTGCGATACCCTCCGGTCAGCGCCGTCAGGTCGGGCTTCGGGCTGACCATCGGAATCTGCACGCTGCTCCAGCTGAGGCCCTTCATGCCGAACAGCACCCGCACCTTTTCGGCGTAGGGTGACCAGTCGAAATGGTGCAGAACGAAGTCGGTCATGCGAGCTTCCCCCGGTTTCCGGGACTATAAGCACATACCGAAGAAAAAAACAGTCAGGCTTGTTTATTTATCCACGACGCGCTCCTATAATCCATCTTCTTAGAGAGGGTTCCCCTGCCATGGATGCCGCCCACACCGAGCGATTCGTGCGTCGATTTCTCGACGCCATGGAATACGAAGCCGCGCGCACGGCGCCGCCCGAGGGGTTCCCGCGCTTTCCGCCGATTCCAGGCGGTCGCTATCGTGATCCCGGGTTCCTTGCGGCCGAGCGCGAAGCGCTGTGGAAGCGCACGTGGCTGTACGCTTGCCACACCGACGAAATCCCCGAGCCCGGCGATTTCATGCTGTGGAATAAGACGGGGTCGCCAATCCTGATCGTCCGCGGCAAGGACAACGAGATCCGCGCGTTCTACAACGCGTGTCGGCATCGCGGCGGACCGCTCGTGAAGACCGAAACCGGCAAATGCGATGGCCTGGTGTGCTCGTACCACGGCTGGACGTACGCGCTGGATGGTCGCCTCATCAACCTGCGTGACAAGCGCGACTTCGTCGACCTCGACACGGGGGCGCATTCACTCGTATCGGTGCGCTGCGAGCAACTCGCGAACTGGGTGTTCGTCAACGAAGATCCCAACGCGCAATCGCTGCTCGATGACCTGGGTCCGTTGCCGGCGCAGCTCGCGCAGTTCCAGCCCGACAAATTGCGTTTCATCGAAAAGCACGGCTACGACCTGCGTTGCAACGTGAAGGTGCTGCTCGACGCGTTCCTGGAAACCTATCACCTCAAGTCGATCCACCAGCACACCGTGGATCGCTTCCTCGACCACCGCGGCACGGCCATCGCGCTGTATCGCAACGGCCACTCGCTGATGGTGACGCCGAACCGCAGACCCGACTGGGTCGATCCGGGCACCAGGGGCATGAAGTGTGTCGAGACCGCGACGGTCATCTCGTCGAAGAACAATCCTTCGTGGAATTTCTTCCCGAACCTGGTCGCGCCGTTCGATCCATCCGGCTGCCCTTTCCTGATGTTCTGGCCGACCGGGGACACCACGATGCGCATCGAGTGCCATTGGTTCGCGCCCGACACAGGCGACGAGCCGAGGCACGAGTTGTGGCCAACGCGCATCGCAAACTTCGACCGTATCCTGGATGAAGACCTGCAGTTTGCCGAGCAGATCCAGCGCTCGGTCGAGTCGCCGGGCTTCAAGGGCATGACACTCAACTACCAGGAGCGCCGCATTTACAACTGGCACGAGGAACTCGATCGCCGCATCGATCGTGCGGGGCTGCAGGTGCCGGCCGTTTTGCGCGTGCAGCCGCTGCTCGAGCCGTTCCTCGAGGACTGACGGGGCATGACCGCCTCCCGGCCCGGAATACGGCGATTCGGCGCGTACCTGCCGCGATTGCGTCTCGAGCGCAAGGCGATGGCCGCCGCGACCGCGTTTGCCACGGGCAGGAGGGCCGGAGGCGCGCGCGGCACGCGCAGTTGCTGCAACTGGGACGTAGACGCGCTGACCATGGCCGTCGAGGCCGCGCGCGATTGCCTCGTCGGGGTCGATGGAGAACACGTTCACTCGCTGTGCTTCGCCTCGACCACGCACCCTTTTGCCGACCGCTCTAACGCGGGCGTCATCGCGACGGCGCTCAACCTGCCAGAATCGCTGCGCGTCGCGGACGCAGGGGGCCATCAGCGCGCAGGCATCGGCGCATTACTTGCCGCCTTCGCGCAGGGCGCCACCACCACGACATTGGTCGTCGCCGCCGATCGCCGGCTGGCCAAGCCTGCGAGCGAACAGGAACTCAGCTTTGGTCACGGCGCCGCGGCGCTGCTCGTAGGCGCGGGCGACGACGTCGCGGCAGAGCTGCTCGGCTCAGCCTCGCTGCAGGACGACTTCGTCGATCATTATCGCGCGAGCGACGCGCGCTTCGATTACGCCCTGGAAGAACGCTGGGTGCGGGACGAGGGTTACCTCAAGATCGTGCCGCGCGCGATTGCCGCAGCGTTGTTGCAAGCCGGCATCGCCGCAGCCGACATCGACAGGTTCATCCTGCAAGGACCTGCGCGATTCGCCGCGGGCGTGGCGAAAGCTGCGGGCATCAAGGCCGAGGCGATCCAGGACGACCTGCACGCCGAGTGCGGCAACGTCGGCACGGCGCATCCGCTGCTGCAACTCGGCGCGGCACTTGAGTCAGCGACCGCAGGGCAGACCATCCTCGTCGCCAGTTTCGGCCAGGGCAGCGATGCACTGGTCTTGCGCGCCACGGGCAAGCCAGCGACGGCGGGACGCGGCGCAGCGGGTTCCCTGGCGGCCGGCGCCGCCGATGTGGATTACGTGCGCTTCCTCTCCAACTGCGGCGTGCTCGACGTCGATTGGGGCATGCGCGCCGAGCGCGACAATCGCACGGCCCAGTCGACTGCATGGCGCAAGCACGAGGACGTCACCGGCTTCGTCGGCGGCCGC
>JANNGT010000382.1:0-45887 GCA_031404015.1 Gammaproteobacteria bacterium | reverse complement strand
GCGCCGCGCCGCGACGATAGCGTGGTCGAGCCGGCACCGACTTTCGCCGAAGCGGCGCGATTCTGGGCCCGGCTCGGGTTCGTCTCGTTCGGCGGGCCGGCAGGACAGATCGCGATCCTGCATCGAGAAATCGTCGTTAGCCGGCGCTGGCTCGACGAGGGCGAGTTCACGCGAGCGCTGAATTTCTGCATGCTGCTGCCCGGACCCGAGGCGCTGCAGCTCGCGATCTACCTTGGCTGGAAGCTGCACGGCATCCGCGGTGGCCTCGTCGCCGGGCTCGGTTTCATCCTGCCCGCGATCGTGCTGCTGTTCGGGTTGTCTTACGTCTACGTCGCACACGGATCGCTGCAGTGGATCGAAGGTCTCCTGTACGGGCTGCAAGCCGCCGTGATCGCGCTGGTGGGTCAGGCCATCGTGCGCATCGGCAAGCGAGCGCTCACGTCGCCGCTGCTGCTTGCGCTGGCACTCGCGTCTTTCATCGCGCTCGAGTTCGGCGGCATCCCGTTTCCGCTCGTGCTGCTGGTCGCGGCAGCGATCGGCACCCTCGCGGCGCGCAATGTCGCACCGCCTGCGACTCAGGCAATCGTGCGGCAGGCAGTAGTCGGTGCGGGGTCATCGCTGCGCGTCGGCAGCGTCGGACTCGTGCTCTGGCTGCTGCCGCTGCTGAGCGTCACGCTCACGCTCGGTTGGGATTCCCTCTGGAGTCGCGTTTACCTGTTTTTTACCAAGGCAGCGCTGGTCACGTTCGGCGGCGCCTACGCCGTGCTCGGTTACGTGACGACGCAGCTCGTCGATAACCTGGGATGGGTCGCGGCGGATCAATCCGTAGCGGGACTCGCCCTGGCGGAGACGACGCCAGGACCGCTCGTGATCGTGCTGCAGTTCATGGGCTTCGTGGCAGGTTGGAACCAGCCCGGTGCGATGTCGCCACTCGGCTCCGCCATGCTTGCGGGCGCGCTCGCCAGCTGGGCGACGTTCCTGCCTTCGTTCCTGTTCATCCTGCTCGGCGCGCCGCACCTCGATCGGCTGACTCGCAACGCGCGTGTCGAAGCCGCGTTGGGCGCGATCACCGCCGCGGTCGTCGGCGTGATTGCCACGCTTACGTTGCTGCTCGCGCAAGTCGTGTTGTTTCCGGATGGCTGGCGCCACGCGCCGGACTGGGCCGCGTCGCTCATCGCGGTTGCGGCGTGGCTCCTGCTGGAACGAGCACGTTGGCCGCTCGGCCCCGTCCTGCTTGCGGCCGCGGCGAGTGGACTATTCCTGCGGCTGTTGCAGCAGTGAGTCGAGCCGCTGCTGGAACACCGCAAACGGCTGGGCTCCGGCGATCACTTCGCCCTCGAACTCGCCGTTGACGACGCGACCGATGACGAACGACGGCGTCACTGCGATGCCGCTCGCCGTAGCCATTGCCGCATCCGCACGCACCGCCTCCAGCACCGAGGGATCGGCGCGGCAGGATTCGAAGCGCCCGGCGTCCAGCCCGAACGTACCGGCCAGCTCGGCATAGCGCTGCTCGCCCAGGCGCGACTGTTCACTGAACAGTGCCTCGCGGTATTCCCAGAACTTGCCCTGCTGTCCGGCACAGCGCGCCGCCACCGCGGCAGGCAGGGCGAAAGCATGGAACGGCAGTGGCAAGTCCCGCGTGGCAAACTGCACCTTGCCGGTGTCCACGTAGCGTTCACGCAGCAGGGGCCAGGTGTCGCGGGCGAACCGCGCGCAATAGGGGCACTGCAGGTCCGTGAATTCAATGATCATCACCGGCGCATCGGCGGATCCGAGGATGCGTGGGTCCACCGGCGGCGCGGTTGCCGTGGCGGGAGGGGCGGCTGGCCTGTCAGAAGACTGGGTGTTCGACGCGCAGCCGGCTGTGCTGGCCAGAACGACGATGACTGGTGCAAGCAGGGCCCGGCACGACGGTGAAAAATTGGCTCTCATGGTGTGTGAGCGTGCTGCGGAACACCGACGACCGCAAGTGTCGCTGCGCGGAACGTGACGCCCGGGGGGTAGTATCGGGCCATGAAATACCTGCACACGATGGTCCGCGTCACCGACATCGACGCTTCGCTGCGATTCTATTGCGAAGGACTGGGACTGCGCGAAGTGCGGCGCACGGATTATCCGCAGGGAAAATACACGCTCGTCTTCCTCGCGGCCCCGGGTGACGAATCCGCCCAGGTTGAGCTCACGCACAATTGGGAGCCGGAGCAATACGGTACAGGCCGGGCGTTCGGACACCTGGCATACGAAGTCGATGACGTTTACGCCACGTGCCAGCGAATGCAGGACATGGGCATCGTCATCAACCGCCCGCCGCGCGACGGGCGCATGGCGTTCGTGCGCTCGCCCGACGGCATCTCGGTGGAGTTGTTGCAGAAGGGCGCTGCGCAACTGCCCGCCGAGCCGTGGTCGACCATGCCAAGCACCGGTGTCTGGTAACCGAGGGACTTTAGATCTCTGCCCCGGTGATCGACTTCTGCGCGAGGTCAAGTCGCACATACGCTGATGGCTCTCGCACGCGACGCGAGTGAGAATTATTCGCATATCGAATCGGGGCAACCCGATACGCAAGGTGCCAATTTTTCCGACTGCAGATATTCGCGTGCATGAAGCCAGTCCGCCTTTCACTGATCGGCACCTCCGTGATCGCTGGCCTGATCAGCGCATGGGGCCCGTCGGCCAGCGCAGGCGACTTCGGCGCCTCCTGGACGGGCGATTTCGCCAGAAACCTCGGTGGGGGCCTCGCGCGCGATGAACGCCACTTGGGACTGGTCGAGCTGACGTTCGACCAGGCCTTTGCACTGGGCGGCCGCGACAGCACGCTGCACGTGGTCGCCCAGCACGTCTATGGTGGCGGCCTCACCGAATATGTGGTCGGGGACCTGCAGACCGTCAGCAACATCGATGCGGACCGAGGCATCCGTCTGTTCGAGGCGTGGATCGACGTGCCGCTTTCCGAGCACAGTTCCTTGCTGCTCGGTCGTTACGATTTGAACGGTGAATTCGACGCGGTCGAGGCGGGCGGGCTGTTTCTCTCGAGCTCGCAGGGCATCGGGCCCGACATTTCGCAGACGGGGGCCGCAGGACCGTCCATTTATCCGCGCACCGCCTTTGGCGTCCGGCTCCAGCATGCCGACGAGCATGGCGGAATACTGCGTGTGGCTGCGCTCGACGTCGAGGCATCTGCTGGACTCGATGCAGACGACACGCCGTTCACAGGCGGACCGATGTTCACGCTGGAATACGAGTGGGCTTTGCCGTCTGCAAGCGTCAAGACGGGAGCGTGGCGCTTTACACGAACCTCGCCGGAAATTGCAGCACCGCAGCGCCGCGACAGCCAGTACGGCGGCTACGCCTCGATCGAACGCAGGCTTGGGGAGAGCTTCGTCGCGTACTGCCGACTCGGCGTTGCCAACGATGATGTGTCGCGGATCGGTCTCTATGCTGGCGCCGGCGTGGTGCACACGGGCGGCCTGCTGGCCAATCGCGACGATACGCTGGGATTATCGATCGGCTATGCGCGCGACGGCAGCCCCTATCAGCGCGTGAAGCGCGCCGACGGCATTGCCCTAGCGTTGGGCGAGCAGGCGTACGAACTCACCTGGCGCATTCCGTTCGGCGAGCACCTCGTGCTGCAACCGGACGTGCAACTCGTCATCGATCCTGATTCGCGCACGGAAATCGGCGACGCGCTGGTGGCGATCCTGCGCGTCGAGCTTGCGCTATAGCGCCAGCGTCGCGCCGATGACGCGTGGCTCGGGCTCGAGCCGGATGCCGAACTTTTCCTGCACCGACACCATGACGCGCTGTGCCAATGCGAGGAGGTCCGCGCCCGTCGCGTGACCCAGGTTCACCAGCACGAGGGCGTGCTGCGCCGAGATACCGGCCTCGCCCGCGCGGAACCCACGCCATCCCGCCTGCTCGATCAGCCACGCCGCCGAGAGCTTGCGCTCGGCCGCGTTCGCGGTTGGGTAGACGGGCAACCCGGCGTGGCGCCCCTGCAGCTCGGCCGCCTGCGCGCGTGCCACCACGGGATTCTTGAAGAAGCTGCCCGCGTTGCCCACGACAGCCGGATCCGGCAACTTACGGCGACGAATGTTGCGTACGGCCGCGGCGACATTGCGCGGCGTGGGCTCCAGCTCGCCCATCGCGGCCAATTCCTCGCGCAACCCTGCATAGGACAGGTTCGTGTCGCCGCCTCGCGGCAGCAGCAGTTCCAGGGACGTGACGATGCGGCGATCGGGCTCGCGCTTGAACACACTATCGCGATAGCCAAACTGGCATTGCGTGCGCTCGAGACGCACGAACGCCTTCGCGGCCAGATCGTAAGCATGCACGGCAGCGATGAACGTGCCGACCTCGACCCCGTAGGCCCCGATGTTCTGGATCGGTGAGGCACCGACCTGGCCGGGGATCAAGGCCAGGTTCTCGAGGCCCTGCAAGCCATTGTCCAGCGTCCAGTCGACCAGCGCGTCCCACTCGAACCCGGCGTCGACGAGCACTCGCGCATGCGAACCTGCATGGCCGACGACTCGAGCAGAACTGCAGGCAAGGTGGACGAGGCACGCGTCGACACGCTCGGTCGCAAACAGCACGTTGCTGCCCCCGCCAAGAACGACCAGCGGCAACGCCTGCAGGGCGGGTTCAGCCAGCAACGCGGGCAGCGCAGTCGCGTCGTGCACTGTGGCCAGGCAACGCGCGCGGGCGTCCAGGCCGAACGTGTTGCGCGCGGCCAGCGGCACGTCCCAACCAATTGAATAAGCCGCGGCCATGGCCGCGAGCTTGCCACTGCGCAAGTGCATCCGTCACTATGCATCGCAGGCCGCACAACAGGCCCTTCTCACCATGCAAACCAGTCACACCACGCCGCGCGGCGTTGGCAGCCCCGCGGAAGCGCAGGCGTTTCTCGACGCCCATCCCGACATCGAGACCGTGCAGCTCGTCATCACCGACGCGTGCGGTGTTGCTCGCGGCAAAAACGTCGCGCGGGAGGAACTTGCCGCGCTCTATGGCAGCGGTCGCAATGTCGCAGGCTCGATCCTGGGACTGGACATCACCGGCGAAGACGTCGAGGACACCGGCCTGGTCTGGTCGGTCGGCGACGCCGACCAGTGCTGCCGTCCCGTCGCTGGATCGCTTACACGCGCGCCCTGGCTCAAGCGGCCCACGGCGCAGCTGCTGGGCACGATGTTCGAACTGGACGGCACTCCGGCGCCAGCCGATCCGCGGCATGCCTTGGCGCGAGTCGTCGAGCGCTGCGCAGGGGCGGGCCTCACGCCCGTGGTCGCCGTCGAACTCGAGTTTTATCTCCTGGAACGCGCAGCCGACGGGCGGCTGGTGCCATCCGCCGGCATGCTGAGCGGCGAGCGTCGCTCGCGCATCGACGCCTACGGCCTCGGCCGGCTCGACGACATGTCGCCGCTGTTCGACGACCTGTATGCAGCGGCCAGCGCGTTGGGCCTGCCGCTGCGCACGCTGATGTCGGAATACTCGCCGGGCCAGTTCGAGATTACGCTGGAACACCGCGCCGACGCGCTGCGAGCCGTCGACGACGCGATCCTGTTCAAGCGTGCGGTGCGTGGCGTCGCGGCGCGGCATGGTCGCGTCGCCTGTTTCATGGCCAAGCCATTTGCGGAGCACGCGGGTTCAGGGATGCATCTGCACGCGAGTCTTGCGGATCGCGACGGGGCCAATGCGTGCGCGGCGGACGATCCCGCGGGCACCCCGCTGTTGCGGCATGCGATCGGCGGCCTGCACGCGACGCTCGCGGAAGGCATGGCCGTCTACGCCCCCAACGCCAACTCGTATCGGCGCTTCCGCACGCAGAGTTACGCGCCAGTCGCCGTGTCGTGGGGCATCAACAACCGGTCGGTGAGCTTGCGCGTCCCTGCCGGTCCCGCGGCCAGCCGCCACGTCGAACACCGCGTGGCAGGCGCCGATGCCAACCCGTACCTGGTCGCGGCGCTCGTGCTCGGCGGCATGCTGCACGGCATCGAGCACTCGATCGACCCCGGGCCGCCGCTGACGGGTAACGCGTACGCGCAGCCGCCGTCGCGCACGCTGCCGACGCAATGGCACGCTGCGCTCGAAACCGCGGCCGCGTCTGCCTTCCTGCGCGATACGCTCGGTCCGGGTTTTCTCGACATTTTCCTGGCGATCAAGCGGCAGGAAGCGGAGAAATTCGGCGCGCTCGTCAGCGATCGCGATTACGAGTGGTACCTCGACACGGCATGATCGCCGGACGACATAATTCGGCGGCGATTGCGGTGGACTCGCGCTGCGATCCGACTGCAGCATTAAGTCATGCCGATTGCCATCGGAGTGAGAGCTGAATCAACGTGAGCGCGAGTGTGCGCGCGGACAATGGCCCGCACGCAAGCCGACTGCTCATCGAGGATTCGCCAGTGACCCGCAACTCAGACCGTACGATTGCCCGCAGTGCCGCCCTTTCGAGCAGGAGCTCGCCGCCCGTGACCATCCACCTGCGCAAGATGTATGTCGACTGCCGCTTCGGCCAGTTGCACCTGCACACCTCGTTTCCGTCGAGCGGCGGCTTCGACGAACTGACGCCGCTGCTGTGCGTGCCGCCGGCGGCCCAGACGGGGCGTGCGTTCCGTTCGATCCTGCGGGACCTGGGACGCGATCGCAGCGTTTACGCGCCCGACCTGCCCGGCAGCGGCGAGTCCGATGCGCCCGATCACACGCCGACGGTGGCGGACCAGGCGGCAGCGTTCGTCGACCTCATCGACTCACTGCGGCTGAAGCAGGTCGACGTGCTCGGCTATCAGTCGGGTTCGCTCGCGGCCATCGACTTCGCGCTCGCGAAGCCAGAACAGGTGCGGCGGCTGATCCTGATCGGCGTGCCGTCGTCGGATGGCAGTTTCCAGGTGGGCGAGCGCCTGCCGCTGCTGAAACTCCCCGTAATGATCCTGCGCGCCCGCGACGAATTCTGGGAATCGACGGCGCGCACCGACTCACTGCTGCGCGACGCCCGTCGCGTCGAGTTGTCGACGCCGACCGGGAGCGTACTGGACGCCGGCGCCGACGAAGTGGTGCGGCTGACGCGGGATTTCCTCGTTCGCTGAGGTCCCCGCCCGTAAGATGGTGCTCTCCCTGCCAGTCCGGGTGACTCCATGGCCGGCGCCAGCCTGCTTGCCCTGCTCGACGACATCGCGAGCATCCTCGACGATGTCTCGGTCCTCACCAAGGTCGCCACCAAGAAGACGGCGGGCGTGCTCGGTGACGACCTTGCGCTGAACGCGCAGCAGGTTTCGGGTGTCAAGGCGAACCGCGAGTTGCCCGTCGTCTGGGCCGTCGCCAAGGGTTCGCTGGTCAACAAGGCGATCCTGGTGCCGGCGGCGCTCGCGATCAGCGCCGTTGCCCCCTGGGCCATCGTGCCTCTACTCATGGCGGGCGGCCTGTTTCTCTGCTTCGAAGGCTTCGAGAAAATCTGGCACGCGATGGCGCATCGCGCCGAGGACGCAGCGCACCGCAAGGAGTTGCGCGAGGCGATAGTCGATCCTGCGGTGGACCTGGTTGCGGTCGAGAAAGACAAGATCAAGGGCGCAGTGCGCACCGACTTCATCCTGTCGGCGGAGATCATCGTCATCGCGCTGGGCACGGTCGGCACTGCGCCTTTCAGCGTACGAGTCGGCGTACTCGTGGGCATTGCGATCCTCATGACGGTTGGCGTATACGGGCTCGTGGCCGCCATCGTCAAGCTCGACGACGCGGGCCTGTACCTGAGCCAGCGCGAGGGCGGCGGCGTGCTGCGCTCCGTCGTTCGCGCAACCGGGCGCGGCATGCTCGCCTTTGCGCCGTGGCTGATGAAGACGTTGTCCGTCCTGGGCACCGCGGCCATGTTCCTGGTCGGCGGCGGTATCCTGGCGCACGGATTGCCGTGGCTCGAGCACGGTATCGAGGGCATTGCCGCGCAGGCTGCGGGGCTCCCCGGCGCGGGCTCGGTACTCGCGGCGCTGACCCCGTTCCTGGCCCACCTGGTCGTGGGAGTGGTTGCCGGCGCAGCAGCGGTGACAATCTTCAACGTCGTGCAGAAGGTGCGACAGCCCGCGCACTGACTCGAGGGTGCCACAGCGGACGCTGCGCAGCGTCCGCTGTGCAGCGTCGGTCGTTACCGCAAGCGCACCGAGTCCTGCGGCAGGCTATGGAACATCGATTTCCTGTCCTTGCGTTTGCGCGTCGACAGCCAGTGCGCATTCGATGAACTGACGCCCGCGTCTGCCATTGCCGCAACCCTGGGCGGCGCCACGATTGCGGGTTGGCCGATCTGCTGCAGCGCCTGGTTCAGGCCGGGCAACTCCGTGGCCAGCAGTGCTTCGAGTTGCTGCTCGATATCGGCGAGTTCGCCCTCCAGCACGCCGATGCGTTCCATCTGGTACGCGCCGGGCGCGCCTTCGTAACCCATGATGGCGCCGTAGAGCTGGTCCGTGTGCTCGCGCAGGCGCTCCTCGCCCGTGATTGCACCGCCCTCCTTGGTCGCCACGATGCGCTTGCGTGCCTGGTCGGCTTTCGCATCGAACGCTGCAAGACGGCCCTGGGTTGCTGCGTCGACGCCTGCCTTACCGCTTGCTGCTGCGACATTTGCCCGCAATGTCTGGATGCGCTCGAGCACCGCGGTCTCCTCGCCAAACAGCTTGCGCACGCGCATGGCCGCGTCGTACTGCTGCTGCCGCTGCTCGACCGTGAACGTCGCGCGGCGATCGAGCCCAACGTCGAACTGATGCTCGTACACCTGGCCCCCCTTGGTCATGCGTGCGGTGTAGGTGCCGGGCAGCACGCGCGGACCCTGCGTGCCAGCGAAGGCCAGCTGCACGGCCGGCGGCACGCGCGGCGGCTTCTCGCGCATCGACCACTCGACGCGGTTCAGGCCGCGACGCTTGCTGGCAGGCAGTTCGTCGACGACCCGTCCGCTTGCGTCGAGAATCTCGAGCTTGAGATTGCCGAACAGGTGGCGGTTGCGCTGGTAATAGGTGATCACGGCACCGCTCGCCGGATTCTCACCGACAAAGGTCGCCGCGCCGCCGGGCCAGCCACCCGACGCCTCGATGCGCTGCTGCACGGGGCGCGCCGACACGAACACCGCTTCCCTGGCCATGAGTTCGGAACTCAGTGCGCGCAACGGCGTGATGTCGTCGATGATCCAGATGCCGCGGCCATGCGTGGCCACGACCAGATCGTTGTCGCGCGGCTGGATCGCGAGGTCGCGCACGGCGACGGCCGGGAAATTGTCGCCCTTGAAGGCCGCCCAGAATCTGCCGCCGTCGATCGAAATCCACAGGCCGAGTTCGGTGCCCAAAAACAGCAGGTCCGGCTGCTGCAGGTCCTCTTTGATCACGTGTGCATAGCCGCGGATGCCGCGCGTGTCCTGCGGCGTGACGAGCGGCTGCCAGCTCTTGCCGAAGTCGCGCGTCGCGTAAACCCAGGGCTCGTGGTCGCCGAACGTGTGGCGGTCGAAGGTCGCGTACGCCGTGGCCGCATCGTGCCGGCTCGCCTCGATCCAGCTGACCCACGCGGCTTTCGGCACGCCTTTGAGATTGCCGGTGACGTTCGTCCACGTCCTGCCGCCGTCGCGCGTCAGCTGCACGTTGCCGTCGTCGGTGCCGATCCAGATGGTCCCCGCTGCCCGCGGCGATTCGCTGATCGAGTAGATCGTGGTGTGCATTTCCGCGGCCGAATTGTCGACCGTGACGCCGCCGGTTTCTTCCTGCCGCTGTTTCTGCGGATCATTCGTCGTCAGGTCCGGCGAGATGCGCTCCCACGTCTGGCCCTGGTCCCGCGTGCGGAACAGGAACTGCGCGCCCATGTAGAGGGCGCCCTTTTCGTTCGGCGAGAGGTGCAGCGGCGTGTTCCAGTTGAAGCGCAGTTTCTCGCCGGCGCGAGCCTTCGGCTGGATGTCGCGCGTCTCGTGCGTGTGCTTGTTGACGCGCGCGAGCGCTCCGCCCTGATACTCCGTGTAAACGTAATCGTTGTCGGCCGGATCGGAGAACATCCAGAAGCCGTCGCCGCCGTACATGTTCTCCCAGCGACCGTTGGTGATGCCGCCGGGGTAAGCCGAGTCGCCCATCCAGCTGCTGTTATCCTGCAGGCCGCCGTAAACATGGTAGGGGTCTTCGTCGTCGACGCTGACGTGGTAGAACTGCGAGAGGGGCAGGTTTTCGCCCTTCCACCACTTGCTGCCGCCGTCGTGGCTCTGCCACAAGCCGCCGTCGTCACCCGAGATGACGTGCTTCGAGTTCCTCGGGTTGACCCAGACGTCATGGATGTCGCCGTGCATGCCGACGAAGCCGCCGACGACACTGAAGCTGCGGCCGGCATCCTCCGAAAGGATCATGTTGCCGTTGTCCTTGAACACGCGATCCGCGTTGTTCGGATCCACCGTCATGCGCGCGAAATAGAACGGACGCCATACCATCCACTGGCTCTTGTCGCGCGCTTCCCACGTCGCGCCACCGTCGTTGCTGACGTAGAGCGTGCTCTGCGGCGATTCGACGAACGCATAGATCCGCTGCGAATCGCTCGGCGCGACGTTCACTGCGATGCGGCCATAGGGTTTCTGTGCGAACCCCTTGTTCTTCGCTGGCGTGACCTCCGTCCAGGTCGTGCCGCCGTCGCGCGTCACCATCAGTGCGCTGGCTGACGGTGCCGTGGGGGACTCGCCGCCCGAGCGGAACGTCCAGCCCTTGCGCCGGAAGTCCCACAGCGCTGCATACAGCACGTCCGGGTTTTTTTCGTCCATGCTCAGGTTGGCGCAGCCCGTCGACGCGTTCGGCGCCTTGAGCACCTGCTGCCACGTCGTGCCGCCGTCACGCGTGCGGTATACGCCGCGTTCGAGCGAGTCGCTCCACAGGCGCCCGGTCACGCACGCATACACGGTGTCGCTGGCACGCGGATCGATGCGGATATCGGCGATGCGCTCCGAGCCTGCGAGCCCGAGGTGCTGCCACGTGTCACCACCGTCGGTCGTCTTGTAAACGCCGTCGCCGATGGACACGCTGTTGCGCGTCCAGGCCTCGCCCGTTCCGACCCACACTGTCTCGGTGTTGCGCTGGTCGATCTCAACGGCGCCGATCGATTGCACGGGCTGGTCGTCGAAGACAGGCGTGAACGTGGTGCCGCCGTCGAGCGACTTCCAGACGCCACCGCTTGCGGCGCCGACCCACAGCATGATCTTGCCGTCCGCCATCGTCACCGCGTCGAGCGACGAGATACGGCCGCTCATGGTCGCGGAACCGATGTTGCGGGCGCCCAGCCCGGAGACGATCGACGCGTCGAAAGCCGGTGTGGTCGGAGTCGCAGCCGGCGCGGCCAGCAGCATGACGGGTGCGAGCAGCGTCGCAAGCAGAGATCGCTCGATGATCATGTGCGGCTGTTCCCTTACTGCTTCACGACTGCGGGAAACGCGAAATAGTCCGCCGGAATCTCGGCGTTGACCACCGCGCTCCGGTATTCATACTTTGCCGGGTTGCCCTGGCCTTTGATGCCGGCCTCGATCGACAGCGGCCAGAACACGCCACCGACTTTCTCGTAGTTCCCGAACTCCGTGACGGACGTGCGCTTGACCCCGCGCACGACTCGCTGGCTCTCGATGCGTATCTCGAGAAAGTAATCCGGATCGAGGTACACGTACTGCACCCCGCCATCCTGCTTCGTCACCTTGAGCTTGTGCGCGGCGGTGCCGTCGATGTCCTCGGTGCCGAGGTACTCGATCCTGTGACCAGCCGCCCTGGCATCGGCGAGCACACCGTCGATGGAAGCGTCCTCGGCGTATTCGCGGATATCGTCGGCGGGCATCCTCTCCGGGTCTTTGCGGCCGCCGAACGGGTCGATGCGCCAGCCTTCCTTGCCGTCGTATGCCTGCACCTGCGTGAGGCCCTGCATGCTGATCTCGGTGCGGATCGAGTCGGGCCGCTGTTTTGTCTCGCGCAGGTCCAGCACGAACTGGCCGTCATTTGCGATCAGTCGGCCTTCGCGGCGGACGGACTTCACCGCCTGCAGCGCGGCCACGCCGCCTTTCGCCTCGATGTTCTTCGCCACCAGCTCGGGCGCCGTGAGCGCCTGGGCAACAGCGACGACCAGCGAGAGCGCGACGCCCAGCGCCGTTCTGCAAAGCATCTGCATGGCGATCCCCTTCTAAGCAGCGCGGTACCACACGAAAGCGCACAGCAGCCCCATTGCGAGCGCCGCGACGAGGGCTTCGACGGCCATGACGGCACAAGCGTAGCGCAGCGCGGGCACGCGCAGCGCCAGCAGCCACAGCGCCGGCATTGCGACGATCGCCCACAACAGCGCGCCGAAGACTGCCCCCACCAGATACCAGGCAGTCGCAACCGAAAAAGCCGGCAGGCCCCAGGCCAGCCAGAACACCAGTCCGGCCAGGGCGCCGCACAGGCCGTACAGGGCCGCAGTGTGCAGGACGCGCCAACCCGTATCGGGGCGCCAACCGGCCGCCCGCAACTCGGGTCGACGTCCCAGCAGGGTCGCCGAGACGAGCCCCGCCCACAGCGTTCCGGCCAGTCCGCCCGCGAAGCCCGCGAGCACGGTCATGATCAGTTCGATGCGCAAGAGGGTGCCGTAGCGGTCGGAGGGAGGGTTCCGGGCCGCAGGATGTTAACGTACGCGGTGACCCCGCAAGCCACACTCATGCAAGAAAGTTACATCGAACGCATCCTGAAGGCGCGCGTCTACGACGTCGCGATCGAATCCCCGCTCGAGCCGGCACGGCGGTTGAGCCGTCGCCTCGGCAACGACGTGCTGTTCAAGCGCGAAGACCTGCAGCCGGTCTTCTCGTTCAAGTTGCGCGGCGCCTACAACAAGATCGCGACACTGGACGAGGCGACGGCCCGGCGCGGCGTGATCTGTGCCTCGGCTGGCAACCATGCGCAAGGCGTGGCGCTCGCGGCCCGCCGCCGCGGGATCAGCGCGGTGATCGTAATGCCGTGCACCACGCCGCACATCAAGGTGCAGGCCGTGCTCGACCTGGGCGGCGAGGTCGTGCTCGAGGGCGACGACTTCGATCACGCCTGCGAGCATGCGGCGGGCATCGCGCGCGAACGCGGCCTGACCTTCATCCATCCGTTCGACGATCCTGACGTGATCGCGGGCCAGGGCACCATCGGCATGGAAATCCTGCGGCAATGCTCGTCGCCGC
This sequence comes from Gammaproteobacteria bacterium, assembly GCA_031404015.1. Lineage (GTDB taxonomy): Bacteria > Pseudomonadota > Gammaproteobacteria > Steroidobacterales > Steroidobacteraceae > RPQJ01. The sequence continues at coordinate 32,722 of JANNGT010000382.1, read as the reverse complement.
CCGATGCGATCTTCGTGCCGATCGGCGGTGGCGGCCTGATCGCGGGCATCGCCACGTACGTGAAATCGCTGTACCCGCAGGTGCGCATGGTGGGTGTCGAGCCCGAAGACGCGGCCAGCATGCACGATTCGCTGCGTGCGGGTGAGCGCGTCACGCTCGATCGTGTCGGCATTTTCGCCGACGGCGTGGCCGTGCGTCGCGTCGGCGAGGAGACCTTCCGTCTCGCGCGCAAATACGTCGACGAAGTGCTGCTGGTCAGCACGGACGAGATCTGCGCTGCCGTTCAGGACATCTTCGAGGACAACCGCACGATCGCGGAGCCTGCCGGCGCACTGGCCGTTGCGGGCCTCAAGCGCTACGTGGCGCGCGAGCAATGCCAGGGCCGCACGTTCGTGACGCTCAACTGCGGCGCCAACGTCAATTTTGACCGGTTGCGTCACATCGCAGAGCGCGCCGACATCGGTGCGCAGCGCGAAGCCCTGCTTGCGGTCGAAATTCCCGAGGAGCCGGGGAGCTTCCTGCGGTTCTGTCGCCTGCTCGGCCGTCGCAGCGTCACCGAGTTCAATTACCGTTACGACGACGCGCGTTCGGCGCGCATTTTTGCGGGCGTGTCCCTGACCGACGGGCGGCGCGAGAAGGAAGCGCTGCTCGCGCAGGTGGCCGGCGCCGGCTACCGCGTGCTCGACATGAGCGACGACGAGATGGCCAAGCTGCACGTCCGCTACATGGTCGGCGGACACGCGCACGGCCTGCAGCACGAGCGTCTGTTCCGCTTCGAGTTCCCCGAGCGTCCTGGCGCGTTGCTGCGCTTCCTCGAGGCCGTGGGCGCACACTGGAACATCAGCCTGTTCCACTACCGCAACCACGGCTCGGATTACGGCCGCGTGCTGGCTGGCGTGCAGGTCGCGCCTGCCGATGCGGAAACGTTCGCATCGCACCTCGGCGAGCTCGGCTACGTGTACACCGAAGAGACCGACAACCCGTCCTACCGGATGTTCCTCGGCGATTGACGCGCCGGCATCGCTCAGCGCGACGGCAGGTGAGCGTAGCGGCGCAATGAAAACAGCCGGGTGAACTCACCGAAGACGCGCTGACCCAGCGGCCCCGCGACGGGCAGGTGCCGCTGTGTTGCCGCCCGGATGCGCGCGATGCGTGCAGGGCTCCAATGGCGCTCGATCTCGTTGCGCCCGCTCGGCAGATGCAGCCATCGATCGATCAAGGCGGCGTCTGCCTCCAGGTGGAATTGCAGGCCCCAGGCGTGGTCGCCGATGCGATAGGCCTGCTGCCTGCAGCTGCGCGTCCAGGCCAGCGGAACGGCCCCCGGAGGTGGCTGGAACGTGTAGGCGTGCCACTGGAAGACGTGCCGGGGAGTGCGTTCGAAATGCCTGAAAAGACGGTCGCGGTGACCCTGGGGCCTGACATGCAGCCGGTACCAGCCGATTTCGGGCACGGGGTTCGGCTGCACGCGGCCGCCCATGGCCGCGGCGAGCAACTGGCCGCCGAGACAGATTCCCAGCACAGGCTTGTCTGCCGTAACGGCTGCACGGATCACCGCGATTTCCGTCTCGAGGTGCGGATACTCGTTGACCTGGTCGACGTTCATCGGCCCACCCAGCACGACGAGCCCGTCGTAACGCCTGACGTCGGGCTGCGCCGTGGGTTCGCGCCCGAAGTTGACGTAGCGAATGCGGCAACCCGAGTCGCGCAGCAGGCGGTCGAGATGACCAAGCGGTTCGGAGGCAACGTGCTGGAAAACGAGCAGTTTTGGCATTGTCCCGTCGGGTGAGGCGGCCGCCGAAGCGCACCGAACGGCCCATTCTGGTGGGAACCGGGATTTCGTCTCAACCACTGTTGCTGCGGATTTTGCCTCATCATGCTGTCCATGACACAGCACTATCGGCCTCGACGCGAACCTGCAACACAGCAGGTCGACATCCGCGGCGTCGGCCACCGCATTGCTCGCTGGCCAGGCGCATTGCGCGACGCAGCGCCGGTCGTGCTGCTGCACGGCTTCATGGACTGCGGCGCCACGTATCAGTTCCTGGCGGACGAGCTGGAGCCCACGCGGACGCTCGTCGCACCCGACTGGCGCGGCTTCGGGCAATCGGCGTGGAGTCCGCAGGGTTACTGGTACCCCGACTATTTTGCGGACCTCGACGCATTGCTCGAGCAGCTTTCGCCCGCGCTGCCAGTCGACATCGTCGGCCACAGCATGGGTGGCAATATCGCAATGATGTATGCGGGCCTGCGGCCGGAGCGCGTGCGGCGGCTGGTCACGCTCGAAGGCTTCGGCCTGCCGGGCGCGCCGCCGGAGCTCGCGCCGGGGCGTTACCGCGACTGGCTGGACCAGCAGCGAGAGTCGGAGCCCGCCTCCGTCTATGCAAGCCTTGATGTGTTCGCAGGCGTGCTGCGCAAGCGCAATCCGCGGCTGACGCCGGAGCGCGCAGACTTCGTCGCGCGTGCCTGGAGCGAAACCCTGCCGGACGGCAAGGTGCGTCCGCGCTTCGATCCGGCGCACAAGCGGGTCAACCCGATCCTGTACCGCCGGGCGGAAGCGGAAGCCTGCTGGGCAGAAATCCAGGCACCGCTGTTGTACGTGGCCGGCAGCGAATCCGATTTCCTCGCGCGCCTCGAGGGCGCCGGCGATCCGGATCGCATGCGGCAGTGGGTGCCGCAACTGGAATCGAACGTCGTCGCGGGCGCGGGGCACATGCTGCATCACGATCGCCCCGCCGCGGTGGCTGCCCTCGTTGAAGAGTTCCTCGCGCGCTAGCGCAATGGAGTCTTGATGCAAGCCTCGAAGTTCGACCTGCAGCTGCCGCTGGTCCTGCTCTGCGTCGTGGTGCTCGGTCTGCTGTGGTCCGGCATGCAGCCGTATGACCGCCTCACCTGGATACTCGAAGTCCTTCCCGTGCTCATCGCGCTGCCGCTCCTGGCGCGTACCGCAAGGAGCTTTCCGCTGACACCCCTGGTCTACGTGCTGATCGCGGTGCACGCGCTGATCCTGATGTACGGCGGCCGCTACACGTACGCGCTGACGCCGTTCGGCGACTGGATGCGCGACGTCTTCGGCTTCTCGCGCAACCACTACGATCGCATCGGTCACCTGATGCAGGGTTTCGGCCCAGCCATCGTGGCGCGGGAACTGCTGCTGCGCACCTCGCCATTGCGCCCTGGCAAATGGTTGTTTGCGTTGGTCACGCTGAGCATGCTCGGCATCAGCGCAATCTACGAATTCACCGAGTGGTGGGCCGCGCTGGCGGGCGGCGAGTCGGCCGGCGCATTCCTCGGCACACAGGGCGACGTCTGGGACACGCAGTGGGACATGTTCCTCTGCGGTCTCGGCGCGATCGCGTCACAGCTGCTGCTGCGACGCGTGCATGACCGCCAGTTGCTGCGACTGGTGCCCGAGCTGCGCTCGAAGTACGCCACGATTGCCGTGGCCTGAGGCAGTCGCCGTCCGCAGACGGCGATCCTCGGTCCTGGCTCAGCGGATCGGTTCGTCGAACGCGAGCGCACGCACCAGGCGCACGGGCGGCGAACCGAACGAGAGCACCTTGTCGTGGTACGCCTTGGCATCGAACTTGCCGCCCGCGCGGCGTTCGGCTTCGGCGCGCAGGTCCGCGTGCTCCTGGTAACCAACGAAGTACGTCGAAAGCTGCGCTGACGAAAGCTGCGCGCGCACCCACTTGCCGGCGGCCTCCCGCTCTTCCTGGAAGCCGGTCTCGACCATCAGCTGCATCGCCGCGTCGCGCTGCATGCCGTCGACGTGAATCGCCGTGTCCATGATTGCGTTGGTCGTCGCGCGCAGGTACCACTTGAGCTGGACGAGTTGCATCAACGGGTCATCGCCGCGGAAGCCCTGCTCCTGCATCACGCGCTCCGCGTAGACCGCCCACCCTTCGATGAACGGACCCGAGCCGAGCATCGCGCGCAGCACGGACGGATAACGATTGGAGTGGGCGATCTGCAGGTAGTGTCCGGGCATCGCCTCGTGGATGGTCAGGTTGGCGATGGAGCGGGTGTTGTACTCGCGCAGGAACGAATCCACCTGCTCTGGCGTCCATTCGGCGGGGATCGGCGACACCGCGTAGAAAGTTCGCTGCCCCTTGTCGAGCGGGCCCGGCGAATCGCAGTACGCGACGGCGACGCCACGCTGGAACTCCGGCATCAGGATGATGTCGAGGGGCTCGTCCGGTACCGTGACGAAATTTTTCGCCCGCACGAACTCCGTCGTTTCGCGCAGCGTCTCCTTGGCATAGTCGACCACGCCGGTGCGCGGCGTGCGCTCCGCACTCGCCAGGGCGAGCGCGGCCTTGATGACCGTTTGCTGCTCGGCCGGCGTTGGCTTCTCCGGCATGGGCGGCGCATCCGGTCGTCCCGTCAGCACCTTGCGCGACACTTCGTACATGCGCGCGCGCGTGGCCACCACGTCGCTCTCGGCGCGGCGCCGGATTTCGTCACGACTCAGGGGTGACATCAGGGCAAAGCCGAGCTTCTCGTCAAACAGCTCACGCCCGATGCGGAACTCACCCTTCGCCTGCGGCACCAGGCTCTGTTCGAGCCACTTCTGGTGCGTCGCGACCGCGGTGCGCGCGTTGGCGATGGCTTGCTCGAGACGAGCGCGCTCGGCGGGCGGCAGCTGCGACAGGTTGGGCACGACCAGCTCGTCGACCAGGCTCAACACGCCCGGGTTCTGCTTGACGGCTGTCTCCGCGTGGATCGCCGGCACGCGCGCCGGCACGATGTTGGCGCGCATCTGTTCGAGCAGCGTGGGCAGCTTTTCGAGCCGGCTCGTCACGGCCTCGAGACGCTGCGGCAGTGGTGCGAATTCCCGGGCGAGCAGCCCATACAACGACTGGCCCGTGAGTTGTGTGTAAACGAGTGGGTCCCACGACCAGTCGCGCAATTTCTCCTCTGACCAGACTGCGTAGCGCAACTGGTTCTCGAGCATCGCCGCGTCCACCTGGTTGGCGCGAGACAGCTTGCCCTGGTCGATGGCCTTGAGTTCGCCCAGCACGGCCTGGACCCACGCGAGCGTGCGCGCACGGCCCGCGGCGCTCAGGTCGTCGAGCTCGGCATCGAACCGGTGATCGCCGAGCTGTGTCGCGGACACCGGCGAATAGCGGCCGAACTCCTCAATGTAACGTTTGCTGAGCGCCTCGAAACGCTGGTCCGGCGTCTCCGCCGCGTGGACGACCAATGGTTGCAGCGCACACGAGAGCGCGAACGCGAGCAGCATGTAGGCGAGCGTGGTGCGGCGGATGGATTGCATGCGGAAGACTCCGACGAGAGCACTGTCAGGGGAGCGGGACGACCGATTGGACTGCACGATTGTCCATGCAATCGCGCGCCTTGGCCACCGCAGCGGCGGGACAGCACGCTGCGTCGCGAGGGCTTCGCCCGCAGGCCCGGTCATCGGCTATGCTCTGGCACTCATGCAGAACCCTGGTCCGGTTGCCGTTTTATTCGCATGAGCGACCACAGACTGGCCCTGCTGCGCAACGCGGACTTCACGCGCTACGTCACCGCCCGTTTTCTCGGGTCAATTGCGGTGCAGATGCAGACCGTCGCCGTGGGCTGGCAGGTCTACGAAGTCACGCGCAGTCCGCTGGATCTCGGCCTGATCGGTCTCTCGCAATTCCTGCCGTTCGTCCTGTTGATCCTGCCCGCCGGACACCTGGCCGATAATCGCGATCGCCGCCGCATTCTCGTCGGCTGTTACGCGGTCCTGCTGGTGTGCTCGCTGTTGTTGTGGGGCTTTTCCCGGCACGGCTTGCAGAGTGCATGGCCGGTGTTCGGCATCATGACGCTGTACGGCGTCGGGCGCGCATTCGCGATGCCGGCAAGCCAGGCGCTGCTGCCGAACCTGGTCGATCGCGAGCACTTCGGCACCGCGGTCGCATTCAATTCATCCCTGTGGCAGGTCTCGACGATCGTGGGTCCTGCGCTTGGCGGCCTGCTATACCTCGCGGGCGTTACCACGGTGTATGCGACGGTGGCGGTGCTGCTCGCAATCTCGCTCGTCATGCTCGCAACCATGCGGCGCGGCGGTGACCAGCGCGGCGAGGCAATGGCGCCGACACCGTTGAACCGCGATGCGCTGCTCGAGGGCCTGCGCTTCGTACGCCGTCGTCGACCCGTGCTCGGTGCAATTTCACTGGACCTGTTCGCAGTGCTGTTTGGCGGCGCCACTGCGCTATTGCCCGTGTACGCAGCGGACGTGCTGCACGTCGGACCGAGCGGACTGGGCTGGCTGCGCGCTGCTCCGGGCGTTGGCGCGGCGGTGACGGGCCTGGTGCTGAGCGGCTACCCGGTGACGCGCCGCGTCGGGCACTGGATGTTTGGCGGGGTCTTCATCTTCGGCGTTGCCACGCTCGTGTTCGGCTTCTCAACGAGCTTCTGGCTTTCGCTTGCTGCGCTCGCCGTTCTTGGCGCGGGCGACATGGTCAGCGTCTTCATCCGCCACCTGCTCGTGCAGCTCGAAACGCCGGACGCGATTCGCGGTCGCGTCAGCGCGGTCAACTCGGTGTTCATCGGTGCGTCGAATGAGCTCGGCGAATTCGAGTCCGGCCTCGCTGCCGCCTGGCTCGGGGTGATGCCCGCCGTGGTGCTCGGCGGATGCGCGACGCTGATCGTTGCGCTGGCATGGAGTCGCCTGTTTCCGGAGCTGTGGCGCATGGACCGATTTCCCGATCCCCAAAGATGACAGCTGTATATGCATACAGTAGTCTTGCGTCATGCGACGCGCAGACCGACATCAGGTGGAAAAGGGGCGGGGCGCTATCAGCAATCCTGCGGGCCGCTTCGAGAGCACGCGTCTCGAACCCGCCGATGATGGGTGGGGCAGTCTCGACGAGCCGTTGTCGAACCCCGCGACGACGCTGATCGCGGAATTCCCCAAGCACGCGATCACGACCAACCGCTCGCCGGACGTCCCGTTCGAGCAATCGCTGAACCCCTACCAGGGCTGTGAACACGGGTGCATCTATTGCTTCGCCCGGCCTGCGCACGCGTACCTCAACCTGAGTCCCGGCCTCGATTTCGAGACCCGCATCTTCCACAAGCCGGGCCTCGTGGATCTCCTGCGGCGCGAACTCTCGTCGCCGCGCTACCAGTGCAAGGTGCTGCACATCGGCGGCAACACCGATCCGTATCAACCCGCCGAGCGCGCGTTGTGTTCCACCCGGGCGGTGCTCGAACTGCTGCTCGAACGCCGCCATCCCCTCACCATCATCACCAAGGGCGCGCTGATCCTGCGCGACCTCGAGCTGCTGCAGGCGCTGGCGCAGCGCCAGCTCGTCTCGGTGTACGTCAGCGTCACGAGCTTGAATGCTGCGTTGAAACGCACGCTCGAGCCACGCGCCGCATCGCCCGCCGCGCGACTGCGCGTGGTGCGCGAGCTGTCGGCGGCCGGCGTGCCCGTTGGCGTGATGATGGCGCCCGTGATCCCGGCCTTGACGGACCACGAGATCGAAAACGTGCTCGCCGCGGTGGCGGCAGCGGGCGCCCGTCGTGCTGCGTTCCTGATGCTGCGGCTGCCGTTCGAAGTCGCACCGCTGTTCGAAGGCTGGCTGCGCGAACATTTTCCGGATCGCGCCGAGCGTGTACTGAACCACGTGCGCGAGATGCGCGGCGGCCGCCTGAACGACCCGCGCTTTGGTCATCGCATGCGCGGCCAGGGCCAGTACGCCGACATGATCGCGGCGCGCTTCGCGAGCGCCTGCCGCAAACTCGGCCTTAATGTCGACGCCCCACCGCAGCTGGACACCAGCCAGTTCATCCGCGCCCCTGACGCGTCACAGGGCGCGCCACAGCAAACCGATCTGTTCGACGCTGACTGACGCGTCCGTAACGACTTTTCCCCGCGCGACGTTACCGTATACTCGGCCGTCCACAGGACTGACGCCGCTCATCGCTACGCGCGCAGCCGCAGGAGGACAGCAATGGCTCAGGCACGGATCGAGCACCGCCCCGCGGCGGAGGTTCGCATGAGCCGTCGCGCCGCACTTGGGCTCGGCCTGGTCGCCGCGCTGGCGACGGGTTGCATGACCTCCAAGGTGGACGAAACGCGCCAGGTTGCGTCGCCGATCCAGGCCAATGAGTCGATCGTGCTGCTGAAGAAGCCGCAGCTCGAGGGCGTCGGCACCGAAGAAGGCTTCCTCGATTGCGTGCAGGAGCGGCTCGGTGGCGAGCTCGTGCACCCCGAAGAGGGGCAAAGCAAGCGCTCGCAAGGCAAGACGCGCACGCCATTCAAGATTTACGGCGAGCAGGAATTTACGGACGCGCTGTTCCCCTGGTTCGAGCCCAGCACCGCGCCCGCCAATACCGCGGGTCTGCGCGTGCTGCTGCAGCGTCCTGGTGTCACCGAACGCCTGCAGCAAATCGGCGTGCGCTACGTCGTCTGGGTCGACGGCAACACGCGCAAGACGGACGGCGGCGGCAGCATTGCCTGTGCGATCGGACCCGGCGGTGGCGGCTGTTTCGGCGTCGGCTGGTGGGAAAAGGAGTCGGGTTATGTCGCGTCCGTCTGGGACCTGCGTGACGCAATCGAGGTCGGCACGGTCAGCACGGACGTCAATGGCACGTCGGTGCTGATCGGCGTGATTGCCCCCATTCCGATCATCACGCCCGTGCGCAAGAAAGCCTGCGACGGCTTGAGCGATCAATTGCGCTCATTCCTGCTGGGCGATGACCTCGTCACCCCCGCTACCGCCCCGGCCGCGGCCGCCGGGGTGACCACCCGATCGTCGGGTTCGCGTTGACAGTTGAACCGTCGGCGGTCCGACGCATCCAAGCAGGTGGGAGCAGAACGGTCGCGGTAACCTCCACCCGACCGCTGACCGGGGACGTGAGACACATGCAGGCAAATAAATCGCTGATCAGGGCACTGCTGGTGGCCGCGGCCGCCTTGTGCACGGGTGGTTGCCTGACGACCACGTCGAGTTCCATGCCGAGCGGCCTGCCCAGCCCGTCGCCCTCCACGCCACCATCGGGGTCATCGAGCCCGAGCAGCGGCGGAGGCGGGCAGTCTGCGCCGACGTCGGGCAGTTCGGGTTCGCCATCGTCTGGCAGTTCGGGTTCGCCGTCGTCGAGCAGCGGCAGTTCCGGGTCGTCCGCTGGCACGAGCGGCGGCCAGTCGGGTGGGCAATCCGGCAGTGCTGGCGGCACCTCTGCGCCGGGCGGGGAAGCGCCGCCGCCGCAGCCGCAGGGCTGGCCGACGCCACCTGCGTCGGGAGCCGGACAAGGAAGCAGCACCGCAGGTTCGACCAGCCCATCTGGCTCGACCTCCGGCTCGGCCGGGCAGACCGCCGGCGGTGCCCCGAACACGGGGGGCGCGCAAGGCAGCGGCGGGTCACCCCCATCCGGCACGGGCGGCAAAGCCGGCTCTGCGGGTGGTGCGGCTCAAGCCGGCGGCGGCACGGCACAGTCCGGTACCGGGTCGGGCCAGTCGGGCCAATCCGGCCAGTCGGGCCAATCCGGCCAACCTGGCCAGTCCGGGGGCGGACCCGCCACGACCGAGGACAAGCGCGCGCAGATCGATCGTCGGTTCGACGAGACATTCGCCGTGTTCGACGCGCGCATGAGCAAGGAGCAGGAAACGATCTCGCAGGAGCGCGCGAGTCGCTCCAGCAGTCCTGGCGGCACGGGCGAGGGCGGCGATGAAGCGGCCGGCTCGGCGGGTGAGGACGGCGCGGCTGGCGACAGTGGGACGGGCAAGGACGGCGCAGGCGACGACGGTACAGGCTCCGGACCGACGGCAGACAGTGGCGAAACCGGCGGGAGCAGCGGCGACGAAGCGTCGGATGGGTCCGGCGGGGCGAGCGGCGGCGGCGGCGCGACGGGCACGGGCAGCCAGGGCGGCGTTGGCGGCGGCGCGCGCGGTGGCAGTGGCCCCGGCGACGTGCCGGCCGGAATTCCGGATGGACGCGACGATGACATCGTCGCCCGCCAGCTGCGCGAAGCTGCGATGAAGGAAACGGACCCCGAGTTGCGCGAGCGGCTCTGGGAGGAATACCGCAAGTACAAGCAGGGCACTTAGTGACGTCACAGGCGATACCACGGATCCTCTCGTCCTGGCGCACGGCGCGTGCCCTCGTCGTCGGCTGCGCGTTGGTCATGGGCGCGGCGGGTTGCGTGGTGCAGGAACAGCGACCGATGGCGCCGATCGTCGCGCAGAAGGCGACTGCGGAGATCCCGCAGGACGAATTGCTCGACGTGGGCGTGCGCATGTTCGACCCGAACATCCCCACCGATTCTGCCGAGCTGGAAAAGCGGCGGATCTTCCCCGATGTGCGCAAGGCCGAGTCGCGCTACATGCCCGTGTTGCTGCGTGACACGCTCGAGGGCACGGGCCAGTGGGGGCAAGTGCGCGTGCTGCCCGCCAACAGTGCAGGCAGCGACGTCAACATCGATGGCCGCATCCTCGAGTCCGATGGCCGCCAGCTCAAGCTCGCGATCACCGTGACGGATGCGACGGGTCGTGCCTGGTTCAAGCAGGACTACGCAGGGCTCGCCGACACGCGCGCGTACAAGGACATGCCGGCCAGGCCGCGCGATCCTTTCGACAACCTGTACGCCACCATCGCCAACGACTTGCTGGCAGCGCGTCAAAGCCTGACGCGCGAGCAGCGGGTCCAGGTGCACCAGGTTGCAGGCCTGCGCTTCGCGGCGGACCTGGCACCCTACGCATTCCAGCCGTACCTGACGCATGACCAGCGGCGCGGCACGTATGCGATCGCGCGGCTGCCCGCCGAACAGGATCCCGTCGTGCAGCGCATGGACCGGGTGCGCGAGCGCGACTACGCCTTGATCGACACGCTCAACGAGCATTACTCCAGTTTCGGCGAGTCGATCGACGACGCCTATTCCAACTGGCGCAAGTACGCGTACGAAGAGCTCGAGGCCGAGGCGGAGGCCAAGCGCAAGGCCCTGGCGCGCGGATTGCTTGGTGCGGCCGCCGTGATCGGCGGCGTCGTCGCAGGGCAGAACTCCAACAGCAGTGCGGGCTCGGCCGCGTCGACCGCCGCTGTCATCGGCGGAATCTACGCGTTCAAGAGCAGTCTCGACATGCGCGCCGAGATCAAGATGCACGGCGAATCGCTGAAGCAGCTTGGCAGCTCGTTCGAGAACGAGGTGCAGCCGAGCGTCGTGGACATCGAGGGACGCACGCTCGAACTCAAGGGTTCGGCCGACCAGCAGTACGCGGAGTGGCGTCAGTTGCTGCGGGACCTGTACGAAAACGAGACGGGCCTGCCGGCCGTCACATCGGACACGGCCGCCAAGCCGGCGGCCGCCCAACGCTGAATTCGAAGACATGACGAACACCACGGCACGCGCGAGCGGGCAGGTCGTGGCTGCGCGATACAGACTCGCGCGGCCGCTGGCGACTGGCCACGACGCGCACACCTGGCTGGCACGCGACGAAGTGTCGGGCCGGGACGTCGTGCTGCGCCTGCACCAGCAACCTGCGGACATTGCGTCCGTGCAGGTCCGCGCGGCCGTGAGTCACCCGACGCTGCTGGCGCCGCTCGCCACGCATGTCGAAGACGGCGTCACCGTGGAAGTGTTCGAATACCTGCCGGGCGGCGAGATCGGACGCCTGCGCGGGCGCGCCTGGACACTGATCGCTCGCCGACTGCTGCCCGTCGCGGACGCGATTGCGGCTTTGCACGAAAAGGGTTGGGTCCACGGGGACATCAAGTCGGCCAACGTCATGCTCGACGCGGACGGGCTGCCGCGGCTCGTCGACCTTGGCAATGCGCAACGCATCGGGGCGATCCAGCCCACCGGCGCTTCCCCGTATTCAACGAGTCCGGAGCGTCTTGACGGCGCACCTGCGGCCACGGCCGCTGACATCTATGCCTTCGGCGTGCTGTTGTACGAACTGGTCAGTGGTCATCCGCCGTTCTATCCGGACATCACGCCAGACCGGGTTCGAGGTGAGGCGCCCGCGCTGCTGACGGGACAGCCGGAGCCGTCGTCCGCATTGCGCGAGCTGGTGGCGCGCTGTCTCGCCAAGCGGGCCGAGGCGCGGCCCGCTTCGATGCGCGACATTCGTGACGAACTGCAAGCCGCCGTCGAAGCGGCGTCTGCGTCCGCGTCTGCGACGGCAGCGGCTGCGAGCCCCGCGGCAACGTGGCAACCGCGACCGCCTGCGGACGCCTTGCCCGTGCAGGCGCAGTGGCGCCGCAGCACGAGCGCCGCGCCATCCGCGCAGTCGTTGCGCAACGAAGGATTTCGGCGCGGCCTGCTGACGGGCGGGCTGTTGCTTGCACTGGCAGCCGCGGGTTTCACGTTTTTCATGCTGCCCGGACTGGTCGAGAGCCGGCGTCCGGCACCGGTCGCGCCCGCTGCGGCACCGGTGGCCAAGCAGGCTCCGGCGCAACCGGCCGCCGACCTGGCCCGGCTCGCCGCGGTGAAGCTGCGTGCGGAGTCGCGCCGAGCGCCGTTGCCTGCGCGGCTGCAGCAACTCGAACAGCGTGCTGCTGCAAGCTGGGGTGGCGGTGCCTACGAGCAGGCCCGTCGCGACCTCGCCGCCGGCGATGCAGCGATGACGGCGCGCGACTACGACGCGGCGCTGCAGCGGTTCGATGCCCTCGCGCAGGGGTTGGCTGGGCTGGAGCAGCGCTTGCCGGCGGTCATTGCCGAGCGCAAGGCAGCGGCGGCCGCCGCGTTCGCGGCAGGTCGGGCAGCGGCTGCGGCAGAGAGGTATGCAGCAGTTTTGCAGGTGGCGCCGAACGATGCCGGCGCCCGAACGGGACTCGCGCGCGCACGCGTGCTCGACGACGTGCTGCGGGAAACGGCAGCAGGTGCACGAGCCGAACAGGCAGGCGACGCGAAGTCGGCGCTCGCCGCGTATCGTCGCGCGTTGCAACTCGATCCAGCCACGCAAGGCGCCCAGGCGGGCATCGCGCGGTTGGGAGCGCGCGAGACCAACGATGTCTACGCTGCGGCCATGGCGCAGGCGATGACTGCGCTTGCGCGCAAGGACTACCCAGCGGCACAGGCCGCATTCGAACGCGCGGATCGCATTCGCCCTGGCACAGCCGAGGTTGCGGACGGCCTGCAGCAGATCCGTCGCGCGGGCGAAACGCGATCGTTGAGCGGCACGATCGATCGCGCGCTCGCGGCCGAACGCACGGAGCAATGGTCGCAGGCGCTGGCGTTGTACGGCGAGGCACTGAAGGCCGAGCCGGCGCTGCGCGCCGCGCAGGAAGGGGTGGAGCGTGCTGAACCGCGCGCGATGATGGACGCCGAGCTGCAATCTTTCCTGGCGAAGCCCGAGCGTCTTTACAGTCCCGCCGGCCGCGACATCGCGCGCAACGTGCTCGAACGCGCGGCCCGCATCGCGACGCCTGGCGCACACCTGCAGGAACAGCGGGCGCAACTTGCGCAGATGCTGCGCGCGGCCGAAACGCCGATCGCGGTGGCGCTCGCCTCCGACAACGCGACGGACGTGCAGATCTATCGGGTTGGTAAGCTTGGGTTTTTCGAACAGAAGAACGTGGAACTGATGCCCGGCCGTTATACCGTCGTCGGCACCCGCCAGGGATTTCGCGACGTGCGCAAGGAACTGACCCTGTTGCCGGGCACGCCGCCGCCTACCCTCGTCGTGCGCTGCGAGGAACCCATTTGAGCGCCACGGAACTGCTGCTGCGCGATCCACTCGGCGAGCGTCCGCTTGCGGCGATGGATTTTCCGGTCAGCATCGGTGGCGCCGGAAACACGGTCGTGCTGCCGGGCGTGCAGGGCGGCACGCTCGCATGGGTGGCGTTGCACGACGGCCAGCTGTTCCTGCAGCCCGCCGCAGGCGCGGAACCGCCCCTGTGCAACGGCGCACCGGTGCTGCGCGCCACGTGGTTGCGCGCCGGTGACGTGATCGATGTTGCGCGGGGTCGGCTGCGTGTCGCGACCGAGAACTCGCAGCGCGTGCTGATCGTCGAGGACGGAAGTGGCGGCAACATTACCCTGCCGCCCGAAGCTCCGGCTGCCGCGATCGTCAGCGGCGGCGACAACGCCGACGATGAGCAAGTCGCAGCGGTTGCCTTTCGTCGTCCTCTCAAGGCGGCAGGCGCAAGGCGGCGAGTGTGGCCGGTGCTGCTGGGCAGCGTGCTCGCCGCGTTCCTGCTTTTCAGCACGTGGTTCTTCGCGACGGGGCATGCGGTGCGCATCGCCGTCGACCCGGCCGACAGCACTGTGGAACTGCAAGGTGGATTTGGGTTGCCCGTCGCCGGCCACCTGTTCGTGCGTGCCGGCCGCTACGTCGCGGAAATCCAGCGGGCGGGATACGCCACGCTGCGCGCGCCAGTCGTCGTGACCGACGCGCCGAACCAGACGTTCAAGTTCGCGCTGCAGAAGCTGCCTGGCATTCTCGTCGTGCAGACACCGGTTCCGGCTCGAGTGAGCGTCGCGGGCAGGGACGCAGGCGCGGCACCTGGCGAGATACGTTTGCCGGCAGGACGGCACGAACTCGTCGTGACGGCGCCGCGCTACCAGCCGTTCAAGACCACCGTCGACATTCAGGGCATGCAGACTCGCCAGACACTCACGCCGCAACTCATCGCTGCGTGGGCGCCGGTTCGTGTCCTCACCGAGCCCACGGGCGCGAGCGTGCTCGTCGACGGCGCGGCGCAAGGGGTAACGCCAGCGTCACTGGAACTCGATGCCGGCACCCATCGGATCGAACTGCGCCATCCGGGTTTCAAGCACTGGATCAGCGACGTCCAGGTCGTCGCCAACGAACCGCAGACGCTCGGACCCGTGCAACTCGGCCTGCCCGACGGCACGCTGGTCGTGCGCACGGATCCGGCCGGAGCCAGCGTCAGCATGGGCGGCGCCTTCCGCGGCCGCTCGCCACTGACGCTCGAGGTGCGGCCCGACGTCGCGCTGGACGTGGTCGCGGCGCGTGATGGCTACGAACCGGCAACGACCGAACTCAACGTTGGCGCGGGCATGCGTCGTGAAGTGCAGCTGACACTCGCGCCGATCTACGGCGAGATCACCGTCCTGGCGGAGCCGGCGTCTGCCGAAATCATCGCCAACGGTCGCAGGGTGGGCAAGGCAGGGCAGGCGCTCCGGCTGCCGGCGGCCCGCACGGAACTCGAGGTGCGGCTCGCGGGCTTTCGAACTTACCGCACGAACGTGACTCCGCGCCCCGGCCTGCCGCAGGTCTTGAACGTGCGACTCGAAGCGGGTGGCAGCGCGCCCGAGACCGCCGCGGTGGCTGCAGTGGGCACGACCGGAGCGGCGGCCACGGTTGCAGCGGGCGCTGCGCCTGCGTCGGCCGCAATACCTGCAACGGTGCGCACGAAGTCGGGCGCGGAACTGCGCTTGCTCGGCCCCGCTGCATTCACGATGGGCAGTCCGCGCCGCGAATCCGGACGTCGCGCCAATGAGTCCCAACGTCCTGTCGAATTGCGCCGCCGCTTTTACCTCGGCACGCACGAAGTCACCAACGGTGAGTTCAAGCAGTTCCGCCCGCAGCATCGCTCGGGCTTCGTCGGCCAGAACACACTCGAACTCGACCGCCAGCCCGTGGTCAACGTAACGTGGCAGGACGCTGCCGGGTTCTGCAACTGGCTCAGCCAGCAGGAGGGCCTGCCGGCGGCCTACCAGTCGCAGGGCGGCAGCCTCGTCCCCGTGCAGCCGGCCACGACCGGGTATCGCCTGCCCACTGAAGCCGAGTGGGAGTGGGCAGCGCGCGGCAACCGTGACGGCACGCTGCGCAAATACCCTTGGGGCGACGTGCTGCCCGTGCCGGCCGGCGCGGGCAATTTCGGCGACCGGCGCGCGCAACCGCTGTTGCAGACGTTCCTCGCCGACCTCGACGATGGCAGCGCGGCCACGGCCAGCGTGGGATCGTTCGCGGCCAATGCGCTGGGCTTCCATGACATGGGTGGCAACGTGGCCGAATGGACGACGGACCCGTACGCAGTGCAACCTGCGACTGGCGCGGTTGCCGTCGACCCGCTGTCGGCTGCCGCAGCCAACCTGCATGTGATACGCGGCTCGAGCTGGCGGCATGCAACCGTCACTGAACTGCGGACCGCCTTTCGTGACTCAGGCAACGGCCGCCGCGACGACGTCGGCTTCAGGATCGCACGCTATGCACAATGAGAACGCACGCCAATCCCGCTACGAACGCCGCTCCCGGCCATTGCCGCTCGCCCCGGTGATCGCACTCGCGATCCTTGCGGCCGGCATCGCTTATGCGCAGCAGAACGTGCCGGTGCCGCCTGCGTCCCCGGCAACGACCGCGCAGGAACCTGCCGCCGCGGCAAGCGGTGACGACGCCAATGCTGCAACGCCACCGCCGGTGCCGCCGACGGCTGGCAAAAGTTCGCCGCAACGGTTCGAGCCCACCGAAAAAGTACGGCCCGACTTCGACGTGGCTTTTCCCGTCGACATCTGAGGCCCCAGCGAGCGCAGCATGAGAAAATCAAAGTCCAGCGAGTTCATGTTCGAGATCATCGCGCTGATCGTGATCGCGATCATCGTGCAGGCCTTCTACGCCACGGTCGTGCGGCCCCGGGCGGCGGAGATCGCCGCTGCGGACGCCGTGGCGATGCAGAAGGATCCCAACTTCGTGCCGGCGCGCGAGGTCTTCATCATCATCAAGGATTTCGAGCAGGAGGTGTGCTTCATCCTCGCGCTCTGGTCGCTCGCGATCATGGGTTACAAGGGCTGGTCCCTGCGCCGCAACGACGCGCTGCTGCGGATGGACCTGCTCAAACTGCCTGAAGGCATGAAGATCCTGCCTGAGGATTCACGCGACTACGCGCGCCAGGTGGAAACCCTGCCCCCGGAGTTGCGCGGTGAACTGGTGCCACGCGCGCTGTTGAGCGGGCTGCATCGCTTTGGCTCCACGCGCAACATCCAGGACGTGGCATCCGCGATCCACGACACCTGCGAGCTCGAGTTCGGCCGGCTCGACGCCGAGCTCTCGATGGTGCGCTACGTCGCGTGGGCGATCCCCGCGATCGGTTTCGTCGGCACCGTGCGCGGCATCGGCGAAGCACTGCAGCAGGCGCACAAGGCCGTCGAGGGTGACGTGTCCGGCGTCGTCGCGGGCCTGGGCATTGCGTTCAATTCGACGCTCGTCGCGCTGGCGCTGAGCATCTTCGTGATGTTCCTGCTGCACCAGATCCAGCTGCGGCAGGAACGCGCCGTGCTCGACGCCGAGGACTTCCTCGACCAGAACGTCGTGCGCCAGATGATGGTGCGCTAGGGCTCGCGCGATGGGCCGGCTTGCCGTTGAACTGAATGACACCGGGCTCGTGCTCGCGCGCGAGCGCGAGGGCGACGAACCCGTCGTCGACGGCGACGCGAGCCCCGGCTTCGCAGCGCTGCAGGATGGACGGCTCATCGTCGGCGCGGAGGCTGCTGCCCGGTACCGCATCGCACCGCTGCAGGCGCAGAACCGGTTCTGGCATGCACTGGGCCTCGAGCCACTGCCCTGGTCGACGCGGGGCGCCGCCACGTTTGCGGATCTCGCCCATGCCCATCTCGCGGCGGTTCTTGCGCAGGCCACCAACGGCGAACGCGCAGATGAACTGCTGCTCGCGGTGCCGGCTGGTTACACGCGCGAACAACTCGGATTGCTGGTCGGCATTGCCAACGAATGCGGCGTCACCGTGCGCGGCCTGGTCGATGCAGGCCTGGCGGCCGTGTCCACCGTCGCACCCTCCGCTTGCATGCTGTACCTCGACCTGCAGCTGCACCAGGCTGCCGCGACCTTGATCGAGGCCACGCGCGCCGAGGGGATGCTGCGCCGGACGCGCTACGAGCTGCTGCCAGGGGCCGGCCAGCTTGCGTTCCGCCAGGCGCTCGCCGCGTCGGTGGCCAATTCTTTCGTGCAGGACACGCGGTTCGATCCGCTGCATCAGGCCGCCACCGAGCAAAGGCTGCACGACCTGTTGCCCGACTGGGTTGAGTCACTCGGTGCGGCGGACGAAACAGAAGCGGCCCTGGAATTCGGCGCGACGGCTTATCGCATCCGCCTGACGCGCCCGCAGCTCGAGGCCGCAGTCGCGACGCAAACCAGCGAAGTCCTGCGACTCGTGCAGATGGCGCGGCCGCCGGGTTCGCTGCTGCACCTGTGTTTCACGCCGCGCATCGCGTCGATTCCAGGCCTTGTGGCGCGGCTGGCGGGCTTGCGCGACTGCGTGATGGTGGAGCTGGCGCACGGTGCCGCCGCGTGCGGGACGCTGCTTGCGGCGGGTGCCATCGAGCGCCCAGCGGGTGCGATTGCGCTCGTGCATCGACTGCCGCTTGGAGGCGACCACGGTGACATGGGAACCGCGCCGCTCCGCGCCGAAGTGCCGCAGGAAGCGATCCCGACGCACGTGCTGTTCGGCGGTCGCGCCTGGCCCATCAACGACGTGCCGCTCGCGCTGGGCTGGTCAGTGGGCGCGGTGCCGCGCGGGCTGACCTTGCCCGCGGGGATCGCAGGCGTCTCCCGTTCGCACTGCACGTTGCAGCTGCGTGACGGGCAGGTGTGCGTGACGGACCTCAGCACCTACGGCACGTTCGTCAACGACGAAAGAGTCGGTGGACTCGTCGCATTGAAAGTCGGCGACGTGCTGCGGCTCGGCGCGCCAGGCGTTGCGCTGGAACTGATCCGGGTGCTGGCGGACCATGGCACGCCGTAGGCGCAAGTTCGACATCTTCAGCATGTCCTTCCTGGACACGATCTGCTGTGCCTTTGGCGCCATCGTGCTGCTGTACATGATCCTCAACGCGCAGGGCAACAAGGCGTTCAAGAGCCAGACGGCCGAACTGCAAGCCGAGGTCGACAGGATCGAGGAGCTGGTGCTGCAGGGCTATTCAGACCTGGTCGTACTGCGCAACAGCCTGCGCAAGACCGAGACTGAAGCCGATCGCACCGAAGGTTTGTCGTCGCGCGTGATTGAAGAAACGACAAAGGCGCAGGAGCAGCTGGCCGATGCAAGCAAGACGACCGTGTCGCGCCGTGAGGCGATCGAGAAGCTGAAGGCAGACCTCAAGCAGATCGACGAAGAAAAGAAGCGCCTCACCGCGGGCACGCCAGCACCTGGCACGCCCGGCAATCGCGTCAAAGGATTTGTCGGCACGGGCGACCGCCAGTACCTCAGCGGGCTCAAGCTCGGTGGCGAACGCATCGCGATCCTCGTCGACGTCTCGGCCAGCATGCTCGACGAAACGGTCGTCAACGTGATCCGCCTGCGCAACATGCCGGAGAGCCGCCGGCTGCGATCGGAGAAGTGGCGTCGCACGGTGGCGACCGTCGACTGGCTCACCGCGCAGATTCCACCCAAGTCGAAGTTCCAGGTGATCGCGTTCAACGTCAAGGCGTGGCCCGTCCTGCCGAGCAGCGCGGGGAAGTGGCTCGACGGCAGCGACCCGCAGGCGCTCAACGACGTGATGGTGCAGCTGCGCCGCACCGTGCCCGCCGACGGCACCAGTCTCGAGAACGTCTTCACCCTCATGAATTCGTTGAGCCCCGCGCCGGACAACGTCTTCATCATCACGGACGGCTTGCCCACGCAGGGCGCCACGCCTCCCACGCTGCGCAGGACGATCGACGGCGACGGGCGCCTCAAGCTGTTCGAGCGTGCGCTCGGCAAGTACCCGAACCGGGTGCCGGCGAACGTCATCCTGATGCCCATGGAAGGCGACCCGGCGGCACCGGCCGCCTTCTGGACGCTGGCGCGTCGCACCAACGGGTCGTTCCTGATGCCGGCAAAGGACTGGCCATGAACCGGCGTCGCTCGCGTGATTTCGAAGTCTTCAGCATGTCGTTCCTCGACACGATCTGCTGCGCGTTCGGCGCGATCATCCTGCTGTTCATGCTGAGCAAGTTCGGCGAGCCGCAGGCGCTCGAAAAATCACGTCTGGACCTGGAAGGTCGCCTGCTTGCATTGCAGGAGGAGCGCAACGAGCTGCGCGGGGTAACGGAGATTCTCAATCGTGACCTCACCGAGCGCGAGCGGCAGTTGTCGGAGGTCAAGCAGAAGCTGGCGCGACTACGCGGCGACTTGAGCGACGTCAAGGGGCAGTACCAGGCGAGCAGTGTCGACGCCGAGGTGGCCAACAAGCTCGAAGGGCAGCTCGTCTCGGCGCAGCAGCAACTGAGCGAGGAGATGAAAAAGGTGTTGGGCGCGGAATTCAAGCGCGCGCCGCAGGACTCGGTGGCGGGCCTGCCGGTCGACAGCGAATACATCATCTTCATCATCGACACGTCGGGCTCGATGGCCAACTACGCCTGGCCCCTGATGCTGCGCAAGATGCAGGAAGTGCTGGATGCTTACCCCACCGTCAAGGGCTGGCAGGTCATGAGCGACGAGGGCACCTACATGTTCCCGTCGTACCGCGGCCGCTGGCTGCCGGACACGCCGGCGCAGCGCAAGATCGTCCTCGACCGCTTGCGCGACTGGTTCCCTTTCAGCAATTCGAGTCCGGTGGAAGGCATAGTCGAGGCGATCCGCACGTACCACGCCACGGGACGGCGCATCAGCCTGTACGTGGTCGGTGACGAGTTCACGGGCACGTCGGTGGATTCGGTCGTGCGCGCCGTGGACCAGATCAATCGGGAGGACAAAACGGGCCAACGACGCGTGCGCATCCACGCGCTCGCGTTTCCGGTGCGCCCCGACGCACCGCAGTTCACGAGCGTGCGCTTCGCAACGCTGATGCGGGTGCTGTGCGCACGCAACGGCGGCACCTTCGTCGGGCTCAACGAGCCCGCAAGCTATCGGCGATGAGGTGTACCGTAACGCCATGACTGTCTTCGCTGCGCACAGATTACGAGACCGACTGGCTGCCGGCTTGCTTGCAGTGGTTGCGATGTGGCTCGCTGCATGCGCACCGACGAGGTTCGACGCACAGACAGACATTCCACCGCCGCTCATCGAGCGCATCCCCGTCGTCGTGGGCGTGCACATGCCGCTCGAGTTCACCGACAAGGTCTACGAGGAAAAGCGCGAAAACGGCGGTGGCGAATACAGCATCGGGTTGGGCAAGGCGCAGACGGCCGGCTTCCTGCGCATACTGGATGCCATGTTCACGCGCGTCGTCCCGGTCACGTCGCCGCAAGACGCGGCGACCACCGATCCCGAGATTCGTGGCGTGCTGCAGCCGACGCTCGAGGATTTTGCCTTTGTCACGCCCGGCGATTCCGGCGCGCCGATGTACGCGGCGAGCCTGCGCTATACGATCCGGCTTTATTCGCCGCGCGGTGAACTGACCGACAGCTGGACGTTCACGGGCTACGGCTCGCAGCCCGAGGCCAGCTTCCCGGGGAAGGGCGACGAGGCGCTGGCAGCCGCCACGCGCCTTGCGATGCGCGATGCCGGCGCCAAGCTCGCAGCCGAATTTCACGAGCAGGCGATCGCGCGCGGCTTGCTGCCGGGCGTGCAGCAGGGCGTGCCGCGCGAAGTCGACGCGCCTGCGACGCCCGCGCCCGCGATCCCGCCAGCGCTACGCTGAGCCTCTATTGCGGTGGGTTGGTCGCCGCAGGCTGCGTGCTGGCCGGTTCGCTTTCCGTCGGCAGCAGATACCAGGGCTGATTGAAGATCACGCCGGGTGTCGCGACCGGCTCGCCGTCGACGAAGCGCGGGCGGTAGCGGGCTGTTTCGGTCAAGGCTTGCGCTGTGCGTTCCGCGCGCCTCGCATCGCCCGAATCGTCGATCATCCTGGCCTGCTCTGCGCGTCCTTCCGCATTGACGATGACCTCAATGACGACGGTGCGCACCTCGACTGCGTCGGCAGCCTTGTACGCATACCGATTCCAGTTCTCCGGCCGCACGATGCTGATCAGTGCCGGCTGGCCAAAGATGGCCTCGGTATAAGGCTTGCCTTCGGCCTGGCCCGGTGTGCGCGTCGCGGCCTGCCAGCCCTTGCGATAATGCGGCAGCGCGCGTTCCGGTTGCCGGCGCAGCTGGTACCAGTCGCCGAGTTGCACCTGCACGTTGAGCACCTGTGCCGCGGCCGGGTTGGGCTGCGCATCGATGATTTCTTCTGCACGGAGCAAGGCGCGTTCGCCTTCAGTCGCCAGCATGCCGGGCGTATAGCCCATGGCGGCGACGGGTGCCTTCGGGTCGAAAAAACGATTGGCCGAATCGTCGGCATTCGCTTGCGGCGCCGTCGGATCGAGCAGTTGCCGGCGGTTGCAGGCAGCCAATTCCAGCAACGGGCGGATCAGCCGCGGCGATTTCGTGCCCTCCGCTTGCTCGATGATGTCGATGGACTGCTTCAGCACGCGACGCGACTGGTCGTACCCGCCGGCCGATGCGTACCAGCGGCCGATGTCCACCAGCGTGGGCGTTATCTCGACGCTCCCGGCGCCGTGCTTGCGCACCGCGATCCGCAGCAGGTACCTCTGCGCCTGCAGCGCCTCTGGATAGCGTTCCAGCTCAGTCAGTGAATCGATGTATTTCTGCACGAGCGGAACCTGCTGCTCGGTCAGCAGGCCCTCGTGCCGACGGGTGAGGGCAATCGCCTGTTCGAAGCTCTTCACGGCCAGGTCGTGGCGCTTGCCGTCGTGATAGGCACTGGCGAGACCCGCGTGCGCGCGGGCGAGGCGTGCGTGCTGGGGCCGGCCCGAACTTTCCGCCAGCTGGATGACGCGCTGAAACGTGGCCTCGGCGCCGACGTAATCGGCCGTAAGGTTCTGCACCATCCCGAGGTTCATCAGGGCGACCTGCAGCTCTTCGGTCCTGGGATCAGCGTTCTGTGTATCTGCCAGCTCCACGACGCGTTGCGCATGGGGCACGGCCTCGGCGTAGCGACCTGCATCGAACGCACCGCGAAACGCCCCGTACGCGTCGGTCGCGCTGGCGGCGGGATTGGCGGCGGGATTGGCGACTGAATTGGCGACGGGAGTGTCGACAGCCGTCGGTGCCGGTGCACCCGGGGTTGATGACCACATGAGCGCGCCACAGGTGAGAGCGAGCACGGCGTTTCGTTGCCGTGCCCGAGGACGCTGCGAGAGGGAGCCTGCGTGCGCTTTCACGCAGCGAGACTGCCACGCGGACCGCGCTCGTTGCAATCGGTCAGCGGCGCTGGAACAGGTAGTGCGAGACGATCCACTCCTCGCCGTCGCGAAAGCCCCAGAGTTCGGCGCAGGACATGAAGAACACGCGCCAGTAGACCCACCACCTGCGGGCCTGCGCTGCGCCGTAGGTGGCGGCGAACAGCGGCAGCAGTTCATCGCGCGCACGATCCATGTTGGCAAGCCATGCCTCGGCCGTGCGCTGATAATGCACGCCAGGCACATGCCAGTGCTCGCGCAGCTGCACATGCGTCTGGAAGGACAGCAGCAGGTCGTCGCTGGGCATGATGCCGCCCGTGAAAAAATGCCGCGACATCCAGTCGCCGGGCTGGTCGCCGTTGCCCTGCACCTCGAACGGGTAGGCAAACTCACGGTGCGTAAAGATGTGCACGAACAACGTGGCGTGTTCGCGCATCCAGCCGGCGATCCGGGCGAGCAACGTCTCGTAGTTGCGCATGTGCTCGAACATCTCGACCGACACCACGCGATCGAAGCGCCGTTCCGGTGGAAAATCGAGCACGTTCGCGTCGCAGGTGATGATCTCGATGTTACGCAGCCCGCGCTCGGCCGCGCGCGCGTCGATGAACTGCTTCTGCGAGTGCGAATTCGAGACGGCGGTGATGCGTGCGTTCGGGTAGTGCGCCGCCATCCAGAGCGTGAGCGAGCCCCAGCCGCAGCCCAGTTCGAGGATGTCTTCGCCATCCTGCAACCGCGCCCGCTCGCAGGTCAAAGCGAGCATCGCTGCTTCTGCCTCGTCCAGCGCAGTGACCCCGGGCGCGTAGTAGCACGACGAATACTTGAGATGCTTGCCGAGCACGCGCTCGAAGAAAGCGCTCGGCACTTCGTAATGCTGCTCGTTGGCCTCGCGCGTGGCGATCGCGACCGGGCTTGCGCGCAGCTCGTCGACGAAACGCATCAGGTGCGCCTGCTGTGCGGCCGCGTCCTGCTTGCGCTCGTCGCGCAGGCGCTCGGCCAGCAGACGCCGGATGCCGAATCGGATCAGGGAGTCCGGGAGCCAGTCACGCTCGAGCAAAGCCAGGGTGAGTCCGGCCACGATGACCTCAGCGCGCGCTGGTCGCGTCGCGCAGCAGCAGCTGCTCGAGCGGCTGGTCTGCGCGGAGCCGTGCGAGTTGCATAAGCACGTAGGTTGCCATGGCAAAATTACCCAGCAGCATGATCGCGACGAACCAGCCCGCGCGTTTCAGCGCGGAGCGCTCCTTATAAAACACCCAGGCGTAGAACGTCAGGAAGCCGCAGTAGGCGTCCGCCAGCGTGGCAATCGTCCACCAGCGATCTGGCTCGTGGACCAGCCCGCCCCACGCCAGCACGGATTGCTGCAGGCTCGCCTGCACCGTGACGACCAGCATCACGACCAGTATCGCAACGAACAGGAGCTTGAGCGAGGTGCGGCCAGTCATGCAGCCCGGTTCGGCCCGCGAGTCGGTCTGGATTCGTGACGCCCCGGCCGGGCCGCTCATTGCTGCGCGTACAAGGCGAAGCTGCCGTAGCCCACGACTCGCTGGTTGTCTCCCGCCGTGTCGCCGGAGGTGCGTCGATCGAGCAGTTGCACTTCGAGATCGTGCTGTCGCGCGGCCGTCAGCAAGCCGTTGATGCTGTCGGCGCCACAGGCCTGTGCATCCGACAGGTCGCTGCGGCGCGCGACGATGCTGCGGGCCGTCTGCTCGTCCAGAGCCTGCGCCTCGACGTGCGTGTGATGGTGGCTCAAGTCCGAACTGACGACGATCAGCGTCTCTGGCCCTCCCCAGACCGCGTCGAGCGCGCGGGCTACCTGCTCTGGCTGCGCGAGACCCACGGCGATCGGCAGCAGGTCGAACTCGCCCAGCAACGCTTGCAGGAAGGGCAACTGCACTTCCAGCGAGTGCTCGAGTGCATGCGGAGCATCGGAAACTCCCGCCAGGCCGAGCTCGCGCAGGCGCCGACGGCTCGCGGCATTGATACGCACTGCGCCACACGGCGTCGAAAAAAAATCCCAGGAGGGCAGTGCGAGTCCATGCACCTTGACGCGGTGGCTCGGACCCAGCAGCACGACGTGGCGGATGGCCGCCGCCGCTGCGCCCGAGAGCGTGCGAAACGCGGCTGCAGCCACGGTGCCCGAATACGCGTAGCCGGCGTGGGGCACCAGCAAGGCCTTGGGCAGACGAGACGCAGCCTGGCTGCAGTCGCCGAGCAAGGTCGCGAGCGCTGTACGCAGGCCGTCCGCTTCCTTGGGGTAATACAACCCCGCAGCGGTAGGCGCCCGCACACCGCCTTGGTCCTTGGTCGGAGCCAGCATCGTGTCCCCCGGCGCACATCGCGCTGCGCATGACTATCACGCTCCGATCAGTCACGTACCAATCGTACGAATACCCATCTGGCCGGGGACCTATTCCTATGGAATCGCCGCAAAAGTCGCGCCTGCAGCAGACGACTCAGCGTTTGCGCGTGCGGCGTGTCCTGCCTGGCGGTCTGGGACGCGCGGAAGCGGGCAGGTTGGCTTGCAATTCGTCGAGCCAGGCGGTGGCCGACGAGTCACTCGGCGCGCGCCAGTCGCCGCGGGGCGAGAGCGAACCACCCGAGCCCACCTTCGGGCCATTGGGCATCGCCGAGCGCTTGAACTGGCTGCCCTGAAAAAAACGCCGCAGGAAAACGTCGAGCCAGCCCGCGATGGTCGGCAGGTCGTACGATCGCCGCTCGTCCATCGGCACGGTGTCCGGCCAGTCGCCCGACCTGGCGTCACCCCAGGCGCAATGCGCGAGGTAAGCGACTTTGCTCGGCCGATAGCCAAAACGACTGATGTAGTAGAGATGAAAGTCCTGCAGCTCGTACGGACCGACGATGGCCTCTGACGATTGCTCCGGCTTGTCGCCAGTGCCTGGCACGAGTTCCGGCGAAATCGGCGTCGTCACGATGCGAGCCAGCACCGCGACCGTCGCCGCGTCGAACATGCGCGTGCCGATCAGCCAGCGGATCAGGTGACGGATCAGCGTTTTCGGCACCGACGCGTTCACGTTGTAATGCGACATGTGATCGCCAACGCCGTACGTGGTGAAGCCGAGCGCGAGTTCCGACAGGTCGCCCGTGCCGAGCACCAGTGCGTTGTGCTGGTTTGCCAGCCGGAACAAGTGGGACGTGCGTTCACCCGCCTGCACGTTCTCATAGGTGATGTCGTAGACGGGTTCGCCCCGTGCGGCGGGATGGTTGAGGTGCTGCAGCATCAGCTCGGCCGAGGGACGGATGTCGATTTCGGCCGCGCTGATGCCAAGCGCACGCATCAGGGCGTGCGCGTTGTCGAACGTTTCACGGCTGGTGCCGAAACCGGGCAGCGTGTAACCGAGGATGTTGCTGCGCGGCAGGCCCAGCCGGTCGAACGCGCGCACCGCGACGAGCGCCGTCTGCGTCGAGTCGAGGCCACCGGAAATTCCGATCACGACCTTCTTGATGCCGGTCGCCGTGAGCCGCTTGCGCAGCCCCTCGACCTGGATGTCGTACACCTCCGCGCAACGCCCGTCGCGACGCGCCGGATCCGCTGGCACGTACGGAAACCGCTCGATGCGGCGCTGCAGGTGCACCCGGTCTGCCGGCAGGTCCAGCTCGAAGTGCACGCGGCGGAAACCCTCGAGCTCGGCTTTGTGGGCCTGCACGCAATCGCCGAACGTCGTCCAGCGCATGCGTTCCTGCCGCAGGTGGTCCAGGTCGATGTCGGCGGTGATGAACCCGCCCCGCAAAGGAAACCGCCGCGACTCCTCCAGCCGCGCTCCGTTCTCGTAGATCAGCGCATGGCCGTCCCAGGCGAGATCGGTTGTCGACTCACCCGGCCCCGCAGCCGAGTAGAGGTAGCCCGCGACGCATTTCGCGGACTGTGATGCGCAGAGCAGCCGGCGGTAATCCGCCTTGCCGACCGTCACGTCGCTGGCCGACAGGTTGGCAATCACCGTTGCGCCGGCGAGGGCGGCGTAGGTGCTGGGCGGCAACGGCGCCCACACGTCCTCGCACAGCTCGAGACCGAGCACGAACCCAGGCATGTTCGTCGCTTCGAACAGCAGCTTCGTGCCAAAGGGCACGTCCTGCCCGAGCAGGCGGATCGACTGGGACAGGGCCTGCGACGCCGGTGCGAACTGGCGCTTTTCGTAAAACTCGCGGTACCCCGGCAGATAGGTTTTCGGCACGGCTCCCAGCAGGACGCCGCGGCGCAGCAGCACGGCGCAGTTGAACAGACGATCGTCCATGCGCAATGGCAAACCGACGGCGAAGGTGATCGCCATCTCGCGACTGGCCTCGACCAGGGTCGCCAGGCCACGCACGGAGGCGTCGAGGAGGGCGTCCTGCTGGAACAGGTCGTCGTTGGAATAGGCGGACAGCCCCAGCTCGGGAAAGACGACAAGGAGCGCCCGTTCGGAAGCTGCTTCCCGCGAAATTCGCAGCATTTCGACGACGTTCGCCGCGGGATCAGCAACTTCGACGGTCGGTGTTGCGACTGCCACTCGCACGAAGCCGTGCTTGTAGATCGAGTCGAAGGGCAGTTCGGACACCTGGGGCAAGCGCAGGCGGCGGGGTTCCGGCGTAGACATGGTGCGGGGATCTCGACAGGTCAGGCCGAAAGTGTCGGCTTCCGCATCGAACCGGGCAAGTGCGTTTCCGTGCGGTCCGTCACGCCGCAAGGCCGGGCGGGGTCGCTAGCCTTGCATCCGTTCTGGAAGGAATCGACGTGGCCACCACCATCATCGAACGAGCCATAGGTCTGTTTGCCCGGGAGCAAGCCAGCACTGGGAAGCCGGCCGGCACGGTCAAGAAGGCCGTTCAGACGAACCATGCGGTCTCCATCGAGACGGGCCGCAACTGCTGCCATGGCGCGCGAATGCTGCGCGGCCAGCGTTTCCTGTCGCGCGAGGCGCCCGCTCTACCGCTGAAGAATTGCGGACTCGATGAGTGCACCTGCCATTACACGCATCACCAAGATCGTCGCGCCGGGCCGCGTCGCGCGCGCGACATGGGCGTCGCCATCGACGGCTGGATCGAGACGGACAAGCGCGGCGGTTCGTTCCGCGGTCGCCGCAAGACCGACAAGACCAGCTGAGCGTCTGGGTCCCCCGCGCCAGCTCAGCCTGCGCGATTTCCAACCGCTGCGTCGCTGACGTGGCCGGGATTGCTGCGCACGCCGCCCATCAGTGCGATGCGCATGCCTTCTTCCACCGACAGCGCAGTCGTCTCGACGTGATCGCGCGGCAGGAAGATGGTGTAGCCGCCGACCATGTAGCTCATCGGCAGGTAGACCGCGACCATGTCATCGCCCGCCGGCGTCGAACGCCGCAGCATTTCGTCTGATTCAGCGGTGACGAAGCCGACGACCTTGCCTGGACCGAACTGCACCAGCACGACGCGACGCAGGTCGCTGCCCTGTCCCGACGACGGAAAAAACCGCATGAAATCGCGGATCGCGAGATAGATCGTCTTGACCACCGGGATCCGCGCGAACAGGCGGTCCGAAAGGCGCAGCGCGCGATTGACGAAGTACTCGTTGACGGCCAGGCCAACGAAGTACAGCACGACCAGCCCCGTCAGCAGGCCCAGACCCGGCCAGTACAGGGACTCGGGAATCACCAGCTTGATGACGCGCGAGAACAGGCGTTCGGCCGAAACGGCGAGCCAGAAGACGACGTAAACCGTGAGGCCAAGCGGCAGGATCGCGACGAGGCCTTTCAGTACGGTGTTCCAGATTTTGCGCAATGTCATTCCTGCAGTGGACGGGGCGGGAGTATGCAGAGCGCCGCGCCGCGCCGCCACCGCCCCACCTGGCGCCACCGCATCGCTTATCATTCGCGCGCCCCCAGACGTCGAGTTCAATGACGCCCATCCCGTCCCGCGTGCTGCCCATCCTGCTGCTGGTTGCCGCGCTGCTGCAGGCGCCCGGTGCGGCGCACGCACGCGACCGCGACTATCTGCCGCCCGACGTCGAGCAAGCGCTGGCGAAACGGAAGGTGCCTGGCACGAGCTTGAGCGTGTTCGTGCGCGAGGTGGGTCGCGACGAGCCGCTCGTCAGTTACAACTCGACGGTGCCGCGCAATCCCGCGTCGACCATGAAAGTCGTCACGACGTACGCGGCGCTCGAGCAACTTGGTCCCGCCTACACGTGGCGCACTCGCGCCTATGCCACGGGACCGATCCGCGACCAGGTGCTCGAAGGCGATCTGGTGCTGGTGGGCGGTGGCGACCCGTTCATGTCGATGGAGCGCTGGTGGGCATTCGCTGCCGGCCTGCGCCAGGCCGGCGTCACCCGCATCACCGGCGACGTGATCATCGACAACTCTTTTTTCGCGAGCCAGGGGGACGACCGCGGCGCCTTCGACGATCAGCCCTACCGCTCGTACAACGTGCTGCCGGACGCGTTGCTGGTTAATTTCCAGACCGTGACGATCAACGCGGTGCCCGACGCCGCGACGGGCTCGGTGCGCGTGAGCGCGAACCCGTGGCCTGCCAATCTATCGATCGACAACAACGTCAGGCTGGATCCCGGCGCCTGCAAGCGCGGAGCGGGCGGCATTGTCGTCACCATGCCGGAGGGCCCCACGGGTAACCGGATCGCGCTCTCCGGCCGTTACGCTGCAGGTTGCGGGCCGTTTTCCGTGACGCGCGCCGTCATGAAGGCGCCGGACTTTGCCTATGGCCTGTTTCGCACGTTCTGGAAGCAGGTAGGTGGGACCGTCGACGGCGGCATGCGGCTCGGCCCGCTGCCGGCCGACGCCAGGCTGCTGTACACGCACGAGTCACTGACGCTGGCCGAGGTGATCCGTCTCGTCAACAAGTACTCGAGCAATTCCATGGCGCGGGCGCTGCTCCTCACGCTGGGCGCCGAGCGCTTCCCAGGCCGCCCCGCGACCACCCAGGGGGGACGCGAAGCGGTCATGGCCTTTCTGGCCGAGCGTGGCATCAAGGGCGGCTCGGAACTGGTCATCGAGAACGGCTCGGGCTTGTCGCGCAACGAGCGCAGCAGCGCAGCGACGATGGGCGACGTGCTGCTGGCCGCCTATCGCAGCCAGTACATGCCGGAATTTGCGGCATCGCTGCCGCTCTCGGCTACAGATGGCACGCTCAAGCGTCGCTTCAAGTCGCCCGAAATGCAGGGCCGTCTGCGCATGAAGACCGGCACCCTGGATGACGTCACGGCCCTGGCGGGTTTCGTCAACGCGGCGAGTGGGCGGACCTTCGTGACGGTGGTGATGCTGAATCACCCGACGGCCTCGCAGGGAGCCGGCGAAGCCATCCAGACCGCGCTGGTGGAATGGGTTTTCGGCCAGTAGCGGGGGCCGGTAGCGGAGGGCCAGTAGCGCAGGGTGACCCGTCGCGGCGTCGTTATACTCGTCCCACGCCACACCGGCACGAGGTGCGATGAGCATGGCCTACGACAGCAACAACGTGTTCGCGCGAATCCTGCGCGGCGAGATTCCGGCGCACAAGGTGTTCGAGGACGAGCACACGCTCGCGTTCATGGACGTGATGCCGCAGGCCGAAGGGCACACGCTGGTCATCCCCAAAGCGCCTGCCGAAAACATCCTGGAGGTGCCGCCCGATGCATTGGCTGCGACGATCCTCACGACGCAGCGCGTGGCGCGGGCTGTCAAGCAGGCTTTTGCCGCGCCCGGAATCTTGATCGCGCAGCTCAACGGCAGCGCGGCAGGCCAGTCGGTTTTTCACATTCATTTTCATGTCCTGCCGCGCCGCGACGGCCTCGACCTGCGTTTCCATGCGCGCGACATGGCGGACCCTGCTCTGCTTGCGGAGCACGCCGCACGCGTGCGCGCCGCGCTCGACTGACGGAGTTCGACAATGAGCAAACCCCTGTACGCAGTGCCGGCCTCGTTCGCTGCTGCCGCGCGCTATCGCAAGGACGACTACGAGGCGGCTTACGCCGAGTCGATCAGCAATCCCGAAAGTTTCTGGGGCCGCATGGGCCAGCGCATCGACTGGGTGCGTCCCTACACGCAGGTGAAGGACGTCAGCTTCGGGATGAAGGATTTTCGCATCCGCTGGTACCACGACGGCACGCTCAACGTTTCCTACAACTGCCTCGACCGGCACCTGGCCATGCGCGGCGACAAGACCGCTCTCATTTATGAAGGCGACGATCCGGCCGTCTCGCAGCACATCACGTACCGCGAGCTGTACCACCGCGTCTGCAAGCTGGCGAACGCGCTCAAGGGCCTCGGCGTGCAGAAAGGCGATCGCGTCACGATCTACCTGCCGATGATTCCGGAGGCGGCCGTCGCGATGCTCGCGTGCGCGCGCATCGGCGCAATTCACTCAGTGGTGTTCGGTGGCTTCTCGCCGGACTCGCTGGCTGGCCGCATCGCAGACTGCGCCTCGACGGTGGTGATCACCGCGGACGAAGGCGTGCGCGGCGGCAAGAAAGTGCCGCTCAAGGCCAACGTCGACCAGGCACTGTCAGCGCCGGGCACCGAAACCGTCAAGCACGTGCTGGTCGTGCGGCGCACGGCCGCGAGGGTCGCGATGTACACCCGGGACCGCTGGTACGACGAACTGGTCGATGCGCAACCCGATGTGTGCGAGCCCGTCGTGGTCGATGCGGAGGACCCGCTGTTCATCCTCTATACCTCGGGTTCGACCGGCAAGCCGAAGGGCGTGCTGCACACGAGCGGCGGCTACCTGGTGTATGCGGCGCTCACGCACGAAGCCGTCTTCGACCTGCGCGAAGACGACGTCTACTGGTGCACGGCGGATGTCGGCTGGGTGACCGGACACAGCTACGTCGTGTACGGGCCGTTGGCGAACGGCGCGACGTCACTGATGTTCGAAGGCGTGCCCAGCTATCCAGGCCCGGACCGGTTCTGGCAGGTCTGCGACAAGCACAAGGTCACGATTTTCTACACTGCGCCCACCGCATTGCGCGCACTGATGCGTGAGGGCGAAGGGCCGGTGCAGCGACACTCGCGGGCCACGCTGCGTTTGCTCGGGACTGTCGGCGAGCCGATCAATCCCGAGGCCTGGGAGTGGTATCACCGCGTGGTCGGCGACGGCCGCTGTCCGATCGTCGACACCTGGTGGCAGACGGAGACCGGCGGCATCCTGATCAGCCCGCTGCCCGGTGCGATCGACCAGAAGCCGGGTTCGGCGACCAAGCCGTTCTTCGGCGTGTCGCCGGGCCTCGTCGACAACGACGGTGCGACACTCGACGGTGTCAACGAAGGCAACCTCGTGCTCAACGACAGCTGGCCCGGCCAGATGCGCACCGTGTTCGGCGACCACGCGCGTTTCATCGACACGTACTTCCGCACGTTTCCGGGGCGCTATTTCACCGGCGACGGCGCCAAGCGCGACGCGGACGGGTATTACTGGATCACGGGGCGCGTCGACGACGTGCTGAACGTGGCGGGTCACCGACTCGGCACGGCCGAGATCGAGAGCGCACTGGTGGCTCACTCCAAGGTGGCGGAGGCGGCCGTGGTGGGCTGCCCGCACGACATCAAGGGGCAGGGCATCTACGCCTACGTCACGCTGGTGCACGACGCCGAACCGACGGACGAATTGCGCAAGGAATTGCGCGAGTGGGTGCGGCGCGAGATCGGCCCGATCGCGACACCCGATTACATCCAGTGGGCGCCTGGACTGCCGAAGACGCGCTCGGGCAAGATCATGCGCCGCATCCTGCGCAAGATCGCCGCGAACGAGCACGAGGCG
>JANNGT010000381.1:0-36755 GCA_031404015.1 Gammaproteobacteria bacterium | reverse complement strand
CCCGACCGCCAGGCCGATGCTCAGCGAGCGCCGCGGCCGTTCGTTCGGGTCCGCGACGAGCCTGCCTGGGCAGACGGTGCTGCCGCTGCAGTCGTTCTCCCGGACGGCCTGCGCGGCACCTTGCCGGGCGGCGATGCAATGCCGCGACCGAGCCGAGCGACCAGATCCTCCTTGAGTTGGCGAAACATCATCGTAATCGGCATGGCGGGATTGGCGATCCATTGATACGCGATTCCCGCCATAGAGGCGACGTACTGCTCCGCGACCCGCTCCGCGTCGAGGGAAGGATCGACAACGCCGGCGGCCTGACCGGCCCGAATCCACTGCGCGGCGTCGCGGCGCTGGGCATTGTGGACATTTGCGAGATTGGCTTTGTAGTCGGAGCTGGGGTCTATGCTCAGGAACCAGAGCAAGTACATCGCGCGGACCTCGTCGGGCCGCTCACGGAAGAACCGATCTGCTGCATCGGTCGCCGCGCAGAGTGCCTCGGTGCCGACGCGCTTGCCGACGGCCGCCTGAACTAGCGTGAGCCAATCGACGCTCGCGACCTGCAGCACGTTGGCAAACAGTCCAGCCTTCGACCCGAATCGATGAGTCGCCAGCCCGCGACTGTAGCCGGCCATTTCGCCTACCGCATGGACAGTCGTGCCCTGGATTCCATGACGCACCAGCAGGTGCATCGCCGCTTCGGTCAATTTGCGATCGGAAAGCGCGGAGCGTTCCGCCTGAGTGCGCTTGCGCCGAGCCGTTTCGACTGTTTTACTCATTTTCGAAGTCTAGGCGACTTTTTTCGCGGGATATACACACTTGGGCCGGCGGGATCGCGTTCAGCCGACGACGCCGCTGCGCCGCAACTCTTCGATTTCACCAGATCGATAGCCGATCTCCGCAAGCACCGCTGCGGTCGCCTCGCGGCCATGCTGCGTGGCACGCGGAGTGGCCGGCGGGGTGCGGCTGAAGCGTGGCGCCGGCGCATTGTGCGGTGACCCGTCCACGTCGATGAAGACCCTGCGCGCGACATTGTGCGGATGCCGCATTGCTTCTTCGAGGCTGAGAACCGGCGTGACGCAGGCGTCTATGCCCTCGAACAGTGCCTGCAGCTCGTCGCGCGTGTGGCGCGCAATCGCTGCGGCGAGTCGCGCCTTGAGTTCGGGCCAGATCTTCTGGACCATTTCCTGATACGAGGCTGCGGCATAACCGATGCCGACGGCGAACTCGGCTGGATCCAGTCCGAGCCTGGCAAGCAGCAAGGCGTGGAATTGCGGTTCGATGGCACCGATTGCGACCCAGCGACCATCGCGGGTCGTATAGGTATCGTAGTAATGCGCGGCACCGGACAGGAAGTTCTCGCCAGGCGCATCCCGCCACACGCCCTGGGCGCGCAGCGCCAGCGAGGTCGCGAGGAACGAGGCCGCACCGTCGATCATCGCAGCGTCGATCGCTTGTCCGCGCCCTGACGTTTGCCGTTCCTGCAGCGCGCAGAGGATCCCGAATGCGAGCAGGAGTCCGCCACCGCCATAGTCTGCGATCACGTTGAGCGGCGGAACGGGTTTTCCGCCCTGCGGCCCGATCTGGTGCAGCAGGCCGCTCAGAGCCAGGTAATTGATGTCGTGGCCGGCACGTGCGGCCAGCGGTCCGTGTTGCCCCCAGCCCGTGATTCGACCGTACACGAGCCGTGGATTGCGGACGCAACAAACCTCCGGACCGAGACCCAGGCGCTCGACGACCCCCGGTCGGTAGCCTTCGATAAGGACGTCTGCGCGGTCGACCAGTCGCAGCACGACGTCGACTGCGGCGGCGCTTTTCAGGTCGAGCGCGAGACAACGCCGGCTGCGCATCATTGGGTCGGCGGCAATGGCAGACGCGTCGCCTGGCCGACGCACCTGCACGACGTCTGCACCCATGTCGGCCAGCATCATGCACGCATAGGGGCCCGGCCCAATGCCCGCGAGTTCGACGACCCGCACGCCCGCCAGGGGTCCGCCGGGCGCGTGCGAGGACTGGGCTGCCGCCGGCCCGGTCGATTCCGCCGCGGCATTGCCTGCCGACGGCTCGTGCCGATCAGGCACGCGCATAGGCGACTTCTCCGTCAGAGCTGGCACGGCAAGTGCTGAACGAGCATTGGATCAGGTGAACAGACATACTTGTTGGCAGCAAGATATTATTCCACGGGGCCGTAGGCAAGCACTGCATTCGCGGTAAGGTCCCATCAGGAGCGGGCAGTGTCAGCGGGAACCGAAAATTCCGACGAGAGCGCAGGGCTGCCCATCGATGCCGCGCGCGTCGGCAGATACCTCGAGGGCAGGATCGCGGGGTTTCACGGACCATGGACGGCGGAACGCTTTCCGGGCGGGCAATCCAATCCGACTTACCTGCTGCGCGCGGCGGGGTGCAAGTACGTGCTGCGCCGCAGGCCACCCGGGGCGCTGCTCGACTCGGCCCATGCGATCGACCGCGAATTCCGCGTGCTCACGGCGCTGGCGGCCGACGGCAGCGTTCCCGTCCCCACTCCACGGCTCTACTGCGCGGATGTCGAAATCATCGGCACGGCCTTCTACATCATGGACCACGTCGCGGGTCGCAACTTCTGGGACCTCACCCTGCCGGAAGTTCCACGCACGGAACGACGCGCCTGCTTCGACGCGATGAACGCGACGATCGCGGCCCTCCACAGCGTCGATTTTGCGGCGGCGGGACTCGCGGACTTCGGCAGACCAGGCGACTACTTCAGGCGGCAGATCGCGCGCTGGTCGCGCCAGTATCTGGCCGACGAGGCCGCGGGGCGCATCGAGGCACTGGATCGCCTCCTCGAATGGCTTCCCGCCAACATACCGCCAGGCGAGGATGCGGC
Source organism: Gammaproteobacteria bacterium (assembly GCA_031404015.1). Lineage (GTDB taxonomy): Bacteria > Pseudomonadota > Gammaproteobacteria > Steroidobacterales > Steroidobacteraceae > RPQJ01. The sequence goes on along the minus strand of JANNGT010000381.1, from coordinate 33,904 downwards.
GATCGTCCACGGCGACTTCCGCTGCGACAACCTGATCTTCCATGCCACCGAGCCCAGGGTCGTCGCGGTGCTCGACTGGGAACTGTCGACCATCGGGCATCCGCTCGCCGACTTCACCTACCATCTGCTGATGTACCGGATGCCGACCCTGGGCGTGGCCGGCCTGCTCGGCAACGATCTCGAGGCCCGCAACATCCCGTCCGAGCGTGAACAGGTGGCCGCGTACTGTGCGCGTACCGATCGACCTGGCATCGACGCTCTGCACTTCTACTTCGCCTTCAACTTCTTCCGGCTCGCCGCCATTTTCCATGGCATCCGCGGCCGGGTCCTGCGCGGCGCCGCGAGCAGCCCTCGTGCGAGGGAGTACTCCGCCGCCGCGGACCGGATCGCTGAACTCGGCTGGCGCGAGGCGCAGCGCGGCTGAGACGCCGAGGAGACACGCCGCAGGCGCTTCATCCAACTTCAAGCTTCCGCGACGCGTTCGTTGAGAGGTCCCGTAATGCGCAGGCCCGCACCATCGACGGCGTAGTGTTTGTTGATGAAGATCAGAATCGAGGTGAGGGCCTCAGCAGCCGCCGAGTTGGCCAGCGAGCCGGCGTGCAGCCCCCTCAAGCCGGCCGCGCGCGCCAGTTCAACGACGCGCCCGCGTGCATCCGGTTTATCTCCGAATACCAGCACGTCGCAATCGACAACTTCGTCACTGTCGAGCCGGTGCGCGGCCACATTGTGGAAGGCCGACACCACCGTGACCTCTGCACCGAGCAGGGCCTGCGCACGCAGGGCAGCGCTGCCCTCTTGCGGCAACTGCACCCGCATGACTTTCGGCGGCATCAGCGGCACCGTCGTATCGACGACCAGCTTGCCGCGAACCACGGCGCGGATTTCGCCCAATGTCGCCTCCTGCGACGCGAAGGGCACGCAGACCACGACGATGTCAGCCGCCTGGGCGGCCTCGCGATTCGTGGCTCCGCGAGCCTCGCCACCGGCGCCTGTCTGCAGACCTGCCGCCGCCTCCGCGGCGCGAGCGGGATCGCGGGAACCGATCACTATGTGGTATCCGGCGCTGCACCAGCGGCGCGCCAGTGCGCCGCCGAGGTGTCCCGCGCCTCCGACGATTGCAATCAATGGCTTTGGTTCGGCTGTCAACGGTCTGTCCTCCACTCAAGCACTGGCGGGTAGTTGTACGTTCGCAGACGAGCCGACCGGCACCGCGCGCGCGGTTGTCGGTCGGTACAGCGTACTGCGCTGCCAGGGGCGCCGGCCGAGGCGCAACGCGATGCCCATCAGCGATTCGGCCGACATCTCCTGCCCATGCGCACCGCCGGCCGCACGGGTGATCGACTCGTGCATCAGTACACCGCCCATGTCGTCGGCGCCGGCCCGCAAGGCTGCGGCAACTCCATCGGCGCCCATCTTCACCCATGACGCCTGCACGTGCAGGAACACCGGGTGCAGCACGATGCGTGCGACGGCATGGACCAGCAAGGTCTCGCGAAACGTCGGACCGCTCCGCGCGAGCCCGCGACGCCACAGGGGCGCTTCAGGGTGCACGAACGGCAAGGGCACGAACTCGGTGAATCCCCCCGTCTCCTGCTGCAATCGGCGCAGGCTCAGCAGGTGACGTGCCCAATGTTCAACCGAGTCCACGTGCCCGAACATCATCGTCGCGGTGCTGCGCAGGCCGCAGCGATGGGCCGTTCTCATCACATCGAGCCATGCGGCCGAATCGAGCTTGTCCGGACAGATCCGGGCACGAACCGAGTCATCGAGGATCTCGGCAGCGGTTCCCGGCAGGGATCCCAGCCCGGCCCGCCGGAGACGACCGAGGTAGTCCTCGAGCGACAGGCCCAGCGTCCTCGCGCCGTGCTGGATCTCGAGTGGCGAGAACGCATGCACGTGCATGTCGGGCACCGCTTCCCGCACCGCGGCCACGATGTCGAGGTAAGTCTGACCGGTGAACGACGGGTGAATGCCGCCCTGCAGGCAGACCTCGGTGGCACCACGCCGCCATGCCTCCACCGCGCGCTCCGCGACAGCATCGACGTCGAGCAGGTAGCCCGGCCCCCGCAGGCTGCGCGCCGACCGACCCTTCGAAAACGCACAGAAACCGCACGCCAGCGTGCAGATATTCGTGTAATTGATGTTGCAGTTGACTACGTAGCTCGCCGTGTCGCCGACACTGCGGCGGCGCAGTTCGTCTGCTGCAGTCAGGACGGCCGGGTAGTCCGTGCCACGCGCCGACAACAGCGCGCACACCTCCTGTTCGGCAAGCGGCAGGCCGCTTGCAACCGACTTCAGCGCGTGCGCGACCGGACCCGTCGCTTCGGCCCGGGAATCGAACCACGCAGCGGCTTCCGCGGGGATCCCGGCAGCGACTCCGGCATACCAGCCATCGGTCCGGGCGAGCCCCATGGCGTCTGTCATTCGACGGACACGCGGCTGCAGGCTGGAGTCCACCCAGCGGGCCGGATCTCGGGCATATGACGGCGTGATCGCGAGCCGCTCGACCAGTTCGCGACCGCTCGCAGCGGTGGCTCGCGCAAGAGCCTGCAACTCCGGCCAGGGAGCCTCGGGATTGACGTGGTCGGGCGTGACCGGCGACAGCCCGCCCCAGTCGTTGATGCCGCTATTGGCGAGCCGTTCAAGCGCCTGCGGGCGCAGGTTTGGCGGCGTCTGGATCGACATCGAGGCACCGAACAGCAGTCGCGCGACGGCGATGGTCCAGAGCTGCTCCTCCAGCGTGGGCTCGGGTGCGTCGGCCATGCGCGTGCCGGGTTTCGCGCAGAAGTTCTGGATGATCAGGTCCTGCAGGTGGCCGTGCTGGTCGTGGAGGTCGCGCAGCGCCAGCAGCGCGTCGATGCGTTCCGCACGTGTCTCGCCGATGCCGATCAGAATCCCGCTGGTGAACGGTATGCCGAGGCGCCCTGCCGAGCGCACGGTTTCGAGCCTTTTCGACGGCAGCTTGTCGGGCGAGCCGTAGTGCGGGCCGCCTCGTTTGCCGAGTCGATCAGCACTCGACTCCAGCATCAGGCCCATGGACGCGGCGACCGGTCGCAGTTGCCTGAGGTCGTCCTCGCTCATCAGGCCAGGATTCAGATGCGGCAACAGCGTCGTGCGTTCGATCACCGCGCCCGCTGCCACCTTGAGATAGTCGAGCGTCCTGCCGAAACCAAGCCGCTTGAGCGCCTCGCGCGCACGCGAATAGCGCAGCTCCGGCTTGTCGCCGAGCGTGAACAATGCCTCCTTGCATGCCGCGGCAGCGCCGGCACTGGCTATCTCGAGCACCTCGTCCAGCGACAGGTAAGGCTGCTGCAGGTGGCGAGGCGACGTCGCGAAGGTGCAGTAATGGCAGACGTCGCGACACAACCGAGTCAACGGGATAAAGACCTTTCGCGACCAGCTCAGGCACCGGCCATGTCCCTCGGCAGCGAGCGCGGCCGCGGCCGGTTGCAGCAATTCCAGCGGGGCATCGAGCAGCTGCGCCAGGGCTTCGCCGGCTGTCGGTCGATCGCCCGCCATGACATCCGCCAGCAGCCGGTTCAGCGGCCGGATTCGGTCGCTCACCGGTACGTCTCGATCTGGGACGCTGGCTTCGAACGGGTCATGCCGAAGACCGCCTGGTAGTCCGCAGGCGTATCGATGTCAGCCTGCAGTCCGCGGCTCGCAACCGTCTCTGCAAGCAGGCCGCAAGCGCGCGCCGCGAACTCGTGACGCTCGCGGCTGCCAGGTCCGAACGCAAAACGCATCCCGGCGCCACGCTCCAGCGAGAGGTAGAGACCGTTCGTGCCCGAACCGTCTCGATCGGGAGCAATCGCGACTCCTGCCCGGTGACCCGCCTCGAGCAACTGCTCAAGGTCCGCGCCGGAGAGCAACGGCAGGTCGGCCGGCAGCACCAGCAGCCCGGATGCACCTGCGGCAAGCGCAGCCCGACGACCTGCCTCGAACGCCGAATTGAGATCGACGCCCGGATCACGCAGTACAATGACGTCACTCGGGATCGAATCCCGTTCGGGGCTCACGACCATCACCGTGTCAATCGCGGGCACCGACTGCGCAACCTCCAACACGTGGCCCAGCATCCTGCGTGCGAGCTGGCCGCGTCGTCTCTGGCCCAGCGCCGCGTCGAGCCTTGTCTTGCATCTGGCGCGCGCATTAACCGCGATAACGGTCCATACGCGCTCGGCATGACGGCCGGAGGCCTTGCGCAGGTCGATTGTCAAGTTTGAACTTGGAGTGCAGCGCGCACGCGCGGCAGCACGTGCCGGGCGATGTATTCGATGCGCCGCTGTCCGGACTCGATCGGCTCGCCGGGAAACTGCGCCCAGAAGTGCAGGTCGCGTATCTGGGGGTACTTCTGCAGCAACTCGGTGAGGCGGGTCACCGCGGTGTCTGCGTCCCAGAGTTCATAGAGTCCATTGGCGATGGCGGCTTGCGCGTCCGGGAATCGCGGGGTGACGTCCGGCGGGCCGAATGCGCCCCACTCGATGTACTGGTTGCTCTGGTAGAGCACGTGCGGCCCGACGATCTGCGCTTCTCTCTCGGGATCGTCGGAGATGATGGCCCAGTGTCCCGCGATGATGACTCCGTCCTCGGGTGCACGGCCATTCTTGGCGAGGCAGTCGAGGTAGGTGTCGTGGCCGATGCCGCCAGTGGACAGGAAACCGTCGGCGATGCGGGCCGCACGGTCAATCGCGGGCTCCGCCATGCCTCCCAGGTACAGATTGGGCTTGTGCTCGGGTGACGGCGTGACTCGTACGTTGCCCACCTTGAAGCGCTTGCCATCGAAAGCGATCACCTCGCCCGCCCACGCGCGACGAATGATCGCCATGGACTCCTCGATCAGGCTCGGCCGCTGCTTGAGCTCGCGTCCGAACTCGTTGAACTCGAGTTCGCGATAGCCGATGCCGACGCCAAGATCGAATCGACCGCCGGTCAGCAACGACAGGGTCGCGGTGTCTTCCGCGATTCTCACGGGGTTGTGCAGCGGCAGGATCATGAGGTTCGTGCCGATGCGCATCCTGTGCGTGCGCGCGCCGATCGCGCCGGCCATCACCAGTGGTGAAGGCGTGTAGCCGTCATCGCAGAAGTGATGCTCGGTCATCCAGACCGAGTCGAAACCCAGGCGCTCGGCTTCGACGATCTGTTCGAGCGCCCGCGCGTAGAGTCGCTCAAACGGGATGGTCCAGGGAGCCGGGTTGCGGAAGTCGTACCAGAGCCCGAAATTCACCTTTCGTTGCATGAACGCAGCTCCCGGACTCAGTGAATCGAGGCGAGGAAATCGAGCAGCACTTTGCGATACCGCGGCCCGTCCTCGATAAACGGTGCGTGGCCGCAATCCTCGAACTCGACCGCAGTTCCGCGCTTGGCGAGCCTCGCCGCGAAGCGGCCGATCTCGGGATCGACGATCACGTCCTTGCCACCGATGACGGACAACAACGGCACGTCGAGGGCGGCGAGGATTGCACGCTGGTCGAGGCTGCCCAGATTCAGCAATGCGTCGTCGGCGCTGGGCGAAGTCTGCATGAAGATGGACCACAGCCAGTTGATCACTGCCGGCGTCTGGGGGACGGCACAGACCGCCTGGTTCAGCCCGTGAAGAAAATTCGCACGATCGGCACGCAATGCCGCGACGGTCTGCGCGACGCTTTCCGGCGGGCCACCGTGCGGGAAGTCGTCGGCCTGGACGTAGCACGGCGTCGCGCCGCAGGTGAGCACGATTCCGGCGCACTGCGCGCCGAGCAGGTGGGCGGCCTCGACCGCCACTGCGCCGCCGAGCGACCAGCCATTGACGACCACTCGCGGCAGTCCCAGTTGACGCACGATCGCTACGGCGTCGGCAGCGGACGCTTCGATCGACACGTCCGGGAAGTCCCGGTCGGACTGGCCGCACCCGCGCTGATCGAAGCTGACGACGGCATGGCCGTTCGCCTGCAGCTCGACGAGCGTCGTGTCCCAGATGCGATTGCTCATCCCCCACCCGTGGATCAGTACCACGGGCAACTTGCTGCCGGCGTAGTGCTCAAAATAGATTCTGCGGCCATGGCTGTGTTCGACAGTCAGGAATGGCATGCGGTGCTCCGTCGCGGGCTCAGGTTGAGGGCGGCGTCATCTGCGCGCCGGGGACAGGATTGAAGAAGTGGATCGTGACGTCACGACGGAGGATTTTCCACGTCCCGTCGCGGCGCTGGAAATGGTCGCGGTAGGTGGCGCTGACCATCTGCACGACGTCGTCGCGGGTGGCGCCCAGGCAGTCGACGTCGCATTCGCCATGGGCATCGTCGCGACCGTCGAAGCGGACCCGCAGGTTGCTGGTCAGGTGGTGCGTTTCCCGCCAGACCGGCCAGAGCACCTCCCGCAGCGCATTCTCGATGCCCGCGTGACCTTCGTACACACCGAAGGGCGGGCCGATGTTCCAGGTGCAGTCCGGCCACCAGATCGCCATGAAGCGCGCGAAATCGACCCTGTCGAATCCCTGGCAGTAATCGGTCACCAGGTCGCGCATCGCTTGCCGGCTCTCCAGCTGGTCAACGCGGTCGAGTAGCTCTTCCAGTCGGGCGTCAGTCGTCACGGATGCCTCCTCAGTGCACTGACCGCCACGCGATCAGAGGTTGCCGATGTCGAGTTCGAGCGCGTGAGCGAGCTTCTGCCGGGCGTGGTCGATGCAGTTCGGCAGATAGTAGTCGGGGAACATGCCAGCGGCGGCCTTTCGGTCACGCAGCAACTCCTTGGCCACGGCGATCTTGTGCACCTCGGTCGGGCCGTCGACGATGCCCATTTCTGGCACCGTGGCCCACATCGCCATCAGCGGCGTGTCGTTCGACATGCCGAGCGAGCCGTGCAGGTGCAGCGCACGAGCCACCACATCCCGCAGCACGCCAGGCATTGCAGCCTTCACGGCCGCAATCTCCTTGCGCACTTCGCGGTTGTATGACTTGTGCTTGTCGATGAGCCACGCCGCGTAGAGTACATGCAGCCTGAACTGCGTGATCTGGATGTAGGAGTCGGCGATCTTCTCCTGGGTCAGCTGCTTGCTCGATAACAGCTCCCCCTTGGTGCGTCGGCTCAGCGCGCGCTCGCACATCATGTCCAGGGCCCGCTGCAGCACTCCCACCGTACGCATCGCGTGATGGATGCGACCGCCCCCGAGACGCGACTGCGCGACCTCGAAACCCTGGCCGGGGCGGCCGAGGATGTTGGCGGCCGGAACCCGGCAGTTGGTGAAGCGGAGGTGGCCGTGGACGCCGGTTCCCGGCTCCTCGCGCATCCCGACCGCGACATTGCGGATGACCTCGAGACCGGGGGCATCGCGGTCGACGATCAGGATCGAGGCGCCCTGATGAACGGGGACGGATTTGTCTGTGACGACCACGACGAGCAGGAACTTGGCGAAGTCCGCGTGCGAGGCAAACCACTTCTCGCCGTTGATCACCCACTCGTTGCCGTCCAGACGGGCTTCACAGGTGAACTCTGCGGGATCGGCGCCGGCCTGTGGCTCGGTCATCGAATAGCATGACGCCACCTCTCCGGCGAGCAGCGGCTGCAGGTACTTGAGCTTCTGCTCCGGGGACCCAAAGCGCGCGAGGATCTCGGCATTGCCGGTGTCGGGCGCCTGACAGCCGAATACCGTCGGCGCGAAACGACTGCGACCCAGGATCTCGTTCATCAGGCCCAGTTTCAACTGGCCATATCCCTGCCCGCCGAGCTCGGGGCCGAGATGGCAAGCCCACAGGCCCTTCTCCTGCACGATCCGCTTCAGCGGCGCCATCGCCGCCGCAGGACCCCTGCGAGCCGGGTCGAAAGGATCGGCAGGCCCGCGGAAGACCAGGTCGATCGGCTCGACCTCGTCTCGAACGAAGCGATCGATCCAGTCCAGCTTCTGCTGGAAGTCAGGTTCGGTCTCGAAATCCCATGCCATGTGTAAGTTCTTGCCCGGATTGAATGGTTGTCGCCCTCTTCGGCCTCGTGCCGGCGGCGCGACGTTCTGCGATTGCACCATTTCCCGCCGCGGGCGGGATGCGATGCGGCGCCTCGTCGAAAGTATAGGGGTACACTTGCTTGCCGACAACAAGCCGATTATCTTCCGGCCTTCGCAGCCAGCAGGCATCGATCGAGCTCATGAGCAGGCGTTGGATAGTGACTGGCGGAACCCGCGGCGTGGGCCTTGCCACTGCCCGCATGGCCGCCGCACGTGGCGATCGAGTGGCCGTCATGGCACGCAGCGTCGATCGCGACACGCTCGCGGCCACACTCGGCCCGGCATCGCTGGCGATTGCCGCGGATGTCTCCGATCCCGAATCGGTGGCGGCGGCGGTACGACAGGTATGCGATGCATGGGGCGGCGTCGACGTCCTGATCAATAATGCAGGGTTGCATCGCGGGGGAAAAGTCGGGCGGCTCCCGCTGGAAGATTGGGACGCGGTCCTGGCCACCAACCTCAGCGGTCCGCTGCACTGTGTGCGCGCGGCACTGCCGCACATGGGCGACGGGGGCTCGATCGTCAACGTGGGCGCCGTGGTCGGCTTCCGTGGCTTCTCGGGCGACAGCGCCTATGGTTCCTCGAAGGCCGGACTCGCCGGGCTGACGCGTGTGCTTGCGATCGAACTCGCGCCACGACTCATCCGCGTGAATCTCGTCGTTCCCGGTTTCGTCATCACCGAAATGACGCAGCAGATCGACGAGCGGGCGCGCGAGCTGCTCATGGAGCGCATTCCGCTGCGCAGGGCCGGAACCGAGGATGAGATGGCCGAGGTCATCTGGTGGGTCGCAGGCTCGACCTACATGACCGGCTCGGTGATCCCCGCGGACGGGGGCCTGATGAGCGGACTATGAGCGGCGCCGCGGCAAGCCTGGCTCGCTGGTTCGAGCAGTCCCTCGGGATGGAGGACGCCGTCGTGGAGCGACGCCTGGGTGGTGGGAATTCCAACATCACTGAACTGGTGACGCACAGTCGTGGCAAGGTCGTATTGCGGCGTCCGCCGGACGCAGCGATTTCGCCGAGCGCCGCCAACGGCGTGCGCCGCGAGTACCGCATACTCAGGGCGCTCGCCGGGCGGGCACGCGTGCCGGCTGCCATTGCATTCTGCGAGGACACCGCGATCCTCGGCCAGCCCTTCCTGGTCGCCGAGTACGTCGAAGGGGTCGCGATCTCGACCGAACTGCCCGCGGGTTATCCCCGTGACGGGGACACGTTGACGCGGATCGGCGAGGAACTGATCGACTCGATTGGCGCAATTCATGCGCTGGACTGTCGTGACCTTGGACTCGAGATGCCACGGAGCGAGGCGACCTACGTCGGCCGCCAGATCGAGCGCTGGATGCGCGCGCGCGAGACCGACGCTGTCCGCGAATTGCCGATGTTTGCCGAAACCGGACGGTGGCTGCTCGCCAACTGCCCGCCGGTCGCATCGGTCGCTCTGATCCACGGCGACTTTCATCTCGACAACTCGCTGTTCCAACGGGACGCGCCGCGGCTGGCCGCGATCATCGACTGGGAGCTGGCGACCATCGGCGACCCACTGGCCGATCTCGGTCTCGCGCTGGCGTTCTGGGGTCCGAGACCGGTCGAGAAGATCGGGTTCTCCTTTGTCCAGCAGGTCACGCGCGACGTACCGGGAGTCGCCTCCCGCGAGACCCTCGCGCAACGCTGGTCGAACGCGACCGGCATTCCCGCGGGCGACGTCGACTACTATCGAGTCTTCGCACTCTGGCGGCTGGCCGCCATCGTCGAGGGAGCCTTTGTGCTGTATCGCAAGGGACTCGTCGCGGATGCCTACTCACGTAACCTCGAACATGACGTGCCGAACCTGCTCGTCGAGGCTGCGCAGATCGCCGGCTTGAGTTAAGCGGCATGGCCGGCAGAACGCGTCGCGGGACACCACAGTGATGCCGATGGATTCGACGATGATGAACCTGCCGCTGTCGACGCAGATGATCCTGCGTCACGGTGCGCGGCTGCACGGTAACAGTCGGATTGCGACCTACGACGGCCGGAACTTCGCGAGTTGCCGATTCGAGCAGGTGGCGATGCGTGTCGAGGCCCTGGCCACCGCGCTGACCGCCCTCGGGGTTCGGCGAGGTGCGCGAGTCTCGACGTACTGCTGGAATCACCAGGCACACCTCGAGGCCTATCTCGCCGTACCCTCGATGGGGGCGATCCTCCATACGCTGAACGTCCGGCTGTTCGCCGAGCAGATCGTCGGCATCATGCGCCACGCCGAAGATCAGGTCCTGCTGGTGGATGCCGTGCTGTGGCCGACACTCGCGCCTCACCTCGGCGGGGTGCCGTCGCTGCGCCAGATCATCGTCATCGGCGGGCCGGCCCCCGCGATGGGATCCAGTTGTCCTGTCGTGGAATACGAGGCGCTGATCGCCGCGCACCAGGGACCGCACGCCTGGCCGGAGCTCGACGAGCGCGAAGCCGCCGTCACCTGCTATACGTCTGGCACCACGGGCGACCCGAAAGGAATCGTCTACAGTCACCGCAGCATTTTTCTCCACACCCTGGCGACGCTCGGTCGCGACACCTTCGGGATCGGCCAGGACGACCGGATCCTGCTGCTGCCCTCGATGTTCCATGCGAATGCATGGGGCCTGCCGTACAGCGCCTGGCTGGCCGGGGCCGACCTGTTGCTTCCCGGTCCGCACCTCAAGCCCAGCGAGATCCGCGACATGATCCAGCGGGAGCAGCCGACGTTCACGGCGCTCGTGCCGACCCTGATCAACGACCTGTTGCAGTCCGACCGCGACGAGGCAATCGACCTGTCGTGTTTCCGCGTGATCCTGTCCGGCGGCTCCGCGGTATCACCCGGGCTGATCGGCGCCGTGCGCGACCGTTGGGGCGTACCGGTGCTGCAGGGCTGGGGAATGACCGAAACGAGTCCGATGTGCTGCCTGTCGCAGCCCCCTCGCGGAGCGACTCCGGACGAAGATCTGGCCTGGCGCTCGCGCAGCGGTCGGCCAGTGCCTGGCATGGAAGTGCGTCTGGTGGATGAGGCCGGTCTGTCGGTGGCGAACGACGGCATGACGATTGGCGAATTGCAGCTCCGTGGCCCCTGGGTAACGGGGTCCTATTACCGCAACGAGTCGCCGGGCTCGTTCTCTGCCGACGGGTGGCTGCGGACCGGCGACGTAGGCAGCATCGATCCGCTGGGCTACGTGCAGATCACCGACCGCTCCAAGGACGTCATCAAGTCCGGCGGTGAGTGGGTCTCGTCCGTCGAGCTCGAAAACAAGTTGTCGCTGCATCCGGCGGTCCACGAGGCAGCGGTGATCGGAGTGCCCGATGCGCGCTGGGAGGAGCGACCACTGGCGCTGATCGTCGCACGACCAGGTTGCGCGGTCGATCCGGCGGAACTTCGCCGATTCCTCGGCGACCAGGTCGCGCGCTTCTGGTTGCCAGAGTACTGGGCGCTGGTCGACGAACTGCCGAGGACTAGCGTCGGCAAGATCGACAAGAAGGAGTTGCGCCGTCGGCACGCTGAAGGCGCCATCGTGGTGACGCGCGTCTACAGGCACGCCGCCGAAGAAAGCTGAGTGCGGCGCTTGGCGCGCGGTGACTGCCACGAATGAGAAAAAGCTTGACCGTTATGTGGCATTGACTACACTTGCTGGACGCAAACAAGCTAATTGGTTGTGGCTTCTGCCCGCTCCCAGCCGGCGGAAACAACAACCCGACTCGGGTGCCACTCCGCCAACATTGATCAGGTCACATGAAGTTTATATGCAGCGTACTTCCTGATACGCGCAGGCAACTTCGGCGGCTTGCGCAATCACTCATCGCCGCAGACTTGCGGCGCTTGTTGTTCCGGGCCGGTGCCCGGCACGCCGCATTTCTTGACCCAATTCCTTCGCGACCAACCTAACAGATTGTGCCGATCCATTACCCAGGGGGATTTTTCATGCAGAGGAAGATTTTGTGCACGGCGATATCCATTGCGACAGGCGCAGTCGGCGCAACGATCACGCCGATCGCCATGGCGCAACAGGTTGGCCTGGAAGAGATCGTCGTCACCGCGCGTAAGCGCGAGGAAAACCTGCAGGATGTGGGCCTCTCTGTCAGCGCCTTGAGTCAGACGGAAGTCGACCGCACCTTCGCCAGGGACATCAAGGATCTCGCGTTCGTCTCTCCTAACCTGATCATCGATGACACCTCCCAGGGCCCGGGCGGTAACGCGGCACTCTTTATCCGCGGTGTTGGCGTGGCTGACGTAGAGAAGAACTTCGAGCCGGCAGTGGGCGTCACCATCGACGGTCTGTTCATCGGCGCCAACAGCGGCGCGATTCTGCGCAGCATCGACCTGGCATCGGTGGAAGTGCTGCGCGGTCCGCAGGGTACGCTGTTCGGTCGCAACACGGTCGGCGGGATGATCAACGTCGAGCGAACAAGGCCTACCGGCGAGTTGGGCGGCACAGTCCGGGCCGGGTACGGTGACTACGATACGTACTGGGCCGATGGCATCCTGAATTTCGGCCTGGGCGAACACTTTGCAGTAAAGCTCAGCGGAGCAAGCCACGAGCAGAAGGACGGCTATTTCACCAACATTAACAATGGTGGTGATGAAGGCAGGGTCGATTACCAGTCCTACGGCGCCAATCTGCTGTGGAACCCCACCGACTCCCTCGAATTCGAATACACCTACCAGAACGAGAAGACCGAGCAGGACACGCCTCCGGTGGTCAACATGGCCCAGCCGGACACCCTGTTCTGCTCTGCTTTCGGCTTGTGCGCGCAGTCCGTGAAGACCCCGAGCTCCGGCGGCAGATACCTGCTCAATCGCCTGATCTTCGAACCCACTACATGGACAACGGACCCGCGTCCCGATGGCATCGTGACCTCGCCGACGAGCACCCTGAAGCGCAACTTCGATCCGGCTACCTTCGATGCTGAGACCCACATTTTCGAAGCCCGCTGGGGTGTCACCGATTCTGTGAACGTGAACTATATCTACGGCACCTTCGACACGGAGGAGACTATCGTCTCCAACTGGACTGCGGAGCCCGTGATGCTGTTTGGCACGGATCGCCCCGCGGAGTACGAGCAGGCGAGCCATGAACTCCGCTTGAGCTATAACGCCGGCGGAGCGCTGAACTTCGTCGTCGGCGCCTACCTGTGGGAATCGCAGTACGACATTCGTCTGCGCAGCTGGATCACCTTTGTCGTGCCCGGCGTCGTGCTCGACATTCCGCAGTACACCCATCAGGAAACCGATTCGACGGCATTCTTCTTCGAGGGTGACTACGCGTTCAACGACCACTGGACGCTCAACCTGGGTGGCCGCTATACCAAAGACGAGAAGCTGTCTGAGCAACGCGGCAACCTCTCGACCGCGCCGGACGATCCAGAAGCAGACTGGGACGAGTTCACGCCGAAAGTCTCGGTGCGCTACAAGGTCAATGACGACGCCATGCTCTACGCCACGTATGCGAAAGGCTATCGCAGCGGCGGTTTCAACGGACGCGTCGACTCGCAGGATTCTGCGCGGATCCCCTACGATCCGGAATTCGTCGACAACTATGAACTCGGCTTCAAGACTGAGTGGTTGGATAACCGGCTGCGCTTGAACGGCGCCGTCTTCTACATGGACTACACGGACAAGCAGGAGGAAATCGGCCTGCGATCAGACGGTGCGACCGGACAGCGTATTTCAGTGTTCAACGCCGCCACCGCGACCATGAAGGGCGTCGAGCTCGAACTGCAGGCGCAGGCCACCGAGCACCTGAGCCTGCGCGCCAACGTGGGTTATCTCGACTCCCAGTACGACGAGTTCACCTTCGACAACGGCTTCGAGATCGTCGACAACAGCGGCCTCGAGTTCCGCCGCGCGCCCGAGTTCACCGGCAGCCTGGATGCCACCTACGAGTGGCAGGTAGGCCCGGGTGATGCGTGGGTCAGAGGCGCTTACCGGTTCATTGGTGACCACTTCATCGAGCAGACCAACCGACCGGAGTTGAGCAACGATGCTTATGGCTTGCTGGATATGTCCGTCAACTACGCAGTCAAAGGCTTCACCTACAGTCTGTTCGGTCGCAACCTGACCGACGAAGACGCCTGGGCCCATGGCTTGAACGTCTCCGGCCTGTGGGCCTACGCGTCGCCCATTGCCCCACGCACCTGGGGTTTGGAGGTTTCTTATAAATTTGGCGCCAACTGACGGCAGGGGCCTACTGCAGCCCCTGAATGACGTACGCATGCCCCGATTACACCCGGGGCATGCGTCGACTTTGTCATGGAGAGCACGATGAACGAACCGGCACTGCTGGAATTGCTCGCCAAGCAGCAGATCACGGAAGTGATCCACCGCTATGCGCGCGCCATCGACCGCATGGACGAAGCCATGCTGCGCAACGTTTTTCATCCCGGGTCCCGTCACTGGCACTTCTACGAGGGGCCGTCGTCGGACCCGTCACTGCCCTCGCGGCCGGGCGAGCCGGGCGACTTCGTCGCCTTCGCCATGGATGTGTTGCGCACCCATTCGGCCACTCATCACCAGCTCGGCAATGTCCTGATCGAGCTCACCGGTGCAGATTCCGCGACGGCGGAGACCTACTTCACCGCCCATCACCGGATGCGGCCATTGGGTGATCCGCTGGCGGCACCCAACGCCTTCGACACCCCGATGGATTTCTTCGTCGGCGGCCGCTACCTCGATCGCTTCGAACGCCGCGACGGCGTCTGGCGGATCGTCGAACGGGTCGGCATGACCGACTGGGCCCGGGTCGACGGTCCTGCATCGGCAATATTCAGGGCGATCCCGCCGGACACGATCGGTCAGCGGGCACCGGACGACATGGTGTACCGATTCATTACCGTCTGACCGGCCGCAACGAGGCCAGACACGACGCAGCATGCACGCAGAGGGGGACTGACGATGGTTGACAGACTTAAAGGCAAGGTAGCGGTGATCACCGGTGGCGCCAGCGGCATCGGCGCCGCGACGGCAGCCAGGTTTGTGGCCGAAGGCGCCTACGTCATCCTCGGCGACATTCAGCAGGCGGCCGGTGACGCCATGGCTGCCAGCCTCGGCACAGCCGCCCATTTCCAGATCTGCGACGTCACTCGCGAGAGCGACGTCGAAGCCTTGGTGGAGATGGCCATCCGCCGCCACGGCAAGCTGGACATCATGTTCAACAACGCGGGAATCGTCGGCGCGATCGGGCCGATGGAGAGCACCCCGGCGGCGGAGTGGAAACTCACCATCGACATCCTCCTCAACGGCGTGTTCTACGGCATGAAGCACGCATCGCGGGTGATGAAGAAGGCCGGCTCCGGCTCCATCATCAGCATGTCCAGCGTCGCCGGGGTCACCGGTGGCCTCGGCCCGCACGCCTACTGTGCCGCCAAGCACGCGGTGGTGGGTCTCACCCGTAACCTGGCCGCGGAAGTGGGCCCCTACGGCGTCAGGGCGAATTGCGTAGCCCCTTACAGCGTGGCCACCCCGATGGTTGCGCAGGCGTACCTGGGTGATCACACTGCAATCGATACCACGGTGAAAATGCTCACCGACGAATCGCCGTTGAAGGGGCGTCCCGGCCTGGCGGACGATGTCGCCAACGCCGTACTCTGGCTGGCCAGCGATGAGTCGGGATATACCAGTGGCATGACCTTGACGGTGGATGCCGGCATCACCACGGGCTCGGTCGCCGGTGCGCCGCGCTTCTCGGAATACAAGCCGATCATGCGCGAAGCCGGCAAGGTGGGCCTGGACGAATGAGCGCCGGCGCGGCCGTCGACTCACCCGCCACACGGCGAGCGGAGCAGCGCATCCTCGCGTTGATGGCCGAGTATTGCGACAGCATCGACCGTGGCGATCTCGATGGTTGCGCGGCCCTGTTCCGGGGCGGCCGCTGGGGCATCGCCGGTGACCTCGCGGAGGGCGAGACCGCGGTTCGCGCCCTGCTCGCCAACGTCACCCTCTACGATGGCCTGCCTCGCACCCGGCACCTGATGAGCAACGTCCTGATCGAAGTCGCCGCTGACGGCGACCGAGCCACCGCCCGCTCCTGCATTACCGTTATGCAGGCAGTGCCACCCGACTTTCCCCTGCAGGCCATCTTCATTGGCAGCTACCACGACGTCTTCGCGCGCGAGGCGGAACAGTGGTACTTCCGCGAGCGAGTCATTGTCCCCGACCTGGTCGGCGACCTCTCCCGTCATCGCAGCGACATGGTCTGAGCGTTACGGCAGCTCGAACACGTACAGCGCGGTGCCGCCCGAGGGCTGGTAGATGTCGGGGCTCTGCTGGGCCGTCATCAGCTTGAACACGCCCATGCCGGTGGGTACGGCGACGAATTGCCTGCCGCCGGCGGCATAACTGACGGGGTAGCCGTGTGGCGTGGACCCCAGTCTCGTCTGCCAGAGGACCTTGCCCGTGTCGACGTCGAAGGCCTTGAAGTAGCGGTCGAGATCGCCGACGAATGCGAGCCCGCCACCGGTGGTCAGAACGCCGGTCAGGAACATGGCTCGCTGCGTGTACGTCCAACGCTGCTGCAGCGTTCGAACGTCGAAGGAACTGAGCTTGCCAAGCTTGCCGTCGACCCCGGGCATCTCGAAGATCGTTGATTCGCCCCCATAGCCGCCGCCGCCTTCGCCGAGATCGACTTCGCGACCAGCCATTTTCATGCAGAGCTGATGCAGGGGGATCACGAGCGAGAAAGTCTCAGGACTGTAAGCCATGGACTGCCAGTTGTGGCCGCCATAGATGCTGGGACACACCGACACCCAGTCGCCGACCTTTGCATCGAGGATGTCCTGACGGTACTTGACGCGGCCGCTGCGATGATCAATCGATGCGAACAGGTTCTGGTACAGCGTTTCGGTCAAGCCGATGAACTTGCCGCTGCGACGGTCCAGTTTCCATAACAGACCGTCCTTGCCCACCGTGAACACCAGTGGCTGTCCGTCGACGTCGATGAGGACGCGCTCGAACCCGGTCTCCATGTCGAGCGTTTCTCCGGGGACGTGCTGGAAGTACCAGCGAATCGCTCCCGTGCGGGGGTCCAGCGCCAGCGTCGAATTCGTGTACAGCGCCGCATCGCGCGGCGACATGCCCCGACTGGCAGCAACCCAGGGCTTCGCCTGGGAAGTCCCCAGGATGATCAGCCGCAGAGCCGGGTCGTAGCTGCCTGCGATCCAGGTGTCGGCGCCGCCGCGGCGCGTCGGTGGTATTCCGGCCCAGGAAGCGTCGTTGGGATCGCCGGGCAGCGCGATCGTCGAGGTACGCCACAGTTCGCGGCCCGTCTCCGGATCGTGGCCGGTGATGAAGCAGCCATCGGGCTTGAATCGCTCGCAGCCGTTGATGCCGCTGACGACGACGCCGTCGGCAATGATCGGGCCGGATGAATGAGTATAGCCATTCCTGTAGTCGGCCTTGACCGTGCGCCAGAGCTGCTTGCCCGTGCGTACGTCGATTGCCACGAGCGCGGCGTCGTAGGTTGCGAGGAACAGCTTGTCGCCGTAAATCGCTATGTTGCGCGTCGGACCACCGAGCGCACGCGAGTCGGGAGGGAACGGGTAAGCGTACTCCCAGATCAGATCACCGGTCGCGGCGTCCAAGGCCTGAATCACGTTTGCGGCGTGCGTCAGGAACATGACGCCGTCGTGCACGAGCGGCGTGATCTGGTTGCTGCCCTCACGCATGACCATTGACCACGCCAGCCGCAGGCCGCGCACGTTGCCGCGGTCGATCTGGCGCAGGGGACTGTAGCCGCTGCCGTCGAGCGTGCGCCGCCAGCTGAGCCAGTCGGCGTCCGGTGGTTTGCGCAACATATCCGAGGTGACCGGGGCGAGCGGCTTCGTCTCGCGATTGGTCCACTGCCCCGCCCGCGCGGCCGCCTCGGCAATTCCGCCCGCGCCTTCCCAAGTGGCGCTTGGGCTGCCCGCCGCGGGTGCCGCCGCCGCGGCCGGCGCTACCACCGCAGCGGCCTGGGTCGCCGGGGCAGCACCGCCGAGCTCGGTACCGATACGCACACCCGCGTCGGCCACGAGACGTACGTCACCCGCAGTGGCGCCGTTGACTTCGAGGATGTGCGCCACGAGCCCGAGGTATACATCGTCGCCGGCGGAGACGGGCACAGTCGTAGACATGCGCGTGCGGATGTACTGGTAGAGATCCGTGGAACTGCGATCGCTCCACCTCCCGACGAAGGCTGGACCGGTCAGCGGCGCGCCGTGAGCACTGCCGCGCAACGAGCTGTGATGACATTCGGAACAGTAACGGCCATACGTGTCCCGGCCCGCTGCAGCCTGCTGGGCGGTGAACGCCTGGGCCGCCGCTGACACCGGCCCATGGGCGGCGACCATGAGTATTGCAACCGCGGCAATCTGCACATGGTCTACGTGCATCGAGGCATCCCCTGGCGCAATCTCAAAAAAGAACGTGCAACAGTTGCGTCGCTACCCGGCCAGCCGCGCGAACTCGACCTCGGGGAAGCCGGCGTCCGCGGACTCTCGCAGCTTGTCGTAGTAGGCATTTGCACCGCCGAAGTAGATGAGCACGCGGGGCTTCCTGTCCTCGAGATTCGCACCCATCATCCACGAGTGCACCTTGTCGCCCTGGGCCATCAGCGTCTGGCGATGGATGTCCGCCGTGTGGGCGACCCATGCCTCCTCCGCATCACGCTTCGGTTCGCACAGGTCGAGACCCTCGGCTTCCATCTTCTTGATGCAGTCGACGATGTAGATCGTGTTCTGTTCGATCGACGTGGGCAGGTTCGCGAACGGTGCCTGGGGTCCCGTGATCATGAAAAGGTTGGGGAACTCGGCCACGAACACGCCCATGATCGAAGCGGAGACCTCGCGCCACTTGTCCTTGAGCAGCAGGCCGTTGCGACCGCGAATCGGCAGTGCTTCCTGCCCGCCCGTATAGGCTTGGAAGCCAGTGGAAAGCACGATGATGTCGAACTCGTAGTGCTGCTTGGTCGTGCGTATGCCGGTCTCCGTGATCTCGACCAGCGGCTCCCGGCTGCCGATGTCCACCAGCTTGACGTTTTCCCTGTTGTAGGCCTCGAAGTAACCGTGATCGAGCGGCGGCCGCTTGGCGAAGAAGGGATAGCCCTTCGGCGTGAGCATGTCGCGGACGTCCGGATCCCGCACGTTCTCGAGCATCTTGCGAATCACGAACTCGCCGACGATCCGGTTGGATTCGGCATTGGTCAACAGGTCATCGAAGGTCTCGAAGCAGAAGCGGAAACTGCCTCGCGGCCAATGTTCCTCGAGGATCCTCTGCACTTCATCCGGCGGCGTATCCGCTATGTTGCGACCCACAGGGCTGTCGAAGGCCATGCCGAACACGTGGTTGCGGCACTTGGCGACGATGGCGTCGTAGTTGGCCTTGATTTCACTCTCCCACTCGGGCGTCATCGGTTTCTGTACGGCCGGCATCACGAAGTTCGCCGTGCGCTGGAAGACCGTCACGCTCCCCGCAGTTTGAGCCAGCACCGGGAGCATCTGCACCGTGGTGGCGCCGGTGCCGATGATGCCGACGCGCTTGCCGGCGTAGTCGAGACCTCCCGCCGGCCAGCGGGAGGAATGGAACAGCGGACCCTTGAAGGTGTCCATGCCCTTGAAGTGCGGGATCACCGGCTCGGAGATCATCCCCATCGCGCTGACGAAGTACCGGCAGGTGACACACTCGCCTCCCTCCGTCTGGATGCGCCAGAGCCCCGTGTCTTCCTGGAAGTCAGCCCTGACGATCTTCGTGTTGAGCTGAATGTGCGGCCACATTGCGCAGCGGTCCGCCACGAAATGCATGTAGCGCAGGTTCTCTTCCCAACCGGGGTAGCGGACAGACCACGACCAGTCCTGCAGCAGTTCCTTCGAGAACGCCAGGCAATAGTAGTAGCACTCGCTGTCGCTCGCCGCGCCCGGGTAGCGATTCCAGTTCCAGGTGCCACCGATGTCTGACCCCTTGTCGAACACGCGGATCGACAGCCCCGCTTCACGCGCGAAGTGGATCATGGCCAACCCGGCAAATCCGGCCCCTACCGCAATCACATCATAATCAGCCTGTCGTTCCGGACTCATCGGACCCCTCCAATTGTAAAAATCCCAGGCCTGCCGATCGTACTAGTCATCAGACCGGATTGCCGCCCCGCACCAGTGCCTCGGGACCGATGGGCTGCGGGGCAGCAGCGAGACTGTCTGGTAGCGCACCAAAATGTCCGCTCGCGCCATCGACGGTTCTGCGCTCTGCCGTGGACTGCTTCGCCTGCATCGTCCCCCTCCTGATGAGTGGAATCCACATCGGGCCGGGGCCGAGCGCGCCGAAGGTCAGTTCACGCCAGCGACGTCTGCAAATTACACAAGAAACTTGCATGTCGCAAGCAAGTGTTTACGCTGGAGCCCGGGGGTTTCGTTGCAGTCAAGCCGCAAAGCCCGCACGCTTCGGATAGAGCGGGCGGCGCCGTCATTTGTTCGCCACGATCCACCAGAGGAAAAGAATTCCGACTACAACCGTCCCCCAAAGCACGAACCGCAGGATTGCACCAACGGCTCCCTTGGTCGCGACGCCGGGGTTCGCGTCCGCAGCGGCCTTGCGCTTGTTGCCGAACCACGTTGCTGCGGCGAACAGTGCGCCGATGACCCCTGCAGCGAGGGCACCGCCGATCGCCGCTCCGACCGGATCGCGCTCCGCCGCAAGCGCTACGCTTGGCGTAGCGATCGTCGCCGCAATGAGAAACCGAGATATCGTTGCAGAAATGATGTCTCCTTATGAGTGGCTATTGCTCCGCGACAATCGAAACCGAGTCGAGGTTTGATGCTGCTGCGGCCCGTTCACCCTCGATGTTCAGGGTCGCGAATGCGAGCAGCGGCTTTGCCTTACCAAAGACTGTTTGAACGATCCAGGCCGTGTTCGCCTTTCGGTCCACAATATCAAGGCCTTCGCAGCCAACCTTGCCGCCCCTGCGATCCATCGAAAAGCTGATCCGTCGCGCGTCAAGCTCCGATACTTTCGCGGGTCGTATCGTGCTTCTCGGGTTGGTCACACCGCTGAGCCGCTCCAAGCTGGTTACAGTGCCACGAGCAGCACCGTCGAGGTCATATTGGACGCCTCGCGCGAAGACGAGTTTGGTGACGGCAATCTCGTGCACCTTGCCGTCATCCGGTGCATCGAACACCGCAACAGGCTGATGTTGGCTTGCGACGAGACCCGTGGTTTTATCACCTTGGAATTCTGAATCGGACCACTCGAACGGACTGCCACCCCCCTTGTCGAAAATAACTGACTTCGACTTGGTGGACGCTCTGATCTTCCACTCCACGGTATCGCCCCTGCAGACCGTCACCTCCGTACCGTCGGTATCATCTCTCTTGAGCACCGATTCGACACAGCCATTCGACTTCAGCTTGAATTTGAGCTCGTGCTTCTGAGCTTGTTGACCGCAGGGGAGCTGCGACTGGCACCTGACCCCTACAACGGTGTGGGGCCGCCCGCCACCTGCCTGGCACGGAAGCCGCGCTACGCCCCCTTCTTGAGCGGCAGCCAGTGCAGGAACCCGAACAGCAGCGTCAGCGCTACGCTGTCGATCAGCGGCCCCGCTCACCACGACCAAAGCGCAAACCGATCCTGACTCCACCGAGGTACGCATGACTCCGCTGCTCCAACTCGTCGCCTATGCGACTGTCCTGACCTGGGTGTCGATCATGGCCGCGGCAGCGCTGCGCAACCGCGAGTGGACGCTGGACGGCATGAAGGTCGGCTTGAGCAACCGCGACCACCTGCCCGAGGCTACACCGCTCGGCGGACGTGCCGTTCGCGCGGCGACGAACACGCTGGAGAATTTCGTTCTGTTCACGGCGCTGGCGCTCACGGCGCATGCAGTCGGTCGCGACGCCGACGCGACCCTCGGGGCCCAGGTCTTCTTCTGGTCACGGATCGTCTACCTGCCGGTGTACTGGGCCGGTATCACCTACCTGCGCAGCCTGGTCTGGGGCGTGGGGATCGCCGGGCTGGCGATGATGCTGTTCGCCCTCCTCTGAACCGGTGACACGCGCCGACCTGTGCAAGGCTCCCCTAGGACCGGATGCCGTCAGCGCCGAGAAGCCGTCGCCACGCAACTCGGATTCATCGTTTGCCTCATGTCGCCTCCGGCGATTCTGCTTCCCGTTCGCCACGGTCGTCCGCTCTAGCATCTGACAACGCCGGCACCGCGGCGAAGCTCAACACCTCGTTCCCGCCGGCATCGAACAGCATCAACCGGCCCGCCTCCACTCGATACGAGCGCACCTGCCCCAGCAGCGTGAGATACGCGCCTTCGGCACGCATCGCCGGCTCCGCACCGGCCATCTCGGTACTGACGAACGGACCCAGCGCAATCGCCCGATCCCGCCCCGGCCTGAACGGCCCGCTGTAATTGTTCACACCGCCGTTGCCGGAGACCTGCCCGTCCGCAAACGCCGCCGTGATCATGATCTGCGCAGGATCGATCGAGCTGACGCTCCACCCGATCAGCTTCCACCGCGTACCGTCGAGCTCGCTGCCGCCGCGCGAGCAGCCGGGCAACGCGCTGCACGACAGCGCGACGACCAGTACCGCGAACACTGTGGCCAGACGCATGTTGCCCACCTCCACTCTCTCAAACCTTCGGGTGGCCATCCACTCCGCACTCCTCGGCCGCCTGCGCCCAGTGCGCCACACCGTGAATGCCCCGCCACTCGAGCCGGAATTGCTGGCGCAAAGCCCGCAGCACGGACCGTCGCACGTCGAGCGTCATGCCTCGTTCAACGTCCGCTTCTTCCAGTTCCACCACTTCAACAACTCCGGCTCCGGCTTCTCCGTCCGCGCCGCATACACCGCACACCGGAACGTGTACAGCACGCACGGGTCCTGCCGCGTCCCGGTCATCTGGCACAGCCGCGCATACAACCGCTCCGGATCCCGCCGCGCGAGGTCCTTCACCGACTTCACGCCCAGCCGCCGCAGATCACCGGCGATGCTCGGCCCCACTCCCGGCAGCACCTGCAATTCGTCCCGCACGCCTACGTCCTCACCTTCTCGCGCCGCCCCTCTCGCCCCGAATACCGCGTTATCGCATCGAACTCGTCCAGGTCGAGCGTGACACTCTTGCTCCCGTACACCGTCTCCCTGAGCCACGGCAGCTCCGACTCCACGTCCTCGCGCGAGTGGAACTCCCCGTACCAGCATCGCTTCCCAGACTCCCACCAGTAGCCGCGCTTCTTCAGGCCATCCTTCGACTCGAACGGCGACCCCGTCGCCCACAACCGGAACGACGGCGCCCGCGCCGATTCGAGCAACACCTTGAGCGCCGGGCTCCCCGACTCACCGAACGGGCGCCGCAACACCTCGAGCAGCGCGCGGCAATCAATCTCCGCGCGATGCCCTTCGAAGAAGAACCCCGAGCGATACACCAGGTACTCGAGCTTCGAGCTCTCGATCCCCACCTCGCTCCACGGCACCTCGGCCCAGGAGCACGCCCACGGCAGCGACGCGAACACAGGCAGCCGCGGCTCCAGGAACTTCCGATCGAACCCGGCGTTGTGTGCGATCACGAGGCCGACGCCATCGAGCAGGCCCCGCACCGATGCGTCGTCGATGCGCTTCCCGGCCACCATCTCGTCCGTGATCCCGTGAATCGCGGTGCTCGAGGGCGGAATCGGCACCCCTGGGTCCTCCAGCCCGTCGTACGCGCCGAGCACCCGTCCGACGGCCCCAGTCGCCGCGCAGTACTCGAACACCACCACTGCGAGCTCGAGGATCTTGTCCACCGCAGGGTCCGTCCCCGTGGTCTCGGTATCCACGATCGCGGCGTGCCGTACGGTCGACCCCGCCAGCGCCGGCCACTCGCGCGCGACGTCGAGCCGACGCAGCACCCGGAAGTCCGGATGCGCCTCAAGCTCGGCGGCCAGCGACTCCAGATCCGCATTTCGCATCACCACGCCCCGACCCTCCTGGCGCCCGACGGGCGTGAGCAGTATCGCCGCACCACCACCGCCCGAACCCACGACACCGATCTCCCCCGCAGAAGCCGCGGTGGGCGCCCGCTTCCTCGGCGTCTCACAGCCTCACTCGATGGATTTCAACGTGTCCTGATCAAACGTCAGCATGTAAACCGGCGCCGAGGATTGACCAGCATCTGGCGTCCGATGTTGACCATGTGAAAAGGAGACAAGCTCACGATTCGCATCGAGAAGTGGCTCTTGAGCCTTGGTCATGCTCCGACGCCGGTCAGGGCCATTTCCTGGTCACACTTCAACGCCTGTTTACATACGACGCGTTCAGTCAACCTGATGCGCGGTCAGAAACATGGACTTTTCCAAAGCGGTAAAGAAATCCTGGTACGGCTTGGGATCCTCCACGGCTTTATCCATGTACTGCGCATTGGCGCGAACCAGCATCTGGCTCGTCCCACGGGGACGTGCTGTCACCGTCATGCGGACCTGATAACCCGAAAGCTTCGTCGCGCTCACGGTCCCGAGATCGAGATCCGCCTTGTCAACCACGAAGCTCAGGTCCTGCAGCGTTGAAATCACGGAGCGGAGTGTCTGCGTCTTGTCTGCGGTATCGAACGCGCGCTGCTGATAGCTGCGCAATTGAACCGCGCTCTGCTCCGAGCCCATGATTACCTTGGTTGATGGCGCGCAACCGACGAGCACTGCAGCAAGCAAAAGTGCCGCTACGGTTCGATGGCTAGTCATTAGATTGCCTGCAGTTCAAGAAAGATGCTCTTGGACAATCGCTCGAAGAACTCCTGGTAGACCATCGGGTCCTCGATTGAATCAATGCGCGAAAGCTGGTTGGCAGTATTCCAGACCAGACGCTGGATCGTGATCCTCAGGATCTGGGAGTCGGCCCTGGGCGTACCGTCCGCCGCAAGAGCCGGGCGCGTGACGAGAGACACGCGAATCTTTTGTGTCTTGTCCACGGCGTATTGAGTGCCAAAAAGCGCCAGCGCGACGGCAGCCGCGATCTGTCCCGCGTTCCATGCGGATCTGTCCTTGGAGGCGACGATGACGCCGAGCTTGGTCTCGCTCTCATCGATATTGAACCCCAGATCCTGGAGCACGCCTGCAGATGCCGCGAGCAGATTGGTTTCGCTGATGCCGTCTAATCGTCGCGACTGCAGTTGGCGACGCTCGAGCGAGTCAGGCGTTGGCGTGAGTGCGTCTTCAGGGATGGTCGCACACCCGGCAAGTACAGCAGCTACAGAGAAAGCAAGCAGCAGCCTCCTGATTCCAGGGCGCCCGAGGCTGGACATGGTCATGTTCGGACTCAGAAGCTGGACGTGTGGTACGCGAAGTCCCGCACCTTCTTGGCGTCATCAAACTTGATGATGACCGTGAGGGTCTTCTGGCTGGTGGACGATGCGCCTGCGTTGCGGCCGGCGCTTCCTCCGACTCCACCACCTACCCCGGACCCGCCGCCGAAGATGAGGGCACTCAATCCGCCGCTACTGGTCGAGTACGTAACGTCGGTGGAAATCTTGTCGTATAT
Source organism: Gammaproteobacteria bacterium (assembly GCA_031404015.1). Taxonomy (GTDB): domain Bacteria; phylum Pseudomonadota; class Gammaproteobacteria; order Steroidobacterales; family Steroidobacteraceae; genus RPQJ01. Next base: position 8,456 of record JANNGT010000381.1, on the reverse strand, counting down.
CCAGACCTCCCGGCGTTCCTCGTCCGTGCTCACGATGTTCGGTGAGCCAAGAACGGCGGCCACCTCGGACCCGGACATGCCGACGCGAACCTCTTTCTGCACTGTCCCAACGGTGACTCGGTCACTTGTCGGATTGCTGACGTCGGCGCGGTGCTCTGCAGCCGACATGCAGCCCGGGAGAGCGACGATAGCGGTGGCCAGTATCAGCAGGCGGGCGTTTCGCGGGCGCATGGCGTCACCTCGGCTAAGTGCTTCGTTCGACGTGGTCGCTGGAGACCACAGCCAAGGTACGCCTGGCTTGCCTTTGCGTCCATAAAGTAAGTATTGACCGAACCTCGCGTGTCGCACAGCCAGGCACGCTCGAAGACGCTACCGGCTGTAAACCGGCGCCGTGGATTGACCAGCATCTGGCGTCCGATGTTGACCATGTGAAAAGGAGACAGGCTCACGATTCTCATCGAGAAATGGCTCTTGAGCCCTGGTCATGCTCCGACGCCGGTCAGGGCCATTTCCTGGTCAAACTTCAACGCCTGTTTACAGGCCAGGAACGGACCTCACCAGATACAGAAACCCCGGCGCGGGGCCGGGGTCACGGGCGCGCGGGTCACGCCAATATGACGCACAGGGGCTTCACTTCTTCGGATGGTCTCCGCCCGCCCAGGTCAGGAACTGCCAGCGGCCGTTCTCCTTGATCAGCACGTCCGTGTAGTTCCCGGTGACCCTCTCCCGTTCCTTCTTGTGGTTCTCACGAGCGATCATGTAGTTGTAATGCACCACCGCCATGTTGCCGGTGACTGTCGCCGAAATCGGAAACAGTTCCTGTTCGAGGGTAGTACCGTTGTCGGCGTCGAACCGGCTCCAGTGTTTGAGTGATGCCTTGTCGCGAGGCATCGGCGCACCGGCTTCCCAGAACGTCATGTTCGGATGAACCATGGTGTCGATCCAACTCATATCCTTGGTCGCCGACATCTTCCATTGCTGCTGTTCGACCTTCCATATCTCCTGCTGCTCGGCGCTCCATTCCGCTGCGGACGCGCTGCCGGAAACTGTGAAGAGCAATAGCACGGCCGTGGCCGAGGCCACCATACGATTGAACATGGATTATCCCCCTTAGGTGTTTGTCGTTGGGCACCTGGCTTCCTCTGCCGGGGTGCGCCAACAGCGTACTCCGAACAGCGGACGCCAAAAAGTGCGGGACCCGGGTGCGCGAGATGCAAGCCACCCAGCACCAATCTGACGCGCACCTCGAGGCGCTCGCCGATCCGATGGCGGTTTGGAGGTGTCGCGGGCGGCACAATCTCCGATGGAGGGTCCGGCACGCCTGGGCCGAGCGCCATGTGCGGGCGTCCGTGATTGTAATGACCCGCCCATGACCTCAGGATCGATCGCAGGTGCGACTCCGAGAGCGGTATCAACCAGTCCAGGCAGTCAAACTTCATCGCCTGTTCACAGTCCGGTTAGGGGGGCGATGCGCGAGCATCCAGCGAAGCCCTTGGTGCGCCCCGTGCAGCCAGAATCAGTAGACCGGCGAATATGGCCATGTTCTTGATGAAGTTCTGCGTCTCGTGTTGCTGGCTTCCACCCTCGTAGAAATTCCAGAAGTCATGCATGTACACGTTGATCACCAGCGTCAGGCCCGCCAGGAGAAGCGCTACCCACTTTGTCCGCCAGCCTGCGATCAACGCGAGCCCGCCACCGACTTCCAACACGATAGTCAGTATCAAAAGTGGCGACGCCCATGGCACGCCATGCTGGGTCATATAGGCCTGCATGCCGACGTAACCCGTGATTTTCATCAATCCGGGCAGCAGGAAATACAATCCCAGCAACACCCGTCCAAGCACGTCCATCGGCAGACTCAGAGCCTTCATGAACCTTCCCCTGCAGTTCTTCTGACTTGCGACCTTACGGCGACGGATATTGAAGCGCACGAGAGCCGACGCGCCCCTGCTACATATCCAACATGGTACTTGTCGAGACGGTCTGGGTATTGGAGACCGCATACGGATTCGATCGAGCGATGGTGGCCGACATCCTGACCATGCTACTCGAGGTGGCACCTGAGCGTGCTCCGCCCCGCCGCTCGTTGACCACCGGCTGGTTGGGGCGTAGCGTCGGCCGTCCCAGGGGGAGGGCAAGCCATGCGCATCGAACGATTCGTAGCCACGAGTGTCGCCGTCTTTTTTTGTTGTGTCGCGGCGCGGGCGGCCGCTCCGCCGCCGCTGCCTGCCGTTGTCGCCAAGGCCGTGAAGGAAACAGCCGCGATCTGCACCGAGGTCGGCGGCAAGCCGGACACCGCGAATGCCGTCAGGCGCGCCGACCTGAACGGCGATAGCATCGAGGACTACTTGTTCGAGGTCGGGGCGATCAACTGCGATGGCGCCGCCAGCGTCTACGGCGACCGCGCAAAGGGCGTGATCGTCTACGTCGGCGACGGCAAGGGTGGCGCAACCGAGGCGTTCAACGACATGTCTTACGGCTTGACGCTGGAGGGCGCGGGGCCGGCCGCGAAGCTATGGCTCACGGTGTCGGGCCCGTCATGTGGCAAGCCGCCGGCGAAGGGCTTCGGCAGCGAGAACTTCTGCGACCGCTCGCTCGTGTGGAATGCGAAGACGCGGAAGTTCGATTTCGCGCCTGTGTCGACGGTGCGGATGATCCAGTAGGAAATGCGGTGCCTGGCAACTGTTTTGCCAGATCAAACAGCGGAGGTCCCGCATCGGCGAAATTGCCGATGCTCGGCGCGATCTTCGCCAGATCCGCGTCTGGCACGCCGAACCACTTCGCGACCGTCGCGGCGTACTGATCCGACGACACTGCCGGAATCATGCGCCCTCCTCCCCAAGTCGTCCGCGCCGTTGATCGCGAACACGGGGTAGCGCCGGTAGATCGTGCGGCCCTTCACAGCGCCGCGTGGAACGCTGCGAGGCTCGCACTGACGTTGCCGAGCAGTCCCGGCTGATCCTGCAGCTGGTCGTCGTGCGTGTCGAATCCGCCCGTTGCGACGAAGAACACCTGCCGGCTCATGCCAAGCCGCTCGCGCACGTTGATTATCTTCGCAACGGTTTGCAGCTGCGTCGTCAGCGATGAATTCGCCGGGAACGCGGTCGCAAGCGGCGGCACCCATGATGTACGGGGTCGCGACCTGCCCAGCCGGGAACAGCGTGTTGCCCGACAGCGAGAGGTTGAGCGCCAGCTGCTGGCTCGACACCTGGCTCGCGAGCAGGTCGGCGATGCGCTCGGCGGCTCCGGCACGCCCGGACCTATTGCGATGTGCGAGTTCTGGCGTCGGCGTCAGACCATGAATTTGTGTCCGCATGTCCCGCAGATCCACGTGTTTTGCCAATCAGTGCGTGCTCGAAAGTACTTTGGCAACGCAAGAAGACGCCAGATGAAAAGGAGCGCAAACACGATCGCAATCCAGCCAATATAGGTCGTGACATCCTGTCCGCGCATTGCGCTCATGTCATTGAGCACGACCCAAATGAAGCCGACTACTGCCATACCGCCGCCGGTATACCCGACCCCCGAAATTGGGGGTGCGGCGCGCTGCGCGAACGCAGAAAGACTGGTGACGTCCCTGGAGGTCCCGTCTGAGCCTCTCACCGTCGAGGTCGTCTTTCCTTGTTCGTAGGCGATTTCGCACTTTACGGCAGTGTGTGAACTGCACTTGGGGCATTGCATTTAGGTGGCTCCATTGGCGACTGGCGTGGAATCCGCAGGCGACTTCGAACTGGGTTGGACGGATTCTGGTGTATCCCAGGGCCGCGGATAAACGCAAGGCGAGTGCTGGCTCGTCGGCAACCTGCTTTGCGGAGTTCGTCTGCGGCTCAGTCACGCGCCAGCTGTTAGCGCCGATGTAAAACTGACCCACTGCGCCGAAGTAAAAGTGACCCACCTGGGTGAGGATGGCGGTCTTTTGGACCGCCGACATGTTGACCCAGGAGCAAGCAGTGGAGATTCAGGTCTTGGCCCGGCAAGGGGAGTCGATTCGGCAGATCAGTCGGCGGATGGGGCTGTCGCGTAATACGGTGCGGCGGTATTTGCGCGATGAGCAGGCGCACCGCGACCGAGCGCGGACCGAACGGCGGTGGTTTCGGTGCGACCCGGCGAGTCTGGCGAATCTAGCAATCTGGCAGGACGCTAATGCAAACAGAACCCCAGACGGTTACCCGGTGGCCGCCGGATTGAAACAACGACATCGGACGCTGAGCCCGCGCCGCGCTCGGCGAGGCCCGTCAGCCCCAGTCCACAGAGCGCCGGGTGTCAGTAGGCCGCACTGCCGAACTGATCGCCGGCTTCGGCGGCGTCGGGCACATTCGCGGAATCCTGCGTCCACGTCTGGACGGTCGAGGTGGCGGGCTTCAAACCGGTGGTGCCGCCGTAGATGACGAACATCGCGCCGGCATCGACCAGCGTGCCGATGTCTTCCAGCGGCGCGCCCATGGCCAAGTCGGCCTGGGCGCTGCGACCGAAATTCCATGCCGACAGCGTTGCCCCGAACTGGTCGCCCGGCTCTACCGGTTCGCCGAAAGAACTCTGCACGATGGCGATCGGGTTGGTCCCGGCGGTCACGGACAGTCCGCTGCTGGTACCGTAGATCACGTTCACCATGCCGGCATCGGTCCCGGCGGTGAGATCCTCACCGGGCACGCCAACCGCCAGGTCCTTGACGCCGTTGCCGTCGAAGTCACCCGACGCCAGGGCCGAACCGAACTTGTCGCCCACTTCAGCCGACCCGAAGGTGGCGCTGGAGGCCTGGGTCCACAACTGCGCCGCGTTGCCCGTCGCTGGGGCCTGCAGGCCCGTGCCTGAGCCATACAGCATGACGACCGCACCGGCGGTACCGGACGTGCCGACGGTCTCGTTCGGAATGCCGATGGCGAGGTCCGCGAAACGGTCGCCGTTCATGGTGCCAGTCGCGACCGCCGCGCCGAAGAAATCCGCCTGGCTGGCGACCGTCGGCACGTTGTCCACATTGGCATGCCAGACCTGGCGGCCCGTGTCGGTCAGGCCGCTGGCCGAGCCGTACACGACCGTGACAACGCCTGCGAGACGGATGTTGCCGAGATGCGATCGTGGCGATCCGATCGCGAGATCGAACCTGCCATCGCCGTTGAAGTCGCCGGCCGACAGCGCCTTCGGTAGTTCTTCGTTGACCGCCTCGGCGACGAAATTGCTGCCCACGAACTGCTGGCTGCCGCTGGTCGTGAGCCCCACCTTGGCGGAGCCGTACAGCACGGTGACCCGAGAATAGGTCGGAGTGATGCGGGAAACATCGGTGGCGTACGAGCCGACCGCGAGATCGCCGATGGAGTCGCCGTTGAAGTCACCCCAGGTCAGCGACGTGGCGCCGCGCGAGCTCTCCGGATTCGCGAACTCGCTGAACAGCTGCGGGCCGAAGGTTGCGCTGGCAGTGGTCGCGAGCCCGGCGCTGGAACCGCGGAACACCTGCACCCGTCCGCGGGCAGTCGTGCCCGACGCGTCGTCATTCGGCGACCCGACGGCCAGGTCCGAGAAGCCGTCGCCGTCGAAGTCGCCGGCGGCCAGCGACGAACCGAACCGGTCTCCTGACTCGGCAACCTCCGCCCCGAGGGTCAAAGAGAATTGTGGCTGGCGCAGCAATTGCGTCGTTGGCAGGCCAGTGGCCGACGCCACCAGGCCGTTCGCAGCGGTGCCGTAAATCACGTGCACGACGCCCGCGTCGGCGACGTTGCCCCTGTTGAGGTCCGGGAGGTCCTCCCCGGGGGCGCCAATCGCCAGATCGGCGACGCCGTCGCCGTTGAAGTCGCCGCGTGCGATTCCGGAGCTGCCGCGGATCGCGGGGCAGCGGCGCTCAAGACCTGCAGCCAGGCCCGGCGGATCGGGCGGACTCTGGCACGACTTGATCGCCGAGTCGGCATCGGTGTCATCCTGCGCGGCGCTGATCGGGCCGACCGCCGCCAGCGCCAGCAACGTGACCTGTGCTGCGAATGCGAGGCTGCCCCGCATGACCCTGCTCCAACGTGAATCCGTCATGTACGTGTTCTCCCCTGTTCGTTATTTGTTGGGTCGCCAACCGTGGGAGGTAGGCGACCAACGTTGGACGTTACCAGAACTCCGCTTCGGTGTGACGTCACCCCGATTTTTCGTAGTCAATTAGAACTGGAGTAAGGTGCTTTCGAGGTCCTTGCATGGCAAGGAGAGGAAGCGATGGCACGATCGAGGTTCTCAGAAGGAGGAGATCATCGTTCGGCCGCAGCACGTAATCCCGCAAGCACTCTTCTCGCAACACAATCGCGGAGTCATGCACGAAGCAAGCTTCGTCCGAGACGCACAGGATGCGGTTATGTCAAATGGGTCGCTCGGCGGCGGAGACGAGAATGTTCTCATCTATGCCTGCAATTGGAAGCAAAGCCGGAAGCCAGCCCTCAACTAGTCAATCAAGTCCCAACGAATAAAGGCACCTAAATGCGGCCGGCCGCGCTACGCGTCATCCTCTGACTTCTTGCTGATAGAACTGACTTGGCAAGCGCAGCAAGACTGAAGAATATGACTGCCGCAGCTATATGAATCCATGCAGGGGCGGGAATAACTAGGGGAAACACATGGCCGAAACTGAATTTGAAGGACTTTTGCGAGGCGCCAAAGAAGCACACGCTCAGGGGGACTCTGTCCTAGTGCAGTCTCTGGGGCATCAGCTGCAGGCGATAGCTCATTCTTCCTGGGAAAAAGGAGCGGCGCGAAGTGTTTTGGATGCAGCGGCCAACAAGGGCGTTACGAACGCTACGACCATTTCCAACGTGGCCCGAGTTACGGTCGTAAACTTCGACATGGAGTTCGGGTCACTGGTTTGGCTAATGGTCAAGATTGCAATCGCCGCCATTCCAGCGCTAATCATCCTGATGGGCATTGCTTTTGTCGTTGTCCTCGGTCTGGGCGCGTTAGGTCTGACGTTAGCCAGTCTAGGGTAACGATAGAAATGATCGGCAGGCGGCCAGGTCAGCGGGGCGTGTTCGCGAGGCAATACTTCCTTAGGTCGTCGCCTTGAATCTTGAAGCAGTAGCCGCGGTCCGCCCTCAGGTTCGCGAGGCAGGCGTTCCTTTCGTCCGGCGCCTGGATCTTGAAGCAGTAAAAGTCGTCACTTTTGACGTGGCCGGCTCGCGCATCATGTCGTCTTCGGTGGCTTTAGCGTTGCGCCGACGATCCTCTCGCACGTGCCTTTTGGGACATAGATCCAGGCGCCCGCCTCGTTGTCACGTTCGGCTGTCCCCGCACACGAGTTGGCGGCAAAGAAGCAGTCGTTCTTGCCTTGCCGGGCAATGCCATAGCATTTCTCGTACGAGTAGGTGGGCTTCTCCGGATGAACCTGCGCACTGGAGGTTCCGGTGAGGAGCCCGGCGACAGCCGTTGAAATCATTCCAATGAGTCTCGCATTTGTCGTCATATGACACCTCGAGGATTAAGAGCTGACTAAGATCGTTCGAGACCGTTGATCAGCGGCTACAAACTGGCGCGGACGCCGACTAAAAACACCCCGCCGTCGAAATTGCTGTTGGGCAATTGCGCCCCTTCGTCGTCGAAGTCGTAGTAATAGTACGCGCCGTAAATTCGGATGTGCGTGGACGTGCGGTAGGACACGCCCGCTTGGGCGGCGCGCAAAACGTCATTACCGGAATTTGCACCCTCGCCTTCCGCCTGCGCCCATTGTGCGAACGTGCCGACAGTCCACGGGCCACGGTTGTAGTTGATGCTCATGACAGCCCCGACGGTATCTGATGCGGCCGGATCGCCCGACGCGGCAGCACGCCCGCTGGTGCCGTCATACGTGACGCTGAGCCCGATCTGCAGGTCGTCATCGAGCACGAGCGCGGCGCCCGCATTGATCGAGTGCAGATCGCGAACGGGCGGACCGCCCGGCACGTGTTTGCCTTCCGCGAAGCTGTACGATCCGCCGATGTGCAGGACGTTGTCCGTCCAGTACGTATCGTGCGTGAGTCCGAGCTGGACGAGATCGCGGAAGCGGGGATCCGTCGCATTCGGCGCGTACGAGACGCCGGCCAGAAAACCTCTGCGTTTGGGTGAGACGTACAGGGCCTTGCCCGACTCGTCGGCAGCCTGGGATGCAGTGAATCCGAGCGACGTGAGCGGCGCCAGTTGCACGGCGAGGTCACGATCGAGAAACGCAACCTGGAGACCACCGCCCGGGTCCAGGCTCGGTCCGGATGCCGGTCCGTACTCGGCTCCCGTGAAGGTAAAATTGTTCGGGGCGTACCCGACGAGCACATCGGGTAGACCCTGGCGGTCGCCGACTTCGAGACGTCCCCATTTTCCGAAGACCAGGACGCTCGCCTCACCGATCTCGAGACGGTCTTCCGGTGACGTGCGCAGCACCGCGCGCGCCCCGATTTCGGGGCCGTCCGCAAGCTCGAGACGCCCGAGCAGACGCAGTGCCCCATCGAGTCGCACATCACCATCGC